>JALHOJ010000006.1:17935-91466 GCA_022843045.1 Phycisphaerales bacterium
GGGGGGGTCTTTGTTATGTGGGGGGGTGTGGGGGGGGGGGGGTGAAGGCGGGCGAGCCACGGGCCTAGAAGGCCCGGAGACTCACGGGCGGGACGCCCGTGCCACGGGAGAGCGGCGGATGCGAGGTGTTTGGGAGCGTGAGGGTGTGGAAGTGTTGCCGCGGCCTTTGGTGCTGCGGTCGGCGATGTTGGATGCGTGGGGTGTGCCGCATTGCTTTACGACGCGGGTGGGGGGGTACTCGAAGGGTGTGTTTGCGACACTGAACTTTGGCAACCCCAGCGAGTTGCCCGTGGGCGATTCGCGGCGTGATCCGCCAGAGACGATTGCTCGCAACATCGAGCTTGTGTTGCACGCGATGGGCACGCTGGGGCGCGAAGTCGTGCAGGTGCTTCAGGTGCATGGGGACGGGGTGCATGTGGTGCGAGTGGGCGAGGCGACGCACGCGGCGAACGGCGTGACGACAAAGGCAGATGCGATTGTGACGGATGATGCGGGGCGGGTGGCGTGCGTGCGGGTGGCGGACTGTGCGCCGGTGTTGATCGCGGGGCGGTCACGCGGCGGCGTGGTTGGCGTCGCGGCGGTGCATGCGGGGTGGCGCGGGTGTGTTGCGGGGGTTGCGGAGCGGGCGGTGGAGCGGCTGCGCGGGCTGGGGGCGATGGAGTTGGTCGCGGCGGTGGGGCCTTGCATCGGGCGCGAGGCGTTTGAAGTGGGGCCGGAAGTCGCGGCGGCGTTTCGAGAGCGATTTGGGGCCGCGACGGAGCTGGTGCGCGAACGCGGAGGTCAGAAGTTTGACGTGGACCTTGCGGGCGCGCTGTGCGAGCAGTTGCGGGGCAGCGGCGTGGCGGCGGAGGTAGTGGGGGGCTGCACCTCGAGCGATGCGGAGCGATTCTTCTCGCATCGGCGGGATCGGGGGATGACGGGGAGGATGGCGGGGTTTGTGGGGATGCCGGGGAGCGAAGTTACTCCGCCTCTTCATCCTTGTTGAAGTGCGCATCTTGCATCTTGACGAGCCCGCCCAGGATGTCGTGCAGGACTTCCGCCGGGCTGTTCATGGCGTCGACTTCGACGACGTCTTCGGCGGGGTAGAACTCGAGCACGGGCTTGGTTTCGTTTTCGTAGACCTCGAAGCGGCGGCGGATGACGTCGGGCTTGGCGTCGTCGGCGCGGTTTTCTTTCATTGCGCGCTTGCGCATGCGCTCGAAGAGCGATTCCTTGTCCTTGCAGACCAGGTGCACGACCTTGAGCACGTCGGCGTAGCGGTAGAGCACCTTGGCCTGATTGACGCTGCGGGGCAGGCCGTCGAGCACGAGCAGGTCGGCATAGGGCTTGAAGAGGCCCAGGATGGTGTTCGCGAAGACGTTCTGGTTCCAGATGCGCATCGTCACGTCGTCGGGCACGAGTTCGCCCCGGCTGCTGTACTGGAAGAAGATGCGGCCCAGTTCGCTGCTGGCGTCGAGGTTGCGGAAGATGTCGCCGGTCGAACTATGAAAGAAACCGGGGATGCGGGCGAGGATCTTGCCCTGCGTGCCCTTGCCGACGCCCGGAGGGCCGAAGAGGAGGATGGTTTTGTAGCGATCGGGTACCGACATGCAGAAGTCCCTCCAGCGAACGGGTCGCCGGCGCATGGCCGTCCACGAGCGGCGGGTGCGCAGGGGGAATGGTACCGCTTCGCGATGCAGGAGGCGGGCGTGTCTCGTTGTCGCCTTTTCGGCTTACTGACTACTTGTGCGTGGTCACGCCGACTTCTTCCTCGCCCACTTCGCCTGCGGCGATGTCGCCGACGTCGCTGGTGGCGGGGTTGCTCTTGGGTTCGACCGAGGAAGACCCGGGTCGGAGAGCCGGCGCACCGATGAGTCGCTTTTCGCCGCTGCCGGCGTGGGCGGGGCGTTCGTGGTTGGCGGCGTTGCGGCCGTCTTCGGTGACTTTGTAGACCATGCCGATGGTGGTTTCGCGTTCGCCCAGCAGCAGGCGGTTGATGAGTTCGACGCCTTGCATGAGGCTGTGGTCGGTGTTGGCGACTTCGTACTTCCACATGCCGAAGCGGCCGCGCGAGTAGATGCCGCGGGCTTCGAGCCAGGGGATGACTTCGCTGAGGATGCTGTCGCGTTCGACGCTGGGCGTGGGGTAGGAGTAGTCGGCGTAGTAGCACCAGCGGCTGACGATGTTGTCGCGTTCGCCAGGGTTCAGGAGGCCGGCGTTCTCGAGGCCATTGATGCAGTCTTCGATCACGGCGTCGGGGTCCTTACCGAAGTTGCCGGGCGTGGGCTTGGCGTCGCTTTCGGAGACTTCGCAGAGGAGGCTGTAGTAGTTGTCTTTGTCGGGGGTCATGAAGGGGGAGTAGTTGGAGAGGTAAGTGACGCGGTAGAAGGGGCAGTTGTCTTCGGGGAAGTACATCCAGCTCTTGGTGTCGGGGGTGCCTGCGCCGGGGGCGCGGCTCTTGAGGCCGATGCCGACCATGTAGCCGGAGGAGTGGAGGAGGCCGTTGGCGGCGGAGGCGATGCGTTCGAGTTCGCCCGCGCCGGCGCGGGGTGCCCGGAGGACTTTGGTAGTGAGCACATCGAGCGGCATGGTGCTCACCAGAATGTCGTATGTGTCGGTCGTGCCGTCGGCGAAGTGGATGGTCTTGGCGTCGACGTCGATGGTCTGGACGCGCTTGTTGAGTTTGATGAAGCTGTTGGGGCCTTCGCGGTCGCTGGCGGGGTCTTCGTCGCGCCCACGGATCATGCCCAGTTCGGGACCAAATCGGCGGTAGAACTCGCCCGTGCCGCCCTTGAGCGGGAACTTGAACTGGTTGTTGGGGCCCCAGCCGAAATCGTCGCTGCCCAGGATCACGTTCTTGAGAGCACGCTCGACGTCGATGACGGCGACGCGCTCGCCGATCCAGTGCTTGTTCATGCGCTCGGGCGGGTAGGCCCAGACCTTGAAGTTGTACGGACGCATGAAGTACTTGGCGATCCCTTCACCAAAGACGGCGTCGATGAACTCGCCGAAGTTGGTCGCCGCGGCGGGGGAGGCGACTTTGCCCTTGCCGCCTTGGGCCTTGACGAGACCTGCGATGCATTCGAAGGCGGCTTGCTTGGGGAGATATCGCACGTTGTTCTGGAAGGGATAGGGCACCCAAGTGTCAAACATGCGGACCCAGGACTCGCGGTTGTTGAGGGTGAATTCCTTGCCCATTAGCTTTTCGAAGCACTGGTCGTAGTAGGTGTAGTGGCTGAACATGACGTGCCCGCCGATGTCCCAGGTGAAGCCCTTCGGGTCGACGAAGCTGTGGGAGAGGCCGCCGATGTAGGCGTTGCGCTCGTAAAGGACGAAGTTGGTGTAGCCGAGTTCTTTGAGGCGGTAGCCCGCGCCCAGGCCGGTGGGGCCGGTGCCGAGGATGACGATGCGGGGCTGGGTGGCGGAGCCGTTCGCGGCGGGCGCGTGGATGGGGCGATGAGGGGTCGTCATGATGATCCTTGGGCTGCGGCACAACCCGTGGGCGGCTCGCAAGTGGCGGCAGGGTAGCGGAAGATCGAGCGTTGTGCCGAGGCAACGCTTTCATGGAAAGCCATTGTTTGTTCCCCGGGAAAGGCCTTGGCTTGGGAGCACGGCTGTAGGTATAAGTACTCCCATGAAAGGGGCTTATAGCATGGTGGCTTTCCCCCAATACACGTTATCTTGAGGGTTCTGTGAAGACCAGAAGCCCGTCAAACCGTATTGTTGGTAGATTGATGGCCCGTCTGCTGATTTGTTCTGTCGCCCGGGCGCTGATTTGTTGAAACGAGTTTGTCGCGAGGGGGCTTCGAGTCGTCGCCCCATTTTGCGCTATTCATGCGCGAAGAAGTAAGGACTATGCAAGAAGGAACGATGGGTATTTCTGGCGGAATGTCGAGCAGCTCTGTGGATGCCGCGATGCGCGGCGTTCGGGCCACGCCGCTGGGCGGGGTGGCATCCGCGAGCGCTGGGACCGGGTTTGCCGACGATGGCGTGGACCGCTACGTCTCGCAGGGCGTCGAACTGGCCATGCAGGTCGCGCAGTTACCTGCGATACCGACTGCCAGTTGGTGCCGCGAGGCCGCGAAGGTCATTTCGCCCATAGGCGACTATCAGCGGGCGCTGGTGGCGGTGGCACGAACCTCGCATGACGGCATGTTGATCGAAGAAGTGGTCAGCGTGGGTGTGCATGTGCCAGGTGGGCACGCGGAGCACATGGAAGAGGCGTTGCTTCGGCTCCGCCGAGCGGCGTGGCTGCCGCCTCACACAGCGGTGGACATGACCAGGTCGTGGGCTACGACGATTGATGGCGACGCGATGCGGCGGACGCAGGCGGCGGGTTGGAACATGTCGATCTCGCCTTTCCTGATCATTGCTGCTGCTCCGTTTGGTGAAGCCTGCGACGGATACGCGCTGATCCTCGCGATCGGCACCAGCGATTCGGGCTCCGCCCGCTCGGCGATGTTGCCGACGGTGAAGGCGTTGGCGAACTTGCTCGCGAAGCGGGCGAGGGTCGCGCTGGGGTGTCCGGACAAGCCGATCAGGTGGATCAGCCCGCGCGAGCAGCAGGTTTTGGAATTGCTCATCGAAGGAATGTCGGTCAAGGAGATTGGTGAAACCCTAGGGCGAAGCCCCCACACCATCACCGACCATTTGAAGAGCCTGCACCGCAAACTTGAGGCAAATAGCCGGGGAGAACTTGTGTCCAAAGCCCTAGGGCGTCATAGTTCTCGTGGCGGGGCGGCACGCACGCTCGCCGATGAGGGAATGTCGCACGAAAAGTGGCAGTGAGAACACCTTAGGCCGATGCCCCCGTTTGATGGTGCTTTTGGAATAACTCGTCATTTTCCACACGTTTCATGGTAGAAACGGACGATCCTCCGTTGCAACAACCACGCACACGCGATACATTGCGTGGGAAGTGCGGGTTCCGCATAGGGAACGGAAGATGATCAACGGGGACAGTCACGAACATCATGCGAGCGATCAAGACATTGGCCACTTGCTTGAGCGGTGCGCCGCGTTGGTGACGGGCATGGCCAGGCTTCCCGCCGTGCCCACGCCAGACTGGTGTGATCAGGCCGCACGAACGCTGCTTGCAATTGGTCCCGAACTGCTTGCGGCTGTTGGCGTGGTCCGGAGCGATGGGGCCGGACGGTTGGTGCAGCTCGCCGCCGCGGGCGTTGGTTCCAACATCCCTCACACGGAAGGTCTTGATCGACTCAGCCACCTCCGCTTGGCCGTGGAGCAGTTGGTCGCCACCCGCTTCGAAAGAGCGCAGATTCTCATGGCCGAGGGAGCTGCTCGCAGCGGCGTGCTCACGTTGGCGACGTCCAGCGAGAGCGTGGGGCGATGGGCCGAGTGCCTCAAGGGCCTTTCCGCCACCGGCGGCGACCCGCGGGGCATGATCTGGTCCACCGCGATCCTTTCGCCCATTGATCGTTCCATAGGGCTGCTTGCGCTGGTGATCCCGAGCAGGGACGAGGACTTGAGCGAGCCGAACCGGGTGCTGCTGCAGACCGGCGCGAGCACGCTCGCGAAGATTGCGTTCCATGCGATACACGCCACTTCGCGTCCGGGACCAAGCGGTCGGATCGGCGAGGTGCAGTGGCTCACGCCCCGCGAACAGGACGTGCTGGAGTTGCTGGTGGAAGGCAAGTCGGTGCGGGAGATCGGCGATGAACTCTCGCGCAGTCCGCACACCGTGCATGACTATGTCAAGAGCCTGCACCGCAAGCTCGGCGCGAGCAGCCGGGGTGAGCTGGTGGCGCGGGTGCTTGGGCATGTGCGCAGCGACGCGCAGTAGCCCAGGCGCGGAGACGTGGAGTTCATCCTTCAATTGAGTTGAGCAAGCGTCAATTGAGTTGAGCAAGGCGGCGAGTGATGCCCTGCGCGATGCTGGCGGCGAGGTCGTCGTCGCGCGACAGGGAGACGTCGTACGCGCCGGTCATGCCTCGGGGCGAGAGCGTGGGGTCGATGGCCTGCGTTGTCAGCCCGAGGACACGAGGCTGGGGCTGCATGTGCGGGGTCTGGCGGCGGGCGACGAAGGCCTCGACTTCGATGCGGATCGGGGCCTTGGCGAGGAAGAGATCACGCGATTCGTTCGCAAGGTCGGCTGGCGGCGCGACGGGCGCGATGGTGATGCGGACGGTGCGGGTGTGGTAGTGAAACGTGTCTTCGAACTCGTCGGCGAGGGAAGACTGCTCGCTGTCCCAGGGGCTGACGAGGCCGCCCGTGCGCTTGGGCTGGGTGGTGATGACGCCGGCCTGGGCGTCGATGCGTTCGGGCACGAAGCGGCGTTCGCGGAGCTCGGTGAGAGCGGCGGAGAAGGCATCGGCGCTTTGGGAGGGAGAGACTTCGAGGGTGCGGGATGTGGGGGGGGAGGAGCAGGCGGGGAGGAGGAGGAGCGAGCAAGCGAGCAAAGGAGCGAGCAGGCGAGCGAGCGAGCGAGGGGGGAAGACAGCGAAACACGCCCGGAGTCGTCCGGAGATGTTGCCGGACCACGATTGGTTAGTATCGCTGTATCGCTTCATCGTTGGATCGCTTTGCCGCCGCCCGGCCCGTCGCGTGCGCTGCGGGTTCTTACGCGGGCCTGGTGCTCTGCACGGGGCGGTCTTCGAGGGCGATGGCTTCGCTGCTTTGGGTGCGGACCACTTCGCCGGGCATGGGGTTGAAGCGTGAGCCGTAGATCGGGATGCGGCTGTTTGCGGTGCCCTTGGGGATGAAGGGGAAGACGGCGATCAGCAGGGCGATCACGCCCAGGTTCGCGAGGAGCATGGGGATCGTGCCGGTCCAGCCCATGTAGATCATGACGCTGATGACGACGACGTGCGTGAGGGCGAGGGGGATCACGACGTTCCACGCGCTCTGCATGATCTGGTCGTAGCGGAGGCGGGGGATCGTCCAGCGGATGAGCATCATGAAGCAGACGACCAGGACGACCTTGCCCAGGTAGATGCCGACCTTGGCGAGCATGGCGAGCAGGCCGGTGTCGCCCGTGGTGGTCAGGGGATCGTCGACGAAGGGGAGCAACTGGTAGCCGCCAAAGAAGAGCAGGACGAAGAACGCGCTGCTGGTGACGAGGTGGGCGTACTCGGCGAGGAAGAAGAGGGCGAAGCGCATCGACGAGTACTCGGTGTGGTACCCGCCGACGAGTTCCTGTTCGGCTTCGGCGTTGTCAAACGGAGCGCGGTTGCCTTCGGCCAGGATCGCAATGAAGAAGATGATGCAGGCGAGCGGTTGGCTGAAGACCAGCCAGCCGTGCTGCTCCTGATAGCGGATCATCTCGATGGGGAGCACCGTGCCCATCGCGAGCAGCGCGGCGAGCAGGGCGAGGCCCAGCGGGATTTCATAGGAGATCATCTGGGCGCTGGCGCGGAGGCCACCCAGGAACGAGTACTTGTTGTTGCCGGCGTATCCGCCCAGCGTCACGCCGTACACGCCCAGGGCGGCGACGGCGAGCAGGTACACGATGCCGATGTTGATGTTCGCTCCGGCGACGTGGACGGGGCCGCCTTCGATGGTCCAGTTGACGAGCGGGATCGTGAAGGTGGGCATTTCGAAGATGCCACCCCAGGGAATCAGGATGAATCCCATGAGCGCGGGCGTCACGATGATGATGGGGGCGAGGGTGAAGAGGACCTTGTCCACGCGGAGGGGCGTGTAATCCTCCTTGAGCATGAACTTGATGCCGTCGGCGAGGGACTGGCCCAGACCGATCATGCCCTTGAGGGGAGCCAAGGCCTTGAGGCCGAAGTCAAAGCCGGTGCGGTTGGGGCCGATGCGGTCCTGGATATACGCCGAGATTTTGCGCTCGAAGTAGACCAGATACGCGCAGATCACGAGGATCAGGTGCACCATCAGGGTGATGGTGACGGCGTTGACGATGAACTGGGCCGTGAGGAACGAGGGCTTGTCCATAAGCGGGGGAGGATAGGCGAGGGGGGAATGTTTGGGGAGTGGAGCGAAGGCAATGAGCAGCGAAACAGCGCGGAGCGAGCCTCGTCGTCGATGATCCGGTCACCCGTCCGAATCATCGCCGATTTGGCTCGTTTTTCGTTGCTTCGCTCCTCGCTGTCTTCTGCCCTCATAGGCTCCCCCATGCCCATTCCCCGCGTCGCCATCGTCGGCCGTCCCAACGTCGGCAAGTCCAGCATCATGAACATGATCGCAGGGGCCAAGGTTTCCATCGTTGATCCCACGCCGGGCGTCACGCGGGATCGGGTCGCGGCGATTGTGGAATTGCTGCCGCCCTATCGCGACAGCGGCGAGCCCAAGACCGTGGAGTTCATGGACACGGGCGGGTTTGGGGTGTATGTGGCGGAGGGTGGGCGATTTGATGAGGTGGGCAACGACCTTCAGAAGTTGACCAGCAGCATCGAGTTTCAGATTCAGCAGGCGGTGGAGGGGGCGGACCTGATTCTGTTCTGCGTGGATGCGCAGGCAGGGGTGACGCCTCATGATCGGCAGATTGCACAGCTGCTCCGGCAGGGCGGGTTCAAGCGCGACAACCGGGGCGAGGGCGGGCACGACGGCGAGCAAGGCGTGCAACGCAAGCACCCGCCCGTGAAGGTCGTCGCGACGAAGGTGGACGGGCCCAAGTGGGAGGCTCACGCGCTGGAACTGGCGGAACTGGGATTCGGCGAGCCGCTGTTGGTCTCGGCGAAGGTCAACTACATGCGTCGCGACTTCATGGACCAGGTTTTCGCGCTGGTGCCCAAGCTCAAGCCCACGGCGGAGGAGCAGGCACGGGCCGACCTGATGGTCGCGATCATTGGGAAACGCAACGCGGGCAAGAGCACGCTGATCAACACGCTCGCGGGCGAGCAACGCGTGATCGCGAGCGAGATTCCGGGGACGACCCGCGACGCCATCGACGTTCGCTTTGAGATGGACGGCAAGAGCGTTGTCGCGATCGATACCGCGGGGCTTCGGAAGAAGAAGAGCTTCCAGAACATGATCGAGCACTTCGCGTTTGACCGCGTGCAGCGGAGCGTCGATCGTGCGGACGTGGTCATCCTGCTGCTGGATGCGGTGGAGAAGATCAGTCAGGTTGACGAACAGCTCGCGATGCTCGCGCAGAAGAGTTTCAAGCCCTGCATCATCGTCGTGAACAAGTGGGACTTGGCGCAGGGGCAGCGCAATCACAAGGGGCAGCTTGTGACGCCCGCGGTGTACGAGAAGTACATCCGCGATCAGCTGCGAGGCCTGTGGTTTGCGCCGATTTCGTTCATCAGCGGCAGCAGCGGGAAGAACGTCCGCGCGACCATGCAACTTGCGATTGAACTCAAGGAACAGTCCGCGGCACGCGTGACGACGGGCAAGCTCAATCGCATGGTCCGCGACATCGTCAACAGCCGCGGCCCCAGCGACGACCACGGGCGGTTCGCCAAGGTGTACTTCGTGGCGCAGACGGGCGTGGAGCCGCCGACGATCACGATGGTGGTCAATCACCCGGAGATGTTCACGCCCAACTACCTGCGGTTCCTTTCGAATCGCTTCCGCGAAGAGTTGCCGTTCGCCGAGGTGCCCATGCGCATCGTCGTACGCGAGCGCCGGCAGCGCGAGGACGATCTGGTGGCTGCGGAAGAAGGCGGCGAGGGGAACACGATCCGTGTCACGAAGGGTCGCAAGGGCGTTACCGAGCGTCTGGGCGGGCGTCGCGTTGAGGCGTTGTCGGACGAAGACGATGCATGGCTCAACGACGAGCACAGCAAGGCGTTTGAGACGCCGTTTGGTGGAGAGGTCAACGACGAGGGCTTTGTGCCGGAGGAGTCCACGTCGCCCAAGCGGAAGCGCGATGGTGGCAATGACGATTCGGGCGATGATGACGGCTGGGACGGCGACTCGCCCGAGCCGGATCGCGGCTCGACGAGTGCGTCGGGCGATGAGTTTGACGACGAGATGACCGAGCGGCAGGCCCCTGCGGTGGCTTCGTCCGCTGGCACTGTCGCTCGCAAGCCCAAGGCCTCGAAGGTGTCGAAGAAGGCCGCGAAGCCCGCTTCAAAGAAGCCGGTCGGAAAGCCGGCGAGCAAGCCGGCCGCAAAGGCAGCCAAGAAGCCAGCCCAGAAGCCCGCCAAGAAGCCAGCCAAGCAAACCAATGCGAAGGCGGCGAAGAAGGCGACTTCGAAGCCCACTGCCAAGGCAACCAGCAAGGCGACCAAGAAGCCCCTGAAGCGAGCGAAGTAACGAAAAGCAAGACGCACAGGCATCTCGGTGCTCGCCGCCGATCGTTCGGCACCGACTTGTCTTTGCGAATGCCGAATACCGTGTCGCGCCCAGGCAGCGGCACGCGTTCGACGCTGTCGTGCTTTCCATACACTCGCACATGGCAGGCGAACCCTCCATGCCAAACTCGCAATCTGATTCGCGAGTCGTCACCCGGCTGCTCGAGCTCGCCGCGGCGGGTGATGATGGCGCGAGCGCGGACTTGTACCAGCATGTCTACGACGCGCTGCGAGCGATGGCGCAGCGGCATCTTGCGGGCGAACGATCGGGGCACACGCTGCAGGCGACCGCGCTGGTGCACGAGGCGTACGTTCGGCTGCTGGGCGCGGAGGCGGAGTGGAAGGACTCGGCGCACTTTTTTCACGCCGCGGCGCAGTGCATGCGGCGGATTCTGATCGATCACGCGAAGACCCGCAACCGCGTCAAGCGAGGCGGGGGGGCGGCGAGGGTCGAACTGGGGGATTGGCTGGAGGATCTCAAGGGCGGGGCGGTCGAACTTGCCCGCGATGGCGATCCCGAGGCGTTTCTGGCCGTTGATCGGGCGATCTGTCGCTTGGAGGAGGAAGACCCGCAGGCGGGCGAGGTGGTGCGTCTGCGGTACTTCGCGGGGCTGACGGAGGAAGAGGTTGCTAGGGCATTGGCGCTGTCGGAGCGGACGGTGCGAAGGCGATGGCAGTTTGCGAAGGCGTGGTTGTTTGAAATGCTGCAGGCGGAGGCGGGGAAGGGCGAGTAGGCGGGGCGGAAAGGAAGAGGAATTCACCACGGAGAACACGGAGATCAGAGATAGGAGAGAGAAGAGAGGAGAGAAGAGTTTTGCGGATTGGTGCGGATGGCGGCGGGGAGAATGACTTTGCTTGATTCGCGCGACGCACTTGTCTTCGTGTTGTCATTCCGTTGAGATCTGCGTGCGCTCCGTGGTGAATGCTGCCATCGACAGGGCTCGCGGGTGCGGGCAATCAGGGATTGGATCTCGTGAAGGGTGATGCATGAGTGAATCAGGCGATCAGGCAGGCGCGGCGCGGCGTGAGGCGTCAGACCCTCGCAGTCTTGCCGACATCGTCGGCGAGGCCGTTGAGCTGCCGCCGGCTGAGCGTGGGGCGTTTCTCGCCGGCGCGTGTGGGGGCGACGCTGCGTTGCTTGAGCGGGCAACAGCGTTGATCGCGTCTCACGATCGGGCTGCGCAGGCGGGGTTCTTCGCTCAGCCCACGGGCATCACCAGCAATCCTGGCGAGAACGCTCCGAGCGCGGCGGAACTTGCACGCGAAGGCACGCGGATCGGGCTGTACACGCTGGGGCGCTGCGTGGGGGCGGGCGGGTTTGGGGTGGTGTTCGAAGCGGCGCAGGAAGAGCCGATCAAGCGTCGCGTCGCGATCAAGCTGCTGCGCGCGGGGCTGGCGACGCCGCAGGTTGTCGCGCGATTCGAGAGCGAGCGTCGGGCGCTGGCGATGATGGAGCATCCGGGCATCGCGAAGGTGCTGGATGCGGGCGCGACCGTCGACGGCACGCCGTACTTTGTCATGGAGTTTGTCGAAGGCGAGCCGCTGGTCGCGTTCTGTGATCGCAATCGCCTTGCGCTGCGGGATCGCATCGAGCTCATCGTGCAGGTGTGTCGAGCATTGCAGCATGCGCACGCGAAGGGCGTGATCCACCGCGACATCAAGCCCGCGAACATTCTCGCGACGATGCAAGACGGTCGCCCACTTGCCCGCATCATCGACTTTGGCATCGCCAAGGCCGTCGAGCACGTCGCGGTGGCCCGGGCAGTGTTCACCCGCGCCCGCCAGATGATCGGCACGCCCGAGTACATGAGCCCCGAGCAGGCCGGGGCGTCGCCCGATATCGACACGCGCAGCGACATTTACTCGCTGGGCGTGGTGCTGTATGAAATGCTCGCGGGCGTGGGGCCCTTCGACGCCGAGAAGCTGCGGTCCGCCGCCTTTGCGGAACTCGAGCGGGTGCTGCGCGAGGATGATCCGCCCCGCCCGAGCACGCGGCTTTCGGCCCTTGCTTCGTCCGGCGCGGGTTCCTCGACCGCGACAGCCACCAAACTCACGGACATTGCCGCGACTCGGCGGATCGAGCCGCGCACGCTTGTGCGCGAGCTGCAGGGCGAACTGGACTGGATCGTGCTGCGATGTCTGGAGAAGGATCGGGCGCGACGCTACGACACCGCTGCGGCGTTGGGTGATGATCTGGAGCGATATCTCCGCGATGAGCCGGTGAACGCGAAGCCGCGTTCGCGGATGTATATGGCCCACAAGTTCGCAAGACGGCATCGCGTGGGGCTGGCGGGGGCAGGAGTGGCGGTATTGTCGCTGGTGGGCGGGCTTGGTGCGTCGCTGGTTGGGCTTGCGGAGGCTCGCAAGGCCCAGCGCATCGCAGAGGTTGCGAGAGAGGACGAGCGAGCGCAACGTGAGCGTGCCGAGCGAGAAGCCAAGAAGGCGCGTGCGGCGGCAGACTTCCTGGAGAAGATCCTCTCCTCGGCCGATCCGGAAGTGGGTGGGCGCACGATGACCGTGGCGGCGGCGTTGACGGAGGCGGTCGCGCTCCTCAATGGTGGCGAATTGCGTGAGGATCCCGAAGTCGAGGCGTCGGCGAGAAGGGCAATCGGCCTGTCGTTTCTCGCGTTGGGGGATGTGCGCGAGGGCGAGGAGCAGATGCAGCGCGCCGTGGACTTGTCCTTAACTCCAGGGTTCGATCCTGTGGAGCGTGCTCGAACGCTGGGGATGCTGTCGATTCCCCGATGGAGAGAAGAGCGGTATGAAGCCGCAGAGGCGATGCTGCGGGAGGCGCTGGGTCTGCTTGAGGGCAAGCCTGAGAGACGTGCGGCGATCGAGCGTGCCGCGTGCCTGCGGGATCTGAGCGCGGTTCTTTTCTTTCAGAACAAGCGTGAGGAGAGCTTGAAAGTGCTCGAAGAGGCCAAACAGCAGTACGTGGAGCTGTTTGGCAAGGACTCGGTCGAGTACGCGGATCTGATGACCAGTCAAGGAGCAAGTCTGCACGCCAATCCTCGCGACACGCAGCCGTTGCGGGATGCGATCGCGGCTCACAAGCGGCGTTATGGAAACGACCACCCCGTGGTGGCGCGGATGCTCGAAGTGTTAGGTTCGACGTGTCGTTTCACCGGGGATCTTGATGGAATGTCCGCCGCGTTTGAAGAATCGATGGGGATCATCTCGCGGGCGTATGGTCCGCGGTCGCGCGCGGTCGCGGGCTCAATGTACAACTACGCGGCGGGCCTGGCGAACTTCAACGCGATTGAAGAGTGCAAGCGGTTGCTCACTACGGCGCTGGAGATCGCCGAAGAGACCAGACAGGGCGAGGGAGATGCGCTGGTGATGCGCATCGAGTGGCTCGCGGGCGACATCGCTATGCACGAGAAGCGGATGGAAGACGCGGAGCGTCATCACCGGCACGCCATGATCGAGGGCCGCGCGGTGCGGGACTCCGGGCTTGAGTATTTGCGGTTTGGCGGGTCGGCGTCGCTTGCGGAGGACTTGTTCGCGATGGGGCGTACGGATGAGGCCCAGCAGCTCGCTGGAGAGTTGCTCAATGACCGTCAGTTGATGGACTCGGGCGTGTGGCCCGGTGTTTCGGCGCGATCGACGATGGGGGCGCTGCTGCTGCAGCGCAAGCGGTACGAAGAGGCGGAGACGGAGTTGCTCGCTGCCCACGAGAAGATGAGCACGCTTTTGTACTTTCGCGGAAGCAAGCTGCGGCTGCTGAACATGGAGCGGCTGGTGTCGCTTTATGAAGCGTGGGACGCGGCGGAGCCGGGCAAGGGCATCGGCGGGCGGGCGGGCCCGATCAGAGACCAAATGTCCGCCTTCATCGCCAAGCGGGACCAGCGCCTCGCCCAACTGCGGGATCAGGTGGCGGTGTGGCGGGCTGGGCGAGCGCGGTCGGAGTCGGAGTAAGCGACTCGCAGGTTGGCCGCTACTCCGGGGTGTTGTCGCTTCAAGATGAGATTCGCGCGTACCGGGAAGGTGCCGCGGTTCTCAGAAGGAGCACAGCAATGAGGAATCGGCGTAGAACAAACATCGGATGGCTCGCGGCGGCGTGTGCCGGGAGCGTGTGTGGGATCGCATTGGCCCAAGAGGCCAACAAGGCGGCGATTCAAGCACTACCGGAGCAAGCCATCGGAGCGGAGGGCGTGGCGGGGCCGCAAGACGCAGTTCCGAAGGGGGCGATTCGGCCTTTGTCGGCGAAGTTGGGGGTGGCGTTGCCAGCGATCATGCCGACGCAGGAACTGCCCCAACTGGACATCACGCGGTATGTGGAAGAAGACGCGGTGGCAACCGGGGCGCTGCGCGAGGGCATCGTGCGCGACTTTGACGGCTTTGACATCGCGATGGGCGAGTGGATTCAGGTGCCGGGGGGCGGGGTGTTGTGGGTGCTGGATGTGAAGCTGCCCGGCGCGTTTGGCGTGCGCCCGCATCTGTCGGCGATGAACCTGCCTCAGGGTGCGGAGATGGTGGTGTATGACCCCAACATCCCGAGCAACCTGCCCGATCCGTACGTCGGCCGAGGCCCCATCGGCGATGGCAACTTCTGGGCGTGGACGAGTTGGAGCGACACGGCACGCATCGAGGTCTACTACCCGCCCGCCATCGCGGATCAGGCGTTCAACACCAACTTCGTGATCGACAAGGTCGGCCACATGTATCGCAATCCGGCAACGGGCGCGGTGAGCGCGTGGAACGAGAACGAACTGGGCTGCAATCAGGACGTGTCGTGCTTCCCGGGTTGGAACGACGTGCGAAACTGCGTGGGCCGGATGAGCTTCCAGATCGGCGCGGGCTTCTTCTCCTGCAGCGGCGCGATGATGAACAACACCAGCGGCGACCTGACGCCGTACTTC
This sequence comes from Phycisphaerales bacterium, assembly GCA_022843045.1. Classification (GTDB taxonomy): domain Bacteria; phylum Planctomycetota; class Phycisphaerae; order Phycisphaerales; family UBA1924; genus BJHL01. The sequence goes on from JALHOJ010000006.1 coordinate 33,000, forward strand.
ATGACGGCGCGGCACTGCCTGGAGGACAACAGCCAGGCGCTGAGCTCGCTGGAGGTCTACTGGTTCTTCCAGACGGCCTCGTGCAACGCTGTGCCGCCGGCGATCGGCAGCGTGCCGCGCAGCACGCGGAGCACGTATGTGCTGACGACCGCGGCGACGGACATGAGCATGGTGATGATCGAGGGCGTTGTGCCGCGGAATCTGTGGTGGACGGGCTCATCGCTCCAGACCGGCGTAGCCAACGGGACGCAGGTGGTGGGCATTCACCATCCCGATGGGACCTTCAAGCGGCTCTCCAGCGGGCCAATCACGACCGACTCTGCGTCGTGCAGCGCGACCGGATTGACCCAAGGCATGATCGTCACATGGGCCGGGGGAGTGACCGAGCGCGGGTCTTCGGGATCGCCTCTCTTCCTGACCAACGGAGCGATGGTGGGCGTGGACTCGTGCGGATTCTCGAGCTGTGCTGATCGGCGGGCGTGGTACGGCCGCTGGGGTTCCTTCAACAACACCTGGGCCACGTTCATCCAGAACCCAGGATGGGACGACAGTAACGAGAACAACGACGTCTGCGCCAGCGCGACCAATCTCAACGTCTACTTCAACGGCACGCTCTATTCGCAGATCGTCAAGGTCAACGACGAAGACTGGTTCCGCATCACGGTGCCCGCGCTGGGCACGGTGAACTTCGCCAGCGTTTTCACGAACGCCGACGGTGACATCGACATGCGGATGTTCAACGCGTGCGGCGGGACGCAGTTGGCGCAGTCTACGGGCACGGGCAACTCCGAGACCATCAGTTGGAACAACCCCAACAACTTCGCGCAGGAGGTGTACCTGCGCGTCTACTTGTTCAACGACACCCGCAACATCTACTACTTGGACTTCTCGCGATTTGCGCCCACCGCGCCGGCGAACAACAACTGCGTGAATCCGCAGGTTGTCACCATCACCAATCAGGATCAGGTGATTCAGGGGACGACGTTTGCCGCGACGACGGACGGCAACGCGACGTGCGGCAGCAGCAGTTCCAGTCCGGACGTGTGGTATCGGTTCACTGTGGACTGCCCCAAGCAAGTGACGTTCTCGACGTTTGGCGCGACGTGGGACACCGTGCTGTCGCTCCATGCCGGGCAGTGCGGAAACTTGGTTGAGGTTGATTGCAACGATGACATCAATCCGCCCCAACGCCATTCCGAGATCAGTGCGCAGCTCAGCCCAGGCACGACCTACTTCCTCAGGGTGTCAGGCTTCAACGGTGCGTTCGGCACATTCCCTCTCACGGTCGATGTCGCCGTCCCGAGCAACGATGCCTGTTCCGACGTCATAGACCTGCCCGATGTCGGTCTGTACAACTTCAGCAACTGCTCCGCCACCACCGATGGCCCGCCCGATGATGTCTGCCTGGCCTTCGGGAGCAACCAGATCTACAACGACGTGTGGTACGCGTGGTCGGCCCCCTGTGAAGGCGAAGCGGTGCTTGATACCTTTGGCTCGGGCTTTGACACGAAGGTCGCCGTCTATCTGATCCCGGGCGGCGAGAACTGCCCCGAAGGACCCAACTCCGCGTTCGTCTGCAACGATGACGCCAACGCGCTGCTTGAGTCCCAAACCGCTTGGCAGACGCTGCCCAATCGGCGCTACATCCTTCGCATCGGCTCCTTCAACTCCAACGTCGGTCGCGAGGGCGTGTTCCGCGTCCAGTTCTTCCCCGCGTCCACTCGCTCTGACGATGAGTGCGTCGGAGCCACGGATATCACGCTCGACGCCAACAACCAATGGACCGAGGGCTGGTTCACCTGCACCTACACCAGCAACGGACCCACCGAAGCCTGCATCGGCGGCGATGGCCAGTTCTACAACGACCGCTGGCTCGCCGTGACCTTCCCATGCGAGGGCACGCTGGACTTCAACACGATCGGTTTCGGTCCCGTCGACTCTCGCATCGGTTTGTACGCCGATTGCCCGACGGGACCCGACACGCTCGTGCTGTGCAACGACGATGTTGCCCCGGGCGATGTGAATTCCCAGATCGTCACGCCCGTCCTGGGCAACTACCGGTATCTCCTTAGGGTCGGCAACTGGTCCGAGAGCGGCTCGGCGGGTCTCGCCGCGAACGTGGTCTTCACGCCCGGTCCCAACTGCAGCCCCGTCCTCTGCGACAGCATCGACTTCAACAACGACACCAGCTTCTTCGATCCGACGGACATCGACGCGTTCCTGAGCGTGTTCAGCGAAGGCCCGTGCATCCCAGAAGAAGCCACCTGCAACGACATCGACTTCAACAACGACGGCTCGCTCTTCGATCCCTGCGACATCGACGCGTTCCTGCTCGTCTTCAGCGAAGGCCCCTGCACCCTCTGCGGCGTGTGATCGTCGATGCGGCATAGCAACGATTCCCCTTCGCGGGCCGGTCCTTCGGGATCGGCCCGTTTCCATTTGCAGAAACGAACGCCCGCGGCTTCCTAACAACCACCCGAACCTCCCGGCTACGGTTCGACGCTCGGGATCGTCTCATTACGAAAGGGGAACTCATGTCTCGCACCACCATCGCTCAGTTCGTCGCCGACAACGCCGAGATGACACAGAACCACGGGCTGTTTGAGCTCGAGTCCGACCGCGTGCTCGAAGTGAACCTGGGGCAGGCCGCGGGCAGCAATGTCAACATGATCTGGATGAAGCATGGCGCGATGATCGCGTATACGGGCCAGATCAAGTTCACGCGCGAGGGGCTGCTCGAGCAGGGGCTGGGCAATCTGCTGAAGAAGGCCGTCACGGGCGAGGGTGCGACGCTGACCAAGGCTGAGGGCGCTGGCAAGCTCTACGTCGCCGATGGCGGCAAGCGCATCACCGTGCTCGCGCTCACCAACGAATCCGTCTTCGTCAACGGCAACGACCTCATCGCGATGGAGCCGTCGCTGTCGAAGGAAATCAAGATGATGCGGAAGATCTCCGCCATCGCCAGCGGCGGGCTCTTCAACGTCCGGGTCGCTGGCACGGGCAGCATCGCCTTCGGCACGCACGGCAAGCCCCTCGTGCTCCGCGTCACGCCCCAGCGGCCGGTCTTCACCGATCCGCAGGCCACCGTCCTCTGGTCGGGCAACCTGCAGCCCGAAATGAAGACCGACGTCAGCCTCAAGACCTTCCTGGGCCGAGGCAGCGGCGAGAGCTTCCAGATGCTTTTCCAGGGCGATGGCTTCGTCGTCGTACAGCCCTACGAAGAGCTCATGTTGCAGGGCGATGCGAGCTGATACGAGCGTGCGAAGCTCGACTCACTTGCCCGTCGCGACCCGCATCTGATCGATGAGCGCCCGCTGGCGTTCGAGCTTGGTCTGCACCACGCCGATTGCGCGCTGGTGGCGCTGCGCTTCGTCGGGCGTGCGGAAGCGGATCTGCGTGCGGCCGTCCTTGGTCTCCGCAGTCCACTTGCCAAAGTGCTGGGTCAGCGTGCGAGTTTCCTCTTCGAGCGCCGCGCACAGTTCGCGCTGTACGAGCCGCAGTTCCGCGGTCTTGGAGAGCCGCTCGTTCGGGAAGGCCGCTGCGACCAGCGACGTCACGGTCTCGTCGGGCACGTTGCTCTCGCGGAGGGCGGCCGCGAGCATCGAGGGAGCCTTCATGTACGTCGCGTCGAGCGCCCGATTCGCCTTCATGGCGCGACGGATCAGGTTGACGCGTGCATCCAGAGTGGGCTTGGTGTAGTCCTTGGGCGGGGGCAGCATCGCGGTGAACGCGGCCTTGTGCTCGCCCATCGCGCCGCGAAGCTGCGACACCAGCGGGGCGAGGGCGTCGAGGAACGCCGCGCGGGCCGCGGCCGGGTCGGCCTTGGCGGCCTTGGTCGCCTGCTGGATCAGTTCCTGTGCGTTGGCGATGCCCACATCGCGCAGGTCCGCGGCGGTGGGGGTGGGCTCGGTCTTGGCGGCCTTGGGGGCCAAAGCGGGCTCGACGGGCGGTTGTTCGGCCTTGGTCGATTCGCTCTTGATCACTCCGGTCGTGTCGTCCATCGTGATCGTGACGCTGGGCGTCAGCGGGGGCTCGGCCTTGGCGGTTCGCGGGCCAAATGCGGACGCGAGGTTGGTGAAGACACCCGCCTCGTGCATTGCGCCGGTGATCAGCGATCCCGACAATCCCAGCAGCATCATCACCGTGAACGCCGCGTTCGCGAAGGAATACGAACGGTGGGAAATGCGATAGCACGCCAGTGCGATGCCATACGCGATGCCCACGCCAACGACGCCGATGGCCGCGACGACGCCCAAAGTGATCCAATCTCGCTGCTCAAACGCGCGCCACGCGTGCCACGCGGGGCCCACGCCGATCGCCGCGAACATCGCAACGCACGACCACGTTCCAAGCGAGAACTTCTCGACGCTGCTTGCATTCGGCTCATCATCGCTGCCCATGATGGCCCCGCGCCGCCCCAGGCGCATGCTCGCGGCGCCTTCGTTGACCGTTTGACCGTTGGTGCGCGGCTTCGCTCGCCCCTCGGAGGGTTCGCTCGCCTTGAGCGATTCTGCCACGATCTGCACGGGTCCGCTGGGGTCCAGCTTCGTTGCCGCGAGATCGATCAGGGGCGTGGGCGCAGACTCCATCGGCCTCTCCGCCGGCTTGTCAGGGGCGGTGGGGGGCGGTGTGGGCGGAACCCAATTGGGAGGCGGCATGTCGCTCATACGCAAAGACCCTCAGCAAGGAGAAAAGGGGACACGTGCGTATCGACCAGCCCGAAATCGCGCGTCAGGCTCACTCACCGATTGATGGGACAACTCGCCTGAATGCAGGCAGTCGCATCGATTGTGCGGGTTTCTGGGGCCGGGTGCGAGAGGGTGCTTGCACTTATGGGGTCTGCACACGCGGCGAGGCCCCCGCGAGTTCGCGGACCACATGTTCGAGGCCATCGACCACGCGGGCAAACCGCGTGAAGTCCATCTTGTCGGGCGTGTCCTCGGGCGTGTGGTAGTACTTGTAGCGGAAGGGGGCGGTGTCGGTGATCATGAGGGCGGGATACCCGCAGCGCCAGTAGCTCCAGTGGTCGCTGGCGCCGACCATGGGGATGATGCCAGGCAGGCCCGCGCCGATCGAGGGGAACTTCGCGTTGGCTCGAAACGTCCGAACGCAATCACGAATCAGCGGTCCGGCGTTGTCCATGCCCACGAACGCGACGAAGTCGCCCCGGCTTGGGTACCAAATCTTGAACAGACCGGGCACCGGATACGACTGGCTGCCTTTCTCGTCGCTGTAGTGCCCCAGCGTCTCCGGCGTGAGGACGCCGACGACTTTCTCCTTCAGTTCTTGGCTGCGATCCGCGTCCACGACGCTGCCCATGAGGTGCGTGTAGAAAAATGGTGGCTCTTCGTTGACCCACAGTGCAAATCGAATCGTCCGCTTGGGCTTGCAACTCGCGAGCCGGCGCGCCAGCGCGAGCACCGTCGCCACGCCGCTCCCATTGTCGTTTGCCGCAGGACACGGACCGTTGCGAAGTTCCACGGCGTCGTAGTGCGCGCCAAAGATGAGGATCTCTTCCGGATTGGTCGTCCCCGTGACCTCGGCGTGCAGGTTTGCAACCTCGACATCCATGCTTGTGTACGGATGACGGGTGACATGCAACCCCGCCCGGGTCAGTTCCTGGCCGAGAAACGCCTCGCAGTCGCGCAGTTTGGAAACATGGAACTGATTGCGTCCTAGCAACGGTCCCGCCAACTCGTGCACATCTCTCGACAACTCCGTCGACAGGGACTGTTGTGCAGCCGTGAGCGGCGGCAGCGACCCCGAATACGAGAATCCGGGCATCCTCAGCGTGAAGTCGCCCACGAATCGTCCGTACGAGAATGCGTGACGCACGCCCTTGAGAGCCGTCCAGAGTGACGTGCGGTGCTTCGCGAAGTTGGCCCTGCGGATCGGGTGGGAACCCATGGCCGAAGGTATGGGCAGTCGACGCGAGCGTGCATTCGTCCAACCCCGACCCTCCGCGCGGAAGGGCCAAACCGCCAGCCGTATGCTTGGCCCATGGCCACGAGCAAGCAGATCACCTACGCGACGGCGGGCGTCGACATCGACCGCAAAGACGCCTTCACCGAGTCGCTGGACAAGGTCCTCAAGCGCACGTTCACCGAGCGCGTGCTGCCCAATCCGGGCGGCTTTGCGGGGCTGTTCAGGCTTGACTACAAGGCCCGACTCTTTCAGCGGAACTACAAGGACCCTGTGCTGGTCGCCTGCTGCGATGGCGTGGGCACCAAGGTCAAACTCGCGGCGGAACTGGGCGTCTTCGACACGGTCGGCATCGATCTGGTCGCGATGAACGTCAATGACCTGGTGGTGCAGGGTGCCGAGCCGCTCTTTTTCCTGGACTACATCGCAACGCCCACCGTCGACGACAAGTTCCTGCATGCCCTGGTGCGTGGTATCGCCGAGGGCTGCCGGCGGAGCGGCTGCGCGTTGCTGGGCGGCGAGACGGCCCACATGCCCGACCTGTATAAGTGGGGGGACTTTGACCTCGCCGGGTTCTGCGTGGGCGTGGTGGAACTCAAGCGCGTGCAGGAGCCCAAGCGAGTTCGCTCGGGCGACGTGATCCTGGGCCTGGCCAGCGACGGCATTCACAGCAACGGCTACTCGCTGGTACGCAAGGTCGTGAGCGAGGCGGGGCTGGATCTCAAGAAGGTGTATCCCGAATTTGCGAATGGTGCGAACGATGATCCGCTCGCCGATGCGAAGCCAAAGCGCAAACGCAAGTCGAAGGCCGAGGCAAACGCACCCGCGAAGCCCGCGGCGATCGAAGGGCCGACGCTGGGGCAAGTCCTGCTGACGCCCACTCGCCTGTACGCCGACCCGATCGTCCGCCTCATGCGTTCGTACAGCGTGAAGAACGTGGTGACCGGCATGGCCCACATCACTGGCAGCGGCATCGGAGGCAACCTGTGCCGTGCGCTGCCTCCGACACTGGACGCGAAACTTGACCGCAACGCCTGGCCGGTGCTGCCCGTCTTCCGATTCCTGCAGCAGCACGGCAACATACCGGAAGAAGAGATGTGGCGCGTTTTCAACATGGGCCTTGGCTACTGCGTGATCGTCAAGCCCGCGTTCGCCGACGCCGTGAAGGAGAAGCTCGAGAAGTTGGGCGAAACCGTGTACGTCGTGGGCGAAGTCGTGAAGGGCAAGGGCGAGGTGAGGTGGGCATGAGCGGGCGACCCGTCGGAACGCCCGCGATCCGCGGCTTCGCGCTTGGTCCGTTCCAGACCAACTGCTACGTCGTGCACGATCCGCACCAGACGCAGCCCGACTCCCCCTGCTGGATCATCGACGCCAGCTTCGCGCCCCACAACCTCATCACTGAAGTCCAGCGCGTCAAGAAGCGCCCCGCAGCGATCATCCTGACCCACGCCCACGTCGATCACATCGCTGGCATCCCCGACGTGCTGCGTGCTTTCCCTGGCACGCCCGTCTGGATCCACGAAGCCGAGCGGGAATGGCTCAGCGATCCCGAACGCAACCTCTCCGCCGCGTTTGGACAGCCCGTGAGCCTCGCCACGCCCGATCGACTTCTTCGCGAGGGCGACCAACTCGCATTGGGCGACACCACATGGCGCGTGCTGCACGTCCCGGGCCACTCCCCCGGCAGCATCGCACTTGTCTGCGACGGCGGCCCCGAAACTGCAAGCCGCCCCCGCACGCCCACCCTCGCCATCTCGGGCGACGCCCTGTTCCAAGGCAGCATCGGCCGCACCGACTTTCCCGGCAGTAGCTTCGAAGAACTCTCCGGGAGCATTCGCAGCAAGTTGTACACCCTGCCCGACGACACCGTGATCTACCCGGGGCACATGGGCATGACGACGGTGGGGGAGGAGAAGCGGACGAATCCGTTCGTCAGGGCTGGCGGTTCTGATGGCTCGCGTTGATCGCGGAGGCCGCGGAGAAGCGAAGGAGAAACGCGGAGTAATTTGCTGGATTAGGGCCTCAAATACAACCTCATCTCCGCGTCGCTCCGCTCCCCCTCCGCCCCTCCGCGATCCCGCCTTCCGCCCCTACCCTGCCCGATGCGAACCTACCTCACGCTTGCCGCTTGCGTTGTCGCCCTTCCCGCCTCCGTGGCTTTCGCCCAAACCACGCTGACCGCCGCCGAGAAAGCCGCGGGCTGGATCGTGCTTTTTGACGGGCAGAGCACCGACAACTTCCGCGCGTACAAGCAGGACCGCTTCCCCGAGAAGGGCTGGAAGGTCGAAGACGGCGCCCTCCGCGTCATCGCGGGCGGCGGCGGCGGCGACATCGTGACCCAGGGCAACTGGGAGGACTTCGAACTGTCGCTGGACTTCAAGTGCGCCCCCGGCGCGAACTCGGGCATCATGTATCGCGTGGACGAAACGCTCCAGTACCCGTGGATGACGGGCCCCGAGTTCCAGATTCTCGACGACGCCAAGCACAAAGACGGCCTGACCGCGACCCACAGCGTCGGCGCGCTTTATGACATGATCGCTCCGGAGAACAAGCCGGAGGTCAAGGCTGGCGAGTGGAACAACGCCCGCATCCGCATCCGCAACGGCGTGCTCACGCACTATCTCAACGGTCAGAAGGTCGTCGAAACCCGCATCGACGACGAAAGCTGGACCAGCATGATCGCCAAGAGCAAGTTCAAGGACATGAAGGGCTTTGGCATCCAGCCCAAGGGCCACATCGCCCTGCAGGACCATGGCGACGACGTCTGGTACCGCAACATCAAGGTGCGCGATCTCTCGGGCAAGATGCCCGGCCAGGTCGACCTGTTCAACGGCAAGGATCTCGCGGGCTGGACGCCCATCATCCAAGACGGCGCCACGGCACCGGCTGAGCCGATCTGGGCCGTGGATGGCGGCGTGATCAAGTGCTCCGGCACGCCCGCAGGCTACATCAAGAGCGAAGGCAAGTTCACGAACTTCGTGCTCAAGTTCGAATGGCGCTGGCCCGCCAACCCAGGCAATAGCGGCGCATTGCTCCGCGTGCAAGAGCCCGACAAGGTTTGGCCCAAGAGCATCGAGGCTCAGGTCCGCCACACGAGCGCGGGCGACTTCTGGATCATCGACGACTTCCCCGTCAAGACCGACGAGGCCCGCAAGAAGAACCGTCGCACCGAAGCCACCCACCGCAACGAACGCCCGCAGGGCGAGTGGAACGAGTACGAGATTCTCGTTGATGGTGGCAACGTCGTGCTGAAGGTCAACGGCGAAGAACTCAACCGCGCAACTGACGCCGCCGAACTCGCCGGGGCTATCGCATTCCAGTCCGAAGGCGCGCCCATCGAGTTTCGTCGCATCCGAGTCGCGCCGATCGCGTCGGGCGGCAAGTAACGCCCTTCCGCGGGAGCAGAAGGGCACTTTCCCCTACCAAAGGTTCAATAACCCATCGCCAAACGCCGAAGTAAGGTGTGCCAGGCCGCTTGTTTGCGGCACGGCTGTCGCCGCGCAGACGCATGAACAACGAGCGAACTCAATCCAGTGCTGCGCCAGACGCCTCCCAAGGCGTTGCCATCCTGATCCCCGTCTTCAACGACTGGGACGCCGTTGCGATCATGCTCGCCGATCTCGACGTCGTGCTGTCGCAGTCGCCGACGCGAGCTCGTTTTGATGTGTTGCTCGTAGACGACGGCTCGCAGACACCCCTCGATCTCGCGCTCTTCGCCAGGCGGTGGGGGAGTCTGGCCTCGATCAAGGTCCTGCATCTTCGCCGCAACCTGGGCCACCAACGCGCCATCTGCGTCGGCCTCACCTGGCTGCATCAGCATGCCAGCCACGACCACGTCGTCGTGATGGACGGCGACGGCGAGGACGCCCCTCGCGATGTGCCCGTCCTGCTCGCAAAGGCTTCGTCGCACGCTGGCAACCCCAAGGTTGTCTTCGCCGAGCGAGCCAAGCGCAGCGAGGCCGCGTGGTTCCGCCTCTCGTACCTGGGTTTCCGCAAGCTCTACCAACTGCTCATCGGCAGCCACCGCCGCGTTGGCAACTTCAGCGTCGTGCCCCGTGCCGCGCTCGATCGCCTCGTGCTCTCGCACGAAATGTGGAACCACTACGCCGCGGCGGTCTTTCGCCTGCGCCTGCCCACCGACTCCGTTCCCTGCGCCCGAGGAAAGCGCACCTTCGGCCACAGCAAGATGAACTTCGTCAGCCTCGCGGTGCACGGCATCAGCGCGATCGCCGTGAACAGCGACGTTGCCGGGATGCGCCTGATCCTCGGTTCGTTGGGTCTGATGGCGACGTGCCTGATCGCGATGATCGTCGCGCTCGTGATTGCCGTGCCGATGCAGGGGCAGATGCCCCGCTGGGTCTTCCTCGCGTGCAGTCTGGGCCTCGTGCTGTCCGCGCAGGCTTTCGCCGCCGCCGTCCTCTTCGTCCTCATTACCTTGCAAAATCGCAGTCTCGCAGGCTTCGTACCCACTCGCGACGCCCCGCAGTATGCGGGCGAAGTCCGCACGATCCACGCCTGACGATTCCCCTAAACACTGCACGAACACAGACAGGAGCAACGCGTGGAGTCTCTCATCCGCTGGGCAGCCCAATTCTTCGCACGCTTCGCCGGCCTGCGTCCTGCCTTCCTTCGCAAGCCTTGGGCGATACTGATCACGCTCGTCTGCCTCGCCGCGCTTGCCGGAGCGATGTTCCAGAGCGCGGTCGACATCCGCAAGTATCCGGGGACCGACCAGCGCGCCCGCGTTGTGGGCGCCCGCATGATGCTCGCGGGCCAGAATCCGTACTCGACGCCCCAAACCGCTGAAACACTCGAGAAACTCCAGGACCCCGACCGCCTCTTCTCGCACATCACGCGGTGCACGTATCCGCCCACGATGCTCTACCTCTACGCGCCCACCGCGGGCCTCAAGTGGAGCTTGCAGCGCCCGCTGCTCGCCGCCGCCGAGTGGGGCGCGATGCTGGCGAGCCTTGCGTTGCTCGCGTGGACAGTCAAGGGTCAACGTACGCGGCTTTGCTTCCTCGCCGCCGGCATCCTGCTCATCGCCTGTTCGCCATCGTTTCGCATGCACGTGGAGCGAGGTCAGTTTTACGTCTTCATTCTGCTCTTGATCAGCCTCGCCGCATTCTTCTTGAGCAGACAAGGCCGCGAGCGCAACTGGATGGGCCTCGCTGCGGGCGTCGCCCTAGGAGCCGCCGCCGCCTTCCGCCCAAACCTCGCCATCCTGCTGCTCCCGCTCTGGCTTGTCGGCCTGCGCCGCCCAGCGATCGCCATGGGCATCACCGGCGCTGCCCTGGGTCTCTCCTCGCTTGCAATTCCCGCTATCGGCATCCACGGCTGGCGCGACTACTTCACGCTGGTGCGTGAACTCGACATGGAATCGATGATGGGCCGAGCCCGCTACGTCGCGCAGCTCATCGCCCCCGCCGGTTTCCAGACCCCGCCCGCGACCAAGATCGTCGAAGGCGTCGACTTCTCAGGCTACCTGCGAGGTCCCGTCGTCAACATCTCCGCCAACACGCTGGTCAGCATGTTTGCGAACGACGCCACGCCATTCGCGATGCTCGCCAAGGCCATCAAGGCGTGCGCGCTCCTGGTCTTCGCTGTCGGCTGCGTGCCGCTCTTCATGCTGATGCGTCGGCACGCCCTGCCCGCGACGCTCGCGTTGGGCTGCGCCCTCGTGCCCTGCATCGCGATGGAGTACTTCCTTCCCGTCCGCTACAACTACGCCGATGTGATCTTCCTCGCACCTCTCGCCCTGCTCGCGGGAGTGCTGTTCAGTCGCAAGGCCGCCGTCCTGACTGGGCTGATGCTCGGTTCGCTCGCGATGTTCAGCTTGACCCAGCACGCGACCCTCGCGTGGGTCGCCAATGGCGTGGTCGCGGTGGGTCTGCTCATCGTCGTCTTCGCGATCGCGCGGGCGCGCCGTGCACCCACTCAACGCCCCAGCCGGATCACTTCCTGATACCGCTCGCGGAAGAAGTTCGTGTACTTGATCTCCAACTCTCCCGGCACCGAAGGCCGCCACACCTCGCGAATGGCTCGGAAGTTCCCCGCCGTGAACGCCAGGGACGCGCCATCCTTGCCAGGCGTCTCCGGGAACGCGTAAAACGCCGCTTCCATCTGCGCCAGCTTCGCCGCGTCGAATCCAGGTGTCGATCTCGCGACGTTGAGCACGCGCCACGCCTCGCGCTGCGTATCCAGCAAGTCAATCGAGAACGCCCCGACCATCACGCCGATCGCCGCCCGCCAGTTGGCTGGCCGATTGCCGCTCGCGATCGCGAACGGATCGATCTGATCGATCAACTGCGGCAGGTACTTCTCGTACATCGCCCTTCGCACCGGAAGTCGTCGCAGTTCATAGAACGACGGCCCCAAGGGCTCGCCGCGCTCGTTCATCTCCGCCGGCGGGAACGCGTCCGGCTGCGCCGCGCGAAAGCGCTTGGACGGAAAGTTCCACAGCGCCTGCCCCTCGTCGCTGAGCGTGAACTCGACGAAGCGCCGCGAGAGTTCCGGCTCCGGTCCGCCTCGCAGGATGCTCACCGGATCGGCGTCGATGTACGCCGCGCCCTGCGGGTCCACGTACCACACCCGGCTGTTCTTGACCGACTCGCCCGGCGCGAGCACCGCCTGGGCCTGTCCGCGACCATAGAAGTCAATGGCAAGCCCCGCCGCGCCCTCGCCCGCCGAGACATCGATGGGCGGCCTCGTCGCCGCGGCGGTATACGCCCGCGCATTGGCGCAGATCTCCCGGAGCGTCCGCCATGCGCGGACGAACGCCTGTTCGACGCTCGCCATGCGTTCGCTCGAGAGCGACTTCTCCCATGGCGTGCGATCCTTGCGTTCACGCACGAACGCCTCGTCGAGTTCCTTCTCCCATCCCTCCCGCCGGGCCGTATTCCACAGCTCCGCGTTCAGGATTGAGTCAATCGCCGTCGTCACCGATCCCGACTGCCGCGGGTCGGCGAGGATCAACTCACCTTGCAGCTTCGGGCTCGTGAGCGCATCAAAGCCCTCCGGCTCCGCGAGTCCCAGCCGCTTGAACGAATCGCGGTTGTACACGATGCCGAATCCCGAAAGCGCGGTACCCACCCAGAACTGCTCCGGGTCATACAGCCGCTCCGCACCGATGCGGTTTTCACCAAACCAGTCATCCAGTTGCGGCTGCGTGAATCCCGCAGGCTCGCTCATGGGCAGCGTGACATCGACCTGCTTGATCTTCCCCGACTCATCCTTCGCACCGCTGGGATCATCCACCTTCAGCTTCACTTCGGTCTTCAGCCGATTGTGGTCAAAGGACCCACCGCCGAACATCACGTCAAACGCGATCGTGCCGGGCGCGGCCTTCGGGTTCTTCACATCGCGGAAGTCAAATCGTCCTTCCTTCGCCGCCGAGGTGTACTGGGCCGCGAGAATCTTGATGATCTCCGTCGTTCCCGCGCCGGGCGAGCGCCAATCCACGATCGCCGCCTCGCCATACTTGGCCTGGTGCCAGCGAGCAAACGCCTCGCCAAACTCCCGCCGAATCTGCGGCACGTGGGGCGTGATCACCACCAGTTTCCGCGCATCCGCGGGCGGCGCAGGCTCGCTGCGAGTCAGCCGCACCCCCAGCGGCACCCCCAAAATCACCAGCAATGCAAGGACAATCAGGACGCGAGACAGCATGACCACAGCGTAGTCCGCCGTGCGCCATGGTCGAGCGATCCGTACGCTTGCGGATGCCCACCGCCGCCGCCCAGCCTGCCGCTCCCGCCCGCACCAACCCCTTCCGCGCCTTCTTCCCGGCCCTCGCTTCCGAAGCGGTCTTCCTTGACAACGCCGGGGGCTCGCAACTGCCCGGCGCAGTGATCGACGCGATGCACCGCTACCTGACCACGAGTTTCGTCCAGACCGGCGCCGACTACGCAGCGAGCAAGGCCGCCACCGCGACCGTGAAGCAGGCCCACGAGTATCTCAAGACGCTCATGGGCGTGTCGCACGCGGCACCCACCGGCGAAGTCATCATCGGCGCGAGCACGAGCCAACTCTGCCGCATGCTCGCGGATTGCTATGCCGACGTGCTTTCGCCAGGCGATGAAGTCATCCTCTGCGAAACCGCACACGAGAGCAACGTTGGCCCTTGGATGCGCCTCGCCAAGCAAGGCGTCACCATCAAGACCTGGAAGATCGGCGGCGCGAGCATGTTTGGCGAGGTGGTTGAGAGCGCAGGCGGCCCATCCCGCATGAAAGCCCTCAAGGACCTCATCACCAGCCGCACCAAGCTCATTGCCTTCCCGCAAGTCTCCAACATTCTCGGCGAGATCGTCGACGTCCCCGCGATCACCAAACTCGCACACGAGGCCGGCGCCCGCGTTGTCGTCGATGGCGTCGCATATGCACCCCATCGCGCCATCGACGTCTCAGCGTGGGACGTCGACTGGTACGTCTACAGCACCTACAAAGTCTTCGGCCCACACGGCGCCGCGATGTATGGCAAGGCCGACGCGATGGCCGAACTCACCGGCCCCAACCACTACTTCATCCCGCGTACCGAGGTCCCTCGAAAGTTCGAACTGGGCGGAGCCAACCACGAATCCTGCGCCGCCATCGCCGCGCTCGAGACGTATCTCACCCAAGCCGCCAAAGCCTGGGGCGGCGTGCCACACCCGCCCGAACCCCGCGCGATCGTCGAGCGAGCCTTCCACGCCTTCGAAGTGATCGAGAACGACCTGCAACGCCACTTCATGCAATGGCTCCTCGCGCAGCCGACCCTCCGCGTCGTCGGCCCCGCAAACGACCACCCCTCGCGCGTCTGCACGATCTCGTTCGTCAGCACGCGAGGCGTCTCGTCCAAGGCAATCGCCCAGCACTGCAACGCCAAGGGCCTAGGCATCCGCTACGGCAACTTCTACGCTTATCGCCTCTGCGAGGCGTTGGGCCTCAACCCCGCCGACGGCGTCGTGCGAGCGAGTTTCGCCCACTACAACACGCACGAGGAAGTCGATCGCCTGATCGCCGCGTTGGCCGAGATCATCTGAGCGAGCTCCGCACGACGCTCACTTCCCATCAAACCAGTTCGCCGAAACATGCGAGTCCACCTTGAGCGGCACCGCGAGTGTCATCGCCCCCTCCATGTGGGCGACGACAAACCGTCGCACTGCCTGGGCGTCCTGCTCCTGACACTCGAATACGAGTTCGTCGTGGATTTGCAGGAGCGTGAGGAACGGCGGTGGGGGGGGCAAATGGCCAAACTGCCAAATGGCCAAGTTGCCAAATGCACC
Source organism: Phycisphaerales bacterium (assembly GCA_022843045.1). Classification (GTDB taxonomy): domain Bacteria; phylum Planctomycetota; class Phycisphaerae; order Phycisphaerales; family UBA1924; genus BJHL01. The sequence continues at coordinate 48,182 of JALHOJ010000006.1, forward strand.
GTTCGATCTACCAACTGCCTCTTTGGCCATTTGCTCTCCCGCATCCGCAGTCGCCCCTCGTATCCCCACCATCGCCACCTTGATCAAGTCCGCCGCGCTCCCCTGCACCACCGTGTTGATCGCCAGCCGCTCCGCGAGCGCCCGCCGGCTCGGGTTCGTGCTCTCGATGTCGGGAATCGGCCGGCGGCGTCCCAAGATCGTCGTGACATATCCCTTCGCTTTGGCCTGCTCGACGCACTCTTGCAGGAACGTCGTTATCCCAGCGAACTTCTTCTTGTAGTTCGTGATGATCTCCGCTGCGCGTTTGTCGTCGATCTTGAGTCGGCGGGCGAGCCCGTACGCCGTGATGCCGTACACAATGCCGAAGTTGACCATCTTTGCGCCGCTGCGTTCCTCACGCGTGACGTCCTTGGGGTCCTTGCCCGCGATCTGAGCCGCGACGGCGGTGTGAATGTCCGCGTCATGATGAAACGCGTCGATGAGCGCAGGATCGCGCGAGAGGTGCGCTAGCAACCGCAACTCGATCTGCGAGTAGTCCGCACTCACCAACACCCGTCCCGTCGGCGCGACAAACGCCCGCCGAATCTCACGCCCCACATCCGTCCGAATCGGAATGTTCTGAAGGTTCGGATCGCTGCTCGCCAGCCGCCCCGTCGCCGCGACCGTCTGGTGAAAGCTGCTGTGAATCCGCCCCGTCTGCGGATGGATCGCTTCCTTGAGCGCGACCAGATACGTCGACACCAGCTTCGTGAGCTGACGATACTCGAGAATCAGCGTTGGAATGGGCGTTGTGATCCGCTCATCGCTTGCAAGATCCTCCAGCACCTCTGCGTCCGTGCTCCAGCCCGTCTTGGTCTTCTTCGTTCCCTTGATGCCCAGCCCGGGCCCCCCCGGAGCATCGAGATCATCGGGCTTGTTGAAGAGCGCCGCCGCGAGTTGCTTGGGGCTGTCGGGATCAAACGTCCGCCCGATCGCCTTCTTCGCCTCCGCGTTGATGCGCTCCAGCAGCCCATCAATCTGCTTCTGCAGCCGCTCGCGCTGGCGATCCAGCTCCTTCGCGTCCACCGCGATCCCATTCCACTCCAGGTCCGCCAGCACTTCCACCAGAGGCATCTCCACCCGATCAAAAAGCGGTAGTAACTCCATGCCCCGAAGCTGCGGCAGCATCACCGCCCGCAACTGCATCGCCACGTCCGCGTCCTCCGCCGCGTACTGCACCGCCTGCTCCAGCCCCAGCGTGTCAAACGTCCGCATGTCCTTTCCGCTGCCCAAGAGTTCATGCAGCGAGATGTTGGTCCGCCCCAGCAGCGCCAGCGCCAGCGCGTCCAGCGAGTGCGACGATCTCGACGCATCGATCAGGTACGACGACACCATCGAGTCAAACGAAACACCCCGCAGCGTCACGCCGTGCGCTCGAAAGATCAGCATGTCATACTTGAGATTGTGCCCGCACTTTGCGACCCCCGCGTCCTCAAGCAACGGCCGCAGTTCCTTCAGCACCGTCTCGGTGTCCAGATGCTTCTCAGGCGTCGGCGACCGCGTCGGCACATACACGCCCGTCCCCGCGGCGATCGACATCGAGATCCCGCACAGCTTCGCGTCCCGGGGCGACAGACTCGTCGTCTCCGTATCCACCGCCAGAACCTCGGCCTTCTTCGCCGCGACGATGAACTCGCGCAGGTCCTTCAGCGTCGCGATGCACCGATACTCCCCCGACTGCGCCTGCTGCACGCTTCGCGGCTCTTCCGCTGCATCAAACAACCCACCCGCAATCCCACCAGCACCCGCGCCAGCGCCCGCGCTCTTCTTCGCCGGCTTCGCCACGTTCTTCTGTGTCGCCTCCGGCGCAGGCGTGTTGAACAACGAAACCGGCATCTCCCGTGGTGCGTTCTCTTTCTCGCCACCTTCCGCCCCTGCACCCGCCCCCATCCCAAGCTGCTTCATCACCGTCCGTGCCTCATCCTGATACCGGTTGAACCCCAGTTCCTTGCACGCAGGTATCAACTGTTCCAGCCGCAACCGATCCACCCGCGCAGCCTCCAGATCAACCGGCACATCCAAGTTCCGCCGCAGCGTGATCAGCTCCTTCGTCAGCGGCAACCGCGGAATCGCCTCGCGCAGCTTCTCGCCCCGTTTCCCCTTCACCTCCGCCGCGCGAGCCACCAGCCCATCCAGCGACCCATACTCCTTCATGAGCAACGCGGCGGTCTTTTCCCCAACCCCGTCTACGCCAGGCACGTTGTCGCTTGAGTCCCCCATCAACGTCAGCATGTCCACGACCTGATCCGGCCGCAGACCCGTGTCGTTCATCAAGCTCTCAACCGTGAACGCATTGTCCGTATGCACATCAAACAACTCCACCACGCCCGCATTGCCGTTGTGCAGGAGCTGCTTGAGGTCCTTGTCCTTGCTCACCATCCGAATCGCAATCTCCGGGTGCTGCTGCTGCAACTTCGTGACCAGCGTCGCGCACACATCGTCGGCCTCAAAGCCCTCCATGCCAATGACCGGCACGCCGATCTCCTTGAGCAGCCCCAAGCACCGCTCCACTTGCGGCCCAAGGTCCTCCGGTGGCTCGCTGCGCGTCGCCTTGTACTCCGGGTAGATCTGACTTCGAAACGTCCCCCGATCCCCGCCCACATCCAGCGCGACCACCACATACGTCGGCGTCCCGCCCCACGCCTTCATCGCCGCGCCCTCGCCCTTCAGCAGCTTCAGCAGCATCCCGACGAACCCAAACGTCATGTTCGTCGGCTCCTTCGTCACCGGGCTGGTCATGGGCGTCCGGATCGCGTGATAGCAACGAAAGAACTGCGCATAGCCATCGATGATGTAGAAGGTCGCCATGCCGCATTCTTAGTCCCCCCATGCCACCAACCCCTCGTCCCTTCGTGCCTCCCTGCCTTTGTGCCTCCGTGCCTTCCCGTTCCGTGCCTTCCTTCCTGCCTCCTCCTACCTTTCACCATGCTCCAAACCCCGCTCCACAGCTTCCACACCGACAACAAGGCCCACATGGTCGACTTCGCCGGTTGGAACATGCCCCTCTACTACGGCTCCCCGACTACCGGCGGCGGCCTCACCAACGAACACAATCAGGTCCGCCGCAGCGGCGGCCTCTTCGACGTCTCTCACATGGGCCGCGTCCGCATCACGGGCCGCCACAGCCGCAAGTTCATCGAACGCCTCTGCACCCGCCGCATCCACGACATGGTCGCCGGGCAATGCCGCTACGCCCTCGTCTGCAACGAGCAGGGCGGCGTCAAGGACGACGTGATCGTCTACCGCTACGACGATGACGACTTCATGATCGTCGTCAACGCCAGCAACCGCGAGAAGCTGCTCAAGCACTTCGAAGAGGTGCGAACCTCTGGCGACTTCTCCTGCAAGATCGACGACCAAACCACCGGCACCGCGATGGTCGCCCTCCAAGGACCCGCCGTGATTCCGCTCATTGGCAAGTTCAGCCGGGAAGTCCCCAACCTCAAGAAGTACCGCTTCGCCGTCAAGAACCTGATGATCATCAAGCTCACCGTCAGCCGCACCGGCTACACGGGCGAAGACGGCGTCGAAGTGATCCTCCCCGCCGGGGCCGTCGGCATGGCCCTCAAGCTGCTCCTCGCAGACGTCAAGATGGACGATCCGAACGCCCTCATCAAGCCCGCCGGCCTGGGCTGTCGCGACACCCTCCGCACCGAAGCCGGCATGCCGCTGTACGGCCACGAGCTAGGCGAGGACATCAACGCCCTGGAGTGCGGCGTCGACTTCGCCATCGCCGTCGACAAGGCCGACGACCCCGCCGCAGGACCCTTCATCGGCAGCGACGCCCTCAAGAAGACCCTCGCCAATGGCGGCCCCGCCCGCAAACTCATCGGCCTCGCGATCCCTGGCAAACGCGCTGCCCGCGCCGGCATGAAGATCATGCACGCCGGCAAAGAAGTCGGCCTCATCACCAGCGGCTGCCCCAGCCCCACCATGGGCGAGAAAATCGGCCAAGCCATCGGCAGCCCCGACGGCGCAACCATCGCCATGGGCTTCATCGCCCGCGACAAGACCGAACCCGGCACCAGCGTCGAAATCGACACCGGCAAGGGCACCCTCGCCGCGAAGATCGTGCCGTTGCCGTTCTACAAGGCACCCAAGGCGAGTTAGCAACTCTGTCGTATCGCTGCTTCGAAGTCGCCGACGCCTTCCCGCAACTAGAGGACGCTGTAGGTGATGCCGTGAAGTGCCCTTTCGCAGCCTCGGCACGCCCAAAGCCCTTCCGTCTGGTTTGAGTTCGCGACCACGTTCTCGCCTAGGAATCATCCCTCGCTCGATCGCCCGGAGCATGACTCCCGATCAACAACATCCTCGGAGCCCCCGCGCATACTCCGCCGCCGATCTTGATCGCGACGCGGGCGATCTTGGCTCCGCCCGCGCCCGCCTAGCGTCCTTTGCGCTCTGGCGAAGGTACCAACCAGAAGCATGCGAATCCGTTGCGCTCGAGTGTCTTGCGATGAAAGACCTCGTCCAAGCCGGCCGCTGGTTCTTTCTCTGCGAGTCGTCTCACCCCAAGGCGCAGGAGTGCATTGCCCTCTTCGTGGCCAGATGCGGTCGCAGACACGAACAGGTTCTGGGCCAGCTCCCTGGCGTGGTCCGTCGCCAAGTGCGCGAAGGCAAAGCCCACTCCTGTGTCGTAAGGCGGCTCGAGGGCTTGGGCATGATTCCAAGTGCGGCGGTCCGCATTCCGACGCCCACGACCCGCTGGCAACGAACCAAAGAGTTCATGTCTAACGCGGGCATCGCGCTCGGCTGTCTGAGCGTGATCATCTGTGCGCTCGTCGGCATCGTCATGATCGCGTCATGGATCTTCGCGTGGCTCCGACCCGGTCCCTGAACGCGATCACTCACGCACATGCGCCACACCACGGCACGCCCGCTCACTCCTTCCGCTTTGCGGCTTCCAATCAGCGTGCTTGCGTGCGTTCTTCTTCCTCACTTCTTCCACTCTGGCAACCGCCCAGGCGTCCAAGGCACCTTCTTCCCTTCCAGCTTGCCTTCGAGGCCTTCAAGGTCCGCCACCAGCGTCTTCGCGTCCGCCAGCACCTTCTCAAACCGCTCGCTCGCGATGTCGAACTGCTCGCGCTGCGTCTTAGTCGGCGGCTGCGTGCTGTTGAGCGTGCTGTACATCGCGTTGCCGATGCGTTCGCGGATGCTCGGCGCCTGCGCCACCGCGCGGTCCGCGAGCGTGCCATCCCCGCCCAGCGCCCGCTGGATCTCGCCATGCCGCGTGCGCAGCGCCTCAAGGTCCGCCGACGCTGCAGGATCAACGCCGGGCGTCTGCATGATGCCCTTGCGAAGGTGCGCGAGGCGATTGGAAACCTCGCCCAGCACACTGGCCACCCCCTCAACCGCGCGTTGAAGGTCGCCAAGCCTGCGCTCAAACTCAAACTTTTCGCTGCGAGCCGGCCCCTTCGCCGCCAGCGTCGCCGCGTCAAGATCGCGGACCTCAAACGACACCGGTGCGTCCAGCATCGTCGTCACGCCATCCACGATCTTCGCCAGTTGCACGCTGTACGTCCCAGGTGGCACCAGCGGCCCGTCCTGATCCGTCTCCCACGGATCAAGCTGCCGGCTCGACAACTGAATCGGCGTCGTGAGCGGCAGCCGCAGGTTCCACGCCATCCGCTGCATCCCCGCCTCGCGCGACGCATCAAGCTGCCGCAGCACGTTGCCCGCGGCATCCCGCACGATCATCACCACCTTCGGCGCCTGCTCGTTGGCCTCAGCCTGCAGGTCCTCGATCGTCGCGTGCTTCCAATCCTCCTTCTTCTCCGCCTCCTCGCGCTGCTCCTTGCGGGTCTTGATCTTCTCCTTCAGGTGGTACGTGATGATCGCCCCAAAAGGCGGATTGGGCGCGGCGTAGAAGTCCGCGCCCGACCACCCGCGACCGTCCGTGCCCCCAAGCCGCGCCCGCGGCACGTACGACAGTGCCGTGCGAACTGGGAAGATGTGCGCATCCTTTGCAAAGATCTCGCTGCTCGCGGTGCGAAGGGGCGTGTAGTCATCCAGGATGTAGAACCCGCGACCGAACGTCGCGACCACAAGGTCATTCTCGCGCCGCTGAATCTCCAAATCCCGGCAGTCAATCGTCGGAATCCCCGACACTTTGAACCAGTTCGTCCCCCCGTTCACGCTGAAGTGCACGCCAAACTCCGTGCCCACAAACAGCAGGTTCGGATTCACGTGATCCTCGACGATGCTGTACGCCGTGCCAAACTCGGGCAAGTCGCCCGCGATGCTCGTCCACGTCAGCCCCTTGTCGTCGCTGCGTAGCACATAGGGCTTGTAATCGCCAAACTTGTGGTTGTCGACCGTCGCATACACGCGACCTTCCGCGTGCCGACTCGCCTCCACATCGCTGATGAGCGTGAGTTGCTTCCCATCCACCGTCGCAACTTCCGCGATCCCCGGCAAGCTCTCCACCTTCCGCCACGTCGCCCCGCCGTCTTCGGTGATGTTGATGAGCCCGTCATCCGTGCCGACGTAAATCAGCCCTTCCTTCATGGGCGACTCAGACAAACTCACGCCGCTGCCATAGATGCTCGTGCTGCGATGCTTCGCGATCGCATCGGGCTTCTGAATCACGCCCAGCACCTTCAGTTCGTTGCGATCAATCCCGCGCGTGAGATCCTCGCTTACTCGCGTCCAAGAATCCCCGCGATCATCGCTCTTGAACAGGAAGTTCCCCGCGTAGTACAAGCGCGTGTTGCTGTGCGGGCTGATGATCAGGGCCGCATCCCAATTGAACACAAACGGCTTGTCGTCGCGATTCTCAATCGGGCGAATATCCACCTGCTCGCCGCTCTTGCGGTCAAACCGGACAAGCCCGCCATCCTGCCACTGGCTGTACACGATGTTGGGAACTTCCGGATCCACCGCCGGCTCAAACCCGTCGCCGCCGACGGTCACGAACCAGTCTTCGTTCGTGATCCCCGCCATGTCCGTGGTGCGAGACGGTCCGCCATGCGTGTTGTTGTCCTGCGTGCCGCCATACACGAAGTAGAACGGCTCGGAGTTGTCCACCGCGACGCGATAGTACTGCTTGATGGGCAGATTCGGGAAGAACCGCCAGTTGGTGCGATCCCACGTCTCGTACACGCCCCCGTCGTTGCCACCCAGCAGGTGATCCGTGTTGTCGGGGTTGATCACCAGCGCGTGCCAGTCCACGTGCACGTTCTTGTGCTCGACGCGCTTCATCGTCTTCCCGCCGTCATCGCTGACCTGCAGGAAAACGTCCATCGAATAGAACCGATCCACATTCTTCGGATCCGCGACCAGTTCCTGGTAATACTGCGGACTGCTCGACAAGTACCCGCTGCGCTTCTCCCACGACTCGCCGCGATCCTTCGAGCGATACACGCCGCTCTTGTCGCCCTGCGCCTCGACGATCGCGTACACCGTGTCCGGGTCCGCCGGGCTGATCGCCAGTCCGATCCTGCCGATGTCGCCCGTGGGCATGCCGCTCGTCAGCTTCCGCCAAGTCTTGCCGCCATCCACGCTCTTGTGCAGCCCGCCATTGGGCCCACCGTTGATGAGCGTCCACACATGTCGCCGCCGCTGATACGCCGTCGCGTACATCACATCCGGATCGCGCGGATCCAGATGCACCTCGCTCACGCCCGTCTGCTCGCCCAGATCGAGAATCTTCTCCCAGGTCTTGCCCCCATCGCTGGTCTTGTACAGCCCGCGATCCCCGCCATCGCTCCACAGGGGCCCGAACGCCGCGACATACACCACATCGCTGTTGCGCGGATCAACCCGGATCATCCCGATGCTGCCCGCGTTCTTGAGTCCCACGTTCGTGAAACTCTTTCCCGCGTCCCGCGACACATACACCCCATCGCCCCACGCCACGCTTCGCTGGCTGTTGTTTTCGCCCGTCCCCACCCAAATCACATTGTCGTTGTGGGGATCGATCGTCACGCACCCGATCGAGTAGCTCCCGTACGAATCAAAGATCGGCGCAAACGTCACGCCCGCATTGGTCGTCTTCCACAGGCCCCCGCTCGCCACCGCGACATACCACTCGCTGCGATTGCGAGGGTTGACCGCGATGTCGCTCACGCGACCCGACATCTGCGCCGCCCCGATCCCCCCGCGCGCCTTGAGCGCTGCAAACTTCGCCGTCGTCAGCTTGGTCGGATCCTCCGGCTCGTCCTTCTTCTTTTCTTCAGGCTTGTCCGTGCCCTGAGGCGAATCTGGCCCCTGCCCAGGCTTGAACCGCTCGCCCTGCTTGTGATGGCGATGCTGCGCGAGCGCTGGAGCCGTCGAGAAGATCAGCGACAAAAACAGAACCAGAGAGGAGTTGACGACCTTAGCCATAGTCCCGAGGGTAGACGATTACACGAGACGCAAGAGGCCGAGGCACGAGGGAATTCCAGCGGCTACCAGAATCATGGACAAACAGCCAGCCTTGTCCTGGCGCTCTGCCGTCGTACTGCGTCGAATGGAATAAGCGGGATCACGTGAATAGCCCTCGGAAGGCAAAACGCTGTGCTCAACACTTGCGTCTCTTGAATAGAACTCGGCGATCAGAAGAGGAACCATCACGCCGTCCTTCGCGATGTGGAGCTTGCGAACCATCGCTCGGTATCGCGAGTTGTCATCGAGGAGTTGCGCAACGTCCTCAGCGTCTTCGTCGGGTAGGTATCCGATCTGCGATCCATCGCCAAGAAGAACCGCAACGGCGTGACTGCTGAACTTGTTTCCGATATCGCGACGAAGGTACACAAACTGACCCACCGCCATTCGTGTTCGAACAATGCTCTCGCGTCCCTCGTACCGCACTCCCATGACTGGGACGTCCAGTATCAGTGCAGGCTCGTTGACCGAGTCGCGCCGAGCCAGTTCTTCTCTGCGAGCAAGATCCTGAGTTTTCTGTGACAGATCGGCTTGGATCTTCTCGGCTCGGATCTTCTCCCGTTCTGCCGCCTTCTGCTCCTTGCGACGAAAGCCAGCGATCGCGGAGTCTTCAGCAGGCAACACAGATCGAATGGTGGTAAAGAGAAAGTCCTTCTCGTTCTCCGTCACGACACCGTCACGGACGATATCAAGAACGACTGCGCGGAGCTTCTTGATTGCCTCGCTGTCGGTATCGTTGGTGGTTGATGCCCAACTTTGCAGCCATGAGACCTCCTCGGCGGAAATCTGACCGTCTGACGTGATTCCGCGCAGCAGAATAACAAGGTCCAAAGCGTCGCCCGATGGATCAAGTCTCTTGGTACTCTTTGGTCGATTGGCTGGCATTGAGGAGTCCCCTTTGTGCGCACGCACCGTAGGGCTCCTGTTGCGACACTCCCTACGCCGCCAACCGCTGCTCCATTGCCCGCCGCTGCGCCGTGATCGCCAGAACCGTGATGTCATCCGCCTGGTGCAGACTTCCAGACTGCTCGTCCAGCATCACCTCAAGCTGCCCCATGCACGTCGTCGCGTCCTCATGGTTCTTGAATAGCGTCGTGAGCTGCTGCACATGCGGCGGCGGCAAAACATGCCCTCCCCCGGACCCCGACCCACCCGCCACCCGCAGCTTCGGAAACGCCGCCTCAAGCCCGTCCGTGTAGAGCAGCAGCGTCTCCCCGGGCTTCAGCACCGCCGAAACCTGATCAAAGTCCGCATCCGCAAACACGCCCAGCAGCGGTCCCTCCGTCTGCAACTCCCGCACGCCGTCCTCGCCCAGAATCATCGGCGCCGGATGCCCGGCTCCCGCGACCACGAGTTCGCCCGTCCGGATGTTGAGCGTCCCATACAGCCCCGTCGCAAACCGCCCCGTCTGCAGCGATCCCTCGACCAACCGACGATTCAGCCGCTCGACCACTTCCGAGGGCTCCAGCCGCAGCGGCACGCCGCTCTTGTCCACCTGACACTGATCCGCCGTGATCAGGCTGTTGGTCAGAATCATCGTGAGCAGCGCGGCAGGCACGCCATGCCCGACCGCATCCGCGAGGAAGAACGCCACCGTTTCCTCATCCAGCATCCGCACGTTGTAGATGTCCCCCGACACCGTGTTCACCGGGCGATAGAGCACGCTCATCGAGTGCCGCTCGAGTTCGGGCATCGTGCTCGCTGTAAATTCATGCTGCACGCCCGCCGCGAGATGCAGTTCCTCGTGAATCCGCTCCACTTCCGCCCGCACACCCGCCTGGCAGCGTTGAAGGATCGACACCTCACGCATCAGCCCGCTCACGAACCCCTGCCGCGAGCAGAGCGCAAACAGCATGCTGGCAATCAGCGTCGGGTCCGAGTTGATGTCCGCGACGATCACGCCCTGATTGCGCCAGGGCGTCCAACGTGCCACGTCCTCCGCAGCCACCACGACGCCCATTCCGATGTCCTGCATCGCATCCAGCGCGCGATCAACCTCGTGCACATCCATCCCGCGCGTGACAATCATCAGCACCGCTTCATCCAGCGGACACCGCAAGGGATCCGGCTCCGCACCGCGCAGCAGCAACTGCGCCACCGACTGCCGAAGCACCTCGGGCGCCTCCCCGGGCCACGTCGACGCGAATGCATCGCCCAACTTCATGTCAAGAGCGGTGGGGGTCTCTGGCCCGGCTCGAAGGATCGTCGCACGCATCAAGCAGCCTCCGCGCTTCTCGCCGTTCGGACGGGTTCAAAGTCAACCCTGACGAGTACCCCTCCCACACCCGCGCCATCGGCTTGTTTTCCCCAAACCTTCATGCCCACGTCCGCAAACGCCCCACAAGCACGCGGTATCGGCCATTACAGGACATCCAACCCCACCCACACCCCGAAGGCACGTTCAATGCCCACCGCCATTCCAGTCCCCGTGCAACCCAACTGGATGACCATCGCCCTCCGCCTCGCTGGCGTCTACAACCTGCTCTGGGGAGCGTGGGCCATCCTCTTCCCCAACCACTTCTGGTCCTTGCTCGACATGCAGCAGCCAAATTACCCATTCCTGTGGCAATGCATCGGCATGATCGTTGGCGTCTACGGCGTCGGCTACTGGGTCGCCGCGACCGACGTCGCCCGTCACTGGCCCATCGTGCTCGTGGGCCTGCTGGGCAAGATCTTCGGCCCCATCGGCTTCATCGACGCCCACTTCGTCCGCGACCTCGTCCCCCTGCGCTTCGGCGTCACGCTTCTGACCAACGACCTGGTCTGGTGGGTTCCCTTCGCCCTCATGCTCCGCCACGCGTACCGCGTGAACGAACGTCACCGAGCCGCGTCGCTGCTGGAAACCGCTCCGACGCAGTCCGCAAGCCTCACCGCCGCGCTGGATCTGGCGAAGACCAACGCCGGCGTATCTCTTCGTGACCTGTCGAACCAGCGTCCGGTCCTGGTCGTCTTCCTCAGGCACCTGGGCTGCACCTTCTGCCGCGAAGCCCTCGCAGACCTGCGCGATCGCCGAGCCGAGATCGAACGCACCGCGACCATCTGCCTCGTCCACATGACCGACGAGGCCCGCGCCGCCGACTTCTTCGCCAAGTACAACCTCGCCGACGTCCCGCGAGTCAGCGACCCAGACAAGCGCTTGTATGCCGCCCTCGAACTGCAACGCGGCACCCTCTCGCAACTCTTCGGCCCACGCCTCTGGCTCCGCGGCTTCGTCGCCGGCGTGCTAGGCCGCCACTTCGTCGGTCCCCTCCAAGGCGACGGCTTCCAGATGCCCGGCGCATTCCTCATCCACAACGCCCGCCTCGTCCGCGCCTTCCGCCACCAGGACGCCGCCGACCGCCCCGACTACTGCGCACTCACGGCCTAAGGACGCCTGCCGATCCGCTCGCGCTACGCTGCCCCATGCTCGCCCTCGGCGCCCAAGCCCCCGACTTCACACTTCCCGACGACCAAGGCAACAACGTTTCCCTGCGAGCGCTGCTCGCGAAGGGCCCCGTCGTCCTCATGTTCTATCCCAGCGACGGCACGCCCATCTGCACCAAAGAAGCCTGCGTCGTCCGCGACCGCTTCGATGCCCTCGCCAAGTCAGGCCTCTCCGTCGTCGGCATCAGTGCGCAAGGCACCCAGAGCAAAGCCGCCTTCCGCAAGGCCCACAACCTCCGCCACATCCTGCTCGCCGACGAAGGCTCCAAGGTCGCCGCAAAGTACAAAGCCCGGGGCGTCTTCGGCCTCCCGCTCCCCTTCGGCACGTTGCGCGTGACCTACCTCGTCGCCCAGAACGGCACCATCGCCGACCGAGTGCACAACGAGTTCTCCGTGACCGCGCACGAAGCCCTGCTGACCCGCGCCGCGACCCCCTGAGTGCCTTCCTTACCTCACCCTCTCCTCGACTACCGCAATGTGGTCCACATGGATCCACGTCCGCTGCCCCTCAGTGGTGATGAGCATTCCATTCTCATCCACATCCGCAACGCGACCCTTGACGCTCGTGATGATCGAGTCCAGCCGCCGCACGCCATTGGCATAGCTGCTCTTCCCGTTCTGCTGCAGTCGATCGGGCGTCGCGCGCGTGTGGACCTCCACCTCGCTGTCGCGAAACCGCGCCAGCCCGCCCGGCCCGCGTGACACGACGCCGCCCACCTGCGCATCCGCCGGCGCGGACGAAAGCGCGTGCATGCCCAGAATCGCCACCAGCGCACCTGCGCCGACCAACACCGCTTCATGAAGATGCTTCATGTCATTCCGTACGCGACCAGCCGCGTGCGGTTCCGGCCCCGTGCATCCCTCATCCCGCGACATCCACCAACACCCGCAGCGCCCGCCTTTCTCGCAGCATCGCCAGCCCCGTTGGTGCCTGTTCGAGCGACACCCGAGGCGACAGCATCGCCGAAACGTCAAACTCCCCGCGTTCCAACGCTTCCAGCCCATCCCGCAGCGGCGCGCCACCCACAAACGTGACTTCCGCCTCGCTATCCGCCGCCCAGCCCAGGCTCGCCGGCTTGCTCGCGCGAGGCCACATCGGCGCCTTTACGATCAGTTTCCCGCGAGGCCGCAGCAGCCGCTGGGCAAGTTCCATCGTCTCGCTCCGTCCCGTCGCGTCGATGACAACATCCTGATCCTGCCGCAGCCCCACCTCGCGCACGTCGCGATGCTTGATCCCCCAGCGCTCGCACAGCGCAAGCCGCTCCGCGTGCTTTCCAAGCACCCGCACCGACGCATTCAGCCGCGTCAAGTGCTGCGCGATCAGCAGCCCAATCGCCCCATCCCCCAGCACCGTCACATACGGCTTGTGCTCCACCCGCACCGCCCTCGCCACCCGCAGAGCCCCGCCCACCGTGCTCGCCAGCGTCGCCACATCATCGCTCACGCCCTTCGCAATCGCCTCCACCGCATACGCCGGCACCGTCACTCGCTCCTGCAACACCCCCGCTCGAGGCGTCACCCCAAACACCGCCAACGCCGCGTCCCAGCACCCCAGCGCCGCCCGCTGAGCACAGTGCGACGCCAGCCCCGCCCGGCATCGCTCACACCGCGCGCACGCAATCATCGGATGCACTGCCACCCGCGAGTTCATGAGCCGCGCCGGATCCGCCGCGCCCGCTCGCACCGGAGCCCCCGCAGCAACCACCACACCCACCCCCGAATGCCCGCACACCCGCGGCCCAACGCTCGCAGCCAGCGCCGGAAACCCCACCGCATCATCTGGTGACAAACTCACCCGCGCAATCGCAACCGTGACTTCGCCAGGCCCAGGCGACGCAGGCGCAGCCGCATCCTCGCACGCAATCGCCCGCTGCGCCGCCGATTCACCATGAACAACCGCTCGCACACCCTTCTATCGGGTCGCGCTCGCTGCCCAGCCCCACGCCCCGCCCGCTCCAACGACCCGCAAGCCCCGCTTACTTGACCGTCTGTGCAGGCTGCGCCGCCGGTGCCGACTGCGCGGCCCCCGCTGTGTCGATAGGCGACAGCCCCGCGGGCAACGCGGGCGTCTCATTCGCCGGCTGCGGCACGAACGGCACATACTCCCAAATCCGCTTCTCGCGATTGAAGACCGGGAACGTGTACCCCGTTCCCGCCGCAAAGGGCGTCTGCGTCGAGCGATACCACGCCTGCCAATCCCGCCGGGCAAGTCCCAAGTCCTGCCCCGTAAGCATCCGCAGCCCGTCCCGCACCCCAAAGTTGACTACCACCGACTCGTCATCCAGCGCGGTGATCAACGCATCCACCACCCGCGGCTCGCGATACTGGGCCAATGCCAACGCCGCCTCGCGCCGCACGCGTTCGTCCTCTTCCTTCGCCAGATTGAGCGCGTCCATGAGCGCGGGCACCACTTCCGGATTGTGCAGCCGCTGCAACCCCCGCGCCGCCTCCAGCCGCACCGTCGCGTCCTTGTCCTTGAGCATGGGCGACAGCGTCAACGCATCCGACGCCTGCCCGTTGGTCCCCAGGGCCCGCGCCGCCACCGCTCGCACCCCCGGATCCGCGTCCTGCGTGCTCTTCCGGAACAGATCGACATACAGCGGCTCCCCCGCGAAGTTCGCCGTCGAGAGCAACTGAATCCCCTGATACCGCGCATTGGCGTCAAACTCATCGGTGGCCATCCGGGCCGCCATCTCAGGATTGGGCGGTTCAAACGCCGCCAAAATGCTCGGCGCCCCCCGCCGGACGGTCATGTTGCTTTCGCAGCCCCCAATCCCGCCAACCAGCAGAGCCGCCCCGCCCACCAACACGCAACCAAGTGCACGCTTTCGCATCGAGCCAGTGTAGAAGTCCTACCAATCCCCCGCACAGAACCCCAAGGCCAACCCTCGCGACTGTCGCCGACAACAAATGCCCAATGCCCAATGCCCCCTTGGGAACACCCTGTCGTTTTCATCACCAACCCCCGCGCCGTCCGATTCTCTCATGCCGCAGTGGCTACCGTCGCCCATGACCCAGCCAGTTCACGGAGGAACTATGCCCGCCCATAGCGCTTCGCTCCCCACGACCCGCGAGTCCGTCACCCACAAGTTCAACATCGGTAACCACGAAGGCTACCTCACCATCGGCCTCTACCCAGACGGCCGCCCGGGCGAGATCTTCATCAAGATGGCCAAGGAAGGCTCCACGATGTGCGGCATGTGCCAGGCCTTCTGCCGGGCCTTCAGCCTCAGCATCCAACTGGGCCTCACCCTCCCCGAAGCCATCGCCCGCTTCCGCGGCATGCGCTTCGAGCCCATGGGCCCCACCAGCAACCCCGACATCCCCCAGGCCAGCAGCATCGTCGACTACGTCGCCCGATACCTCGAACTGCACTTTGTGCGTTGAGGCGTGGACGACGCGCAGGGCGACGGCACCAGAGAACAGCGAAAGCAAGCGAGAACAGTGCAAGGAGAAGTGAGGCCAGACCGTGATCGTGCAACGATCACGGCGCTCTAGCGTTCACTCTTCTCCATTCTCTCCTCTCTTCTCTCTTTTCCAGCCACTCACCTCGACGCCGTCGGCACCGCTTGCAACGCCATATCCGACGACGCCCCCGCCCGCAGCAACTCCCCGCCAAGCCCGCCGATCATCGCCGCGTTGTCCATGCAATATCGCATGGGTGGCAAGTATGCCCGCAGCTTGTGCTGCTCCGCGAACGCCGTCAGATCCCGCCGCAGCCGCGAGTTCGCCGTCACGCCCCCGCCCGTCAGCAACGATCGATATGCCACGCCTCGATCTCGTCCCTGCACCAGCGCTCGCTCCAACTTGATCGTGATCGCCCTGCACGCCGCCCGCTGAAAACTCGCCGCAAGGTTCGCCTTTTCGCCCGCGCTGAGCACGGCCTTGCCCGCCGGATACTCCCCTTCTACCGGCACGCCCCGCACTGCGTACAACACCGCCGTCTTCAGCCCCGAGAACGAAAAGTCCAACGACGTCGTCGACAAGCGGCTGATCGGCAAATCAAACGCCTTCTCATCCGCACCCGCCCCGCTCGCCAACCGATCCAGATTCGGTCCGCCCGGATGCGGCAGCCCCAGAATCGTCGCCACCTTGTCATACGCCTCGCCCATCGCGTCATCGATGGTCGAGCCGACCCGCGTCACATCGGTCCACGATGACAACTGGTACATCGCCGTGTGTCCGCCCGACACGACCAGGCCCAGGGCCGGAAAAATCTCACCCGCGCTCGGCCCAACTTGATCCCCGCTCGCCTCATCCTCCAGCAAACCCGAATACAAGTGCGCCAGCACATGATCCACGCCAATCAGCGGCTTGCGAAGCGACCACGCCAGCGACTTCGCCGCCGCGACTCCCACCAGCAGCGACCCAATCAGCCCAGGCCGATTCCCCACCGCCACCCCGTCGATCATCCCCAGCCCGACCCCGGCTTCCGACAACGCCTCCCGCACCGTCGGCAGAATCGCTTCCACATGCGCCCGGCTTGCAATCTCCGGCACCACCCCCGCATACTCCGCATGCAACTCGTACTGACTCGCCACCACCGACGACACCACTCGCGCCCGTCGCGCCGCCTCGTGCGACACCACACTCGCCGCCGTTTCATCGCAAGATGTCTCAAGAGCCAGCAGCAGCATGCGTGACGAAAGCCTACGCGAGCAACTCAACGTTCGATTTCAGCACAGAGACACAGAGATCATGAGGAAAAGGAAAAGACGCGGGGATGGCGAGAAAGCCAACTCCAAGTCCTCTCCTCTTTCTCCTGATCTCTGTGTCTCTGTGCTGAAATTCGGTCTACGCCAAAGCCACGACGTCCATCCCAAAGAACGCCCCGGCGTTTGCAAATTCCGCCGCGTCTTCCTTGGGCTGTGCCTCTTCGCCCGCGTCCGACGAGCCCGACTGCTTCTCCACATCCGCATCCATCAGCCAGCGTTCGAGGTTGTTGCCGGTGATCTTGAGCGTCGTGATCAGCTTCCCGTCCTTGTCGCGGACTTCGAGCGTCCCGTCGGTGAGGTTGGTCGCATCGGGCCAGAAGTCGCGAGCCTGCGCCCGCGCGCCGTCCGCGTCCTTGGTCGCGGTTTCCAGTGCCTCGATCCGCCGATCCGCCCGCAGAATCTCCCGCACCAGCCGGTCGCGATACTGGCGAGCGTCCGCAAGCGCGTCCAACTCGATGTTGTCATACATCGGGCCGGCTTCGCCCGTCTTGGTCCATTCGCCCGAGTTGATCTTCCCCTGCATCGCCCGCACCGCCGCCGTGAGTTGCGAGTCCTTCAGCGTCGCGAGCACCGAATCGACGTTGTTCCAATCGGTGGCCTCAATCGCCGCGATCGCCGCGAGCTGCGCGGGGCTGGTTTCGGGTGCAGTGGTGGGGGCAGTTGCGGCAGGCGTCGTCGCGTCCGTCCCGGTGGCGTTCGCGGGCGTGCTCGCCGTCGCGTTGGCGGGAAGGGCCGCGTTCTTCTGGCTGAGCAGTTCAAGCCGCCGACGCACCTGAATCATGTCCAGAATCTCGCGATCCTTCATGCGAACATAGAACCCATCCGTCGGGTCCACGCCCCACGCCGGGCTGTCGTCCTTGCGCGTGATGTTGCGACCATTGGGCAGGTAATACGCCTGCTCGGTGATCTTCAGCTCGCTGCCCAGCCCGGTCTCCAGCATCCGCAGCGACTGCACGCTGCCCTTGCCAAAGCTTCGCTCTCCAACGACGATCGCGCGATTGTTCTCTTTCAGCGCGCCCGCAAGAATCTCACTCGCGCTCGCGCTGTCCCCGTTCACCAACACCGCAATCGGAAACTCCGGCAGCGTCCCAGGCCCCACAGCCCGCGCGACGCGTTCTTCGTGCACGCGCCCCTTGGTCGAAACAATGATCCCCTCGCGCAGGAAGAAGTCCGCGATCGCGTTCGCCTCTTCAAGCAGCCCGCCCGGGTTAAACCGCAGGTCCAGCACCAGCCCGCCCAGCTTCTTGTCCCCGCCCGTCTCCTCCGCGCCGATGGCCTTGAGCGCCGCCGCGACTTCTTCCGCAAGCTTGGGCGTGAACTGCGTCACGCGGATGTACGCGATCCGGCTCTTGGGATCGATCATGTAGTTCCACTGGCTCGGGTCGCTCTCGTTGCGGTGGTACCCCTTGACCGACCGCGTCTTGATCTTCTCACGCACGATCGTCAGTTCGAACACCTGCCCCGAGCGATCCACCTTCAGTTTCACAGGCGTGCTGGCCTTCCCCATCAGCATGTCCACGCACTTCTCAACATCAAGCCCCTGCGTCGACGTGCCATCGATCTCCAGCACCTTGTCGTCAGGCATCAGCCCGCTGCGAAACGCCGGCGTGTCCTCCATGGGCGACACGATCGTCAGCCACCCCGTGGACATATTCACCTGCGCCCCGATGCCCACATACTCGCCCGTCAAGTTCTTGTTGAACTCCACCTGATCCGACGCCGGCACATAAATCGTGTACGGATCGTCGAGCGCCTCGACCATGCCCCGGATCGCGCCCTCGC
This sequence comes from Phycisphaerales bacterium, assembly GCA_022843045.1. Lineage (GTDB taxonomy): Bacteria > Planctomycetota > Phycisphaerae > Phycisphaerales > UBA1924 > BJHL01. The sequence goes on from JALHOJ010000006.1 coordinate 66,505, forward strand.
GCAGCTTCTTGTCGTCGGGCTGATCCACATACAGCCTGCCGATCAAGTGCTTGACCTCGATGATCTCGTTGAAGAACGTGTACGCGTCGTCGCGGTCGGCTTCCTTCGCCGAGTTGTCCAGCCCCGCGTTCCATCCCGCCACCGCCGCCACGCCCACGGCCAGACCAGCGATGGGTGTCCACAACAAGCTGCTGCGACTGCTCACGGGAAGTCCCTTCTGAAGCGAAACTCGTTCATGCTGCGCCCCTTGTGCAATACGCGGGGCGACAGGATGCAACCACACTCTATCGTACGAAACCCAACCGCCCCGGGATGCGTCCCACCCGCCGGAGCGCGTGGAATCAGCGCACCCGGCCCGTCCCAGACTCCTTGGGATGTCCGACGGCTCGGTTTCCGTCAGGTTCCCGACTCTTCCTTGCGAAAGCCCGATGAAATCCGCCCCCAGGCCCCGCCCGCTCGTTCGGATGACAAGACCTGCGTAATAAACCCCATCCCCACCAACACCAACGCCCCGCCCCCCGCGATGTTCCACGTCAGTTTCTCCCCCAGCAGCGTCGCCCCCCACAGCACGCCAAACACCGGAATCAGAAACGTCACCGTCACCGTCTTCGTCGCCCCGATCGCCGCGAACAGGCGATAGAACAGCACATACGCAAATCCCGTGCAAATCGCCCCGACAATCCCCGCCGCGATAAACGCCTTCACGCTGGGCACCTGCGCGGGCAAGAACGCCAGCCCCACCGGCAGCACATACAGCATCGCGATCCCCGTCCCCCCCAGCGCGAGCACCATCGGCTCCACGCCCTTGAGCACCTTCTTGGTATAGATCGCCGAAAACCCATACAGCCCCGCGCCCAGCAGCCCGCTCGCCACCGCGATCAGCGACCCTGCGAGCCCAGCCTGCAACTTGGGTAGCGTCAGCACCACCACGCCCCCAAACCCAATCACCAGCCCCAGCCACTGCAGCGCCTTGGGCTTGTCCCCGATCCACGCCCACGCAATCAACGTCGCAAAGAACGGCACCGTCGCATTGATGATGCTGGGCAAACCCGCCGAGAGCTGCGACGTCGCATACGCAAGCAGGCAGAACGGAATCGCCGAGTTGACCGCCGCGAGCAGCGCAAGCGGCTTCCAGTTCTTACAAATCGCCGCCCACCGCGCCCGCGTGAGCAGCGGCATCAACACTGCCGTCGCAATGACCAGCCGCAGCGCAATCAGCGCAACGACCCCAAACTCCGGCGCCGCCACCCGCATGCACGCAAACGATCCGCCCCAAATCGCGGCGAGCAACACAAGCTGAAACGCATGGACGGGACGCATGGCCAGAGGTATAGGGCGAGCGCCCTGCGTTGGTGAGCGAAATCGCGTTCCAGAGCCCGGGTTTCCTCAACCATTCACGTGCCGCTGGTTCTCGCTCGCACCATGCGAGAAAGTGCCCAGTCCGCGATCCCCGGAGCAATCGTCGCCGCGCCGAGGGCAAAGCGCGTCGTCCAACTGGTCCAGACTTCGCCTCTGGGATCACGCAAGCACGTGACGATCGCCTTCGCGACTCGCTCGGGCGGCTGCATGAAGCGGTCGGGGGTCTTGGCGATCAGTTCGCCGCCTTTCTCCTTGACCTTGCCAAAGAACTCCGTCCGCGTGCCGATAGGGTGGACGCTGCTGACGAAGACGCCGCGATCGCGCAGTTCGTGGCGCATCGCGCGGGCGAAGTGATCCTGCATCGCCTTGCTGGCGCAGTACGCCGAGTATCGCGGGATGCCGATCTTGCTCAGGCAACTGCTGCAGAGCAGGATGTGGCCACGCCGACCTTCACGGGGCGCAGCGCCAGCAAGCATCCGCGTTGCAGCGGCCTTGGCCAGCCAAAGACTGCCCCAGAAGTTGGTCTCGAACATCGCGCGGATGTCGGCCTCGGCCATGTCCATGACTTCACGCTCCGCGCCATATCCGGCGTTGGCGAACACCCCGTAGACCGATCCGAACACACGAACGGTCTCTTCGACCAACATCTCGGCGTCTTCACGCCGCATGGCGTCGTAGGCGACCACATGGGCCCGTCCGCCCGTAGAGCGAATCAACTCGGCGACTTGCTCCAGCTTTTCAACGCGCCGCGCGGCGAGCACTACCGGCATGCCAGCCCGGGCGCACGCAATCGCGGTCGCCGCGCCAATGCCCGAACTCGCACCCGTGATGGCGATGGGAAGATTCGTCAGTTCCATGTCGCAGTCTAATCGCCACGAAACCCGACCGTGAGGGAGCGTCTTTCACCCTGAGTTCCGATGCATTAGATGCAAAAAAGCAAAAACGCGACCAAGTGGCCGCGTCGAAGCGCAAAGCGCGAGATCCGAAAGTGTGCTGCACGCAACTTTCCCTGACCGTCGCGTTTCGTGGAGGGGAAGTCTTACTTCCCCTTGCCTTACTTGCCCATGTCTTACTGGCCCTTGATGGCTTCTTCGGTCTTCTCGCCGGCGTACTGGATGTCCTTGCCCGCGCCCTTGACGGTCTGGCACGCGGCCATGCCAGCAAGACCGACGAGGACGAGGCCGATGATGGCTTTCTTGACGTTGTTTTTCATGACATGCTCCTAAGCGTTCGTCGGATCTGAACTGTTCAAGACGATCCAAGCGTCCGACACGCCTAAATCGAGAAACGGTCTGTTGTGCCGCTCGCGGGCATTCGTTCACTTCTGTGCTTCGAGGATCTTCTCTTCGGTCTTGGACCCGGCATACTCGACGTCCTTCCCGACGCCCTTGACGGTCTGGCAGGCGGTCATCGCTGCGACGGCGGAGAGGGAGAGGAGGGCGATCGCGATCTTCTTGGCTTGCTTGCTCATGGGTGTGTTCCTTGGCGACGAGAAAAAGCCCGTCGGGCTGATGATACCCGGCGGGCGGAGTGTGGGCCACGGGGTGATTCGTCAGAGCGCGTCGACCGACGAGCACTAACGCCGAGTGAGGTACACCTGCGGCACCAGCAGTTGCCAGTCTGGATGGTCGTGCTGGCGAAGTTCTTCGGGGGGTTGGGGGAAGTCAGGGTCTTGGTTCAGGTCCTTCCCGTTGTGCCAGCGGCAGTCGGGGTTGCCGGTGTCGAGGAAGGGGATGAGTTCCGCGTGGCCGTCCATGAAGCCGTAAGCCCCCTTGCCCGAGTGCCAATACCCGAAGATGCCCACGCCGTTGTCGTCGGTCGCGACGATCTGGTTGATGACGCGGATGTCGGGGAACGGAGTGCGGACTTCGGCGAGCAGGATGGTGTGGCTGGGGCGGGCGATTGCGACGTCGGGTTGCTTGGCTTCGGTTGCAAGCGGTCCTTCGCGCCAGAGGACGTGGCCGTTGAGGGCATAGCTCGACGGAGTGTCGCCGGCGCAGAGCGTCTTGTCCATTTGGCGGCCCAACTCGCTTTGGGGGTCGCCCGGATGGTCCGGGCACGCCCAGGCCTTGCCTTCGGGGACGTATCCCTGCTTGACAAATGTCGCACGCCACGTGACATGCTGATCGCCTTCGATCCGTGTGCGGTTCTCGGGGAGCTTGCCGTTGTTGGAGGTCGAGAAGGCGTTGACGCTGGTCACGATCGAGCGGACGTTGGCGAGACAGGCGACGGTGCGGGCTTGGCGGCGGGACTTGGCGAGGCTGGGAATCAGAATCCCCAGCAGCACGGCGATGATGGCGACGACGACGAGGAGTTCGATGAGGGTGAAGCCGCGGCGCAGGTGGCGAGCGTGATGCAAGGTGTTGGCGGGGTTCATGCTTATTCCTCCGTGAATGTGGCTTGCCGGACGGCGCCGCCCTTCTTGACTTCAAAGCTGGGCCAGGCATCGGTCTGCTTCGCCGCGTTGGTGTGGATGGCGAGAGAGACTTGCTTGCCTTGCTGGCGGATCAGGAGCTTGAAGCGCTTGCCGATGGCGGGGTTTTCCATGACGTTGGTGGTGCAGATGGTTTCGACTTTGGAGTAGCCTTCGGCCTCGGTCCACGACAGGACTTTGTACTTCTGCACGACGAAGTCGCGGTGGCCCAGCAGCACGATCGCGTCCTTTTCAAGCGACAGCCGCCACTGCTGGAGTTGGAGCCATTCGCCCGCGAAGGCTTCGCCGGTCGTGGTCTGTGGCTCCTTGCCGGCCTCGCGGACCATGTCGATCTCGCCCATGCTGCCGTCAACGTCGTCGACTTCGAGATCGAGGCCCAGGCGAGTGCCCTTGCTCCTCGCGGTCATCGTGCCGGTCCTGCCGACCATGTCGCCCATGTGGCCCTTGTTGGCGTTCTCAACCGATTCGATCTTGACGCGGATCGTGGTGGTCTTGCCGCTGGTCTTGGTTTCGAGCCGCTGGAAGACGATCTTCGCCGGCGCGGTTGGGTTGTGGCTTTCCGTCATGGAGATGCGATCTGCGTCGAACTTCAAGCGACCGGCTTCTTCGAAGACGCCGTCGACGCTCGAAGTGAGCAGGGCCATTGCGGATGACGTGCTTTCGGGACGCGGGACGGCCTTGAAGTCCGTATCCAGTGCGAGGGCGGTCGCAACCACGGCCGCGCTGCCCCAGCCCGGACCGTTCATCATGACAAACGCCGTCGCGCCAACCGCCGTCATGCCGACCAGTCCCGCCGCCATCGCCAGCGTCTTGGTGCTGAACCAGCCCACGGCCGCGGCACGCTTGCCGGTGAGGATGGTCTCTGCGAGGGCAACTTTGGCGAGCGAGGCGGAGAGACCGGCACCCGCGTCCGTCGTCGCCATACCAGTCACGAGCGCACCGGCGAGAGCGGCAGCGCCCGAGACCTTCATGCCGCGGGATTGGATGCCTGCCTGCAAAGCGGACAGCGCGGCGTCGATGCGGCGCGACATGGTGCCGGGCGAGACGTTGGCTTCGCGGGCGAGGTCCTTCTGAGGGCGTCCGACGAGATAGTGACCGACGATGGCCTCGCGTTCTTCGGGAGAGAGTTGGGCGAGTGCTTCGTCGATCAGGGGTTCGAGTTCCTTCCACGTGCGGGCGTCGTCGGTGGCGTCGGCGGCGAGACTGACGTCTACTTCACCCTCGCGCCCGGCCTTGCGCTCGGCGCGAACTCGCGACGCCTGCTGGCGGAGCATGTCCGTCGCCGTGCCAAATGCGCACGCGTGCAGCCACGCGGCGGCGTTGCCGCGGATCACGCCAGCGTGCTTCGCAAGCTTGAGGAAGGTCTCCTGAGCCGCGTCTTCGGCGTCGGCCTGGCTGCGGAGGACACGCCTGCAGGTGGCGAGGACCATCTGCTGGTACCGCTGCGTGAGGGTGGCGAAGGCTGAGGGGTCGCCCGTGTTGGCGTAGCGGGCCAGGGCCGTGCGATCGTCGAGGGCAGGGTCCAGAGCGGTATGGGACGTCGAGAAGGTGGTCATCGAAGTGGCTCCTTGCCATGTAGTCGGATGCCGCGGGTGTCAGTTGCGCTGGTTCTTGGGAAACCGGGGCGGATGCGTGCGGCGGCCTGATGTACAAGTTTGGGCGTCTTTCGCTAGGGCGACTTCAGAAAATCGCATTCGCTGTGATGCCCGGGGTACTCCGAGCACGCTCGTGATCTTGTAGCCCGGCGCTCGAACGCCGACTCGCACAGGAGGTCCTGCCATGCTTCGTCCGTTCCTCGCTCGCCTCGTTCTGGCTGCCGGCCTTGCCGGTCTGGCTGGTCACGCCCAGGGCCAGTCTCCCGTCACGTCGACGTTCACCTATCAAGGCGAACTTCGCAGTTCGGGCCAGTTGCTCACTGGCTCGCGCGACCTGAGATTCAGGCTCTTTGACGCCGCGGCGGGCGGGGCCCAAGTCGGCCCGGAGCTCTTTGCGTCTGGCGTTGCGGTTGCCGATGGTCGATTCACTGTGTTGCTGGATTTCGGCAACGCTGCCTTTGCGAATCAGGCTCGCTGGCTGGAGGTTGATGTCAGCAACGGGCCCTCCGGCCCGCCCTACACGACGCTCGCGCCTCGCCAGTCGATCACCGCCGCGCCGGTCGCGCTCTATGCGCTCAATGCTCCTGCAGGCCCGCAAGGAGCTATCGGTCCGCAAGGTCCGCAGGGTGCTCAGGGTCTGCAGGGCGCGATTGGGCTGCAGGGGTTCAACGGTGCGCCAGGCCCCCAGGGCCCGCAAGGTCCTCAGGGCGTGCAGGGCATTCCCGGCCTGAATGGCGCGACTGGGCCTCAAGGCGGCCCGGGACCGCAAGGCAGCACCGGTCCGCAAGGCGGGACCGGTCCGCAGGGGCCAGCAGGGCCGTCCAGAATCGTGACGTCGGTTGCCGCGAACTTCTCCGTGGATGACCGTGTCGGCTGGACGAGAGTTGAAGTTCTGGGTGACGATACCTGCACATCCAACATCCCGTTGGGTTTCACCTACAACGCATGGGGGCAGTCATACACCACTGTGGGCGTTTCCAGCAATGGCTTGTTGTTCTTCGGCGGTGGCTGCTCCTCGACGTTCAGCAACTCCTCACTACCCGCGTTCATCACCTCAAGCCCGATGCTTGCCTTCTTTTGGGATGATCTGCAGGATTTTGGTCTCACTGAAGGGCTTGAGTACACAACGTTTGGCACTGCCAGCGGCCGCGTCTTCTACTTGTACTACATCCAGCGTCTCCACTCTGGAGCGTGCGGTACTGATCCTGTTAAGATCATGGTCGCCATCCACGAAGCCACAGGACTCATCAACGTGACGTACTTTGGCGGCCTCAGCGGCTGCGCTCCGATTCGCGGCTCCAACGCGACCATCGGCCTCCAGGGGCCGGGTGGATCGCTCGCCGAAGCTTCCTTGGTCAGCTTCAACGTCCCCATCTTTGACGACAACGCACCACGGCAGACCGTCAGCTTCTATCCGCCCCGATAAGCATGATGGCATGGCGATCTGACGCCGCGAGCATCGCGCTCGCGGCGTTTGCACGCTTGCACCCTACGCTTGGCCATGCGAGCGATCATCACGGGCCAGATTGGCATGGACAAGAAGCCGTACCTCGACGCGGTGGCACGCTTGGCGGGCGAGCAGGGCGAGGCGTGCGAGGTGTACCACGTCGGGGACATCATGTACAAGGAAGGGCCGGATGTGCGGCCCGGGCGGATTCTGGACCTGCCGATCTCACGCCTGAATTCGCTCCGCCGGGCGGCGTTCAAGGACGTCATCACCGACAGCAAGGACAAAAAGAACATCATCGTCAACACGCACGCGACCTTTCGCTGGCGGCACGGGTTGTTCAGCGCGTTTGACTACGACCAGATCGCGGCCCTCAAGCCCGATCTGTTCATCTGCCTGGTCGACAACATCGAGGTGGTGCACGACCGCCTGCACCGCGACCACGAGATCGACGCGACGCTCAAGGACTGCATGGTCTGGCGCGAGGAAGAGATTCTCGCGACCGAACTCATGAGCAAGGCGATCCCGGGCAGCCAGTTCTTCATCCTCTCGCGCGGTCGCCACCAGATGACGACCAAGACCGCCTTCCGCTTGATCTGCCGCCCGCAGATGAAGCGGGTGTATCCGTCCTTCCCGATGAGCCACGTGGTGGACATGCCCGACGTGCTCGCCGAGATCGACGCCTTCCGCGCCGAGCTCGCGAACCACTTCATCACGTTTGACCCGGGCGACGTGGATGAGAAGCTGCTGCTCGAACGCGCGATCGCCGCGGCCCGCGAGGGCATCGACGTTCTCGACGTCACGCCCCACAACTACGGCGGCAGCAAGTCCGCCGACGCCAAGCCGATCAAGGTGCGCGTCCGCGAAGTCCTCGACATCGCCGGCGACGTCGACGGCCAGATCTACATGCGCGACTTCAAGCTGATCGATCAGTCCGACATGATCGTGAGCCTTGTGCCCGAGTTGCCCGGCGCCTCAGGCAAGGACATTCCAGGCCTTTCCAGCGGCGTCGAACGCGAACTGCAGCACGCCTGGGAGCACACCAAAGAGGTGTACGTCGTGTGGAAGCCCAAAAAGCATCCCAGTCCGTTCATCACGGAAACGGCGACGCGGGTGTTCAAGAGCACAGGCGAAGCGCTGGAGTACTTCGAGAAGAACGGGTACTTTGGGGAGAAGAATCTGTTTGGGCATTGATCGCCGCTCGTTCAACGGAAAATGTCGCGCGGCGAACTGCGGTCGGTCGGTGCCGGTTCTTTGTGCCCGTGACGCCGCATGGTCCTGAAACAACAAGCCAGGAATCGCCAGCATTGCACTGGCGGTCTTCAACTTGAAGCACGCCGACGCGCTGCGAATCCGCTTGCGTGAATCCCCGCCTTGCGATAGACTGTTCCCGCGTCCGAATGCGGCGCAGTTTCGGGAGCACGCAGCATGTGGACCAATTCGACGGCTCGACTTCTGCTTGTTTCAGCCGAGCATATGGGCAAGGTTGCGTGTGTTCTGGCGTCGCTTGCCGGTAGTGGCGCGGCTTGGGCACAGTGCGGGGCGGTGTGGGATGCGCCGGCAAACCGGACTCTCAGCCCGCTGAAGGCGCTCGCGGATTGGGATCTTGATGGAGCGGGCCCGATGCCAACGACCGCCATCGCGATTGCGCGCGATTCCGGACCACTGCCGACGCCGCTTCGCCTCTTTGTTCGAGAAGATTCGCGCATGGTGGCGTTCGGCCCGCCGCTTGCTATTGCGGGCGATGACGGTGGCGCTGGATGTCTGTCGCTTTTGGCATGGCAGGGAGGCATGTACGCGGCGACGAGCGTCGTGGTGTTCAACGTGGCAAACGGTCTAGTGCGACTTGCAAGTCCGACATCAGCACAATGGGAGACAGTGGCGACCGTTTCCAATTCGATCTATACACCGTACATCTCGGCGCTCGCACAGTACAACGGAGATCTCATCGCGGTCGGGCGTTTTGGCACGATTGCTGGGCAGAACATCGTCGACGTCGCTCGCTGGAACGGTTCCACGTGGTCGCGTTTGGGTATCAGCGGCTTCACGCCCAATCAGTACGTGTGGGCTACCAGCGCGCACGTTCACGCGGGCGACTTGTATGTTGGCTTTGAATCAACATTCACTTCGCAGGTTCAGGTCGACGGGCTTTCCACCGTTGGCCTGGCTCGATGGAATGGCTCAGGGTGGTCGGCCCCCAACGCCAGCAATGCTGCCCCGATGCCCACGGTCAACGACTTGACGACATGGAACTCCAAGCTCGTGGTCGCAGCCAACAGCTTTCAAGGCCTCCAGACCTGGGATGGCTCGCAATGGACCTCGATCCCGCTGCCAACCGCAGTCGGCGCGCCGGTTTCGGTTGTGGCACGCGGCGGCGAGTTGCACGTTGCCGGCACGGGCGCGATCGCCATGTGGGACGGATCGAACTGGGCGGTCAACGCGGGCTTACGCAGGCGAGGCGTCTTGCACGCCTTCAACGACACCGTAGTGCACGCAGGGCCGATCACTTCGAGTCAATCGGGTCTGTCCATCGCGCGTCCTGATTCGATTGTCGTCAACTCCGGCGGAGCGGGTTGGGCCGAGTTGGGTGTGGGCGAGGAATTCGTTGTTGTCAAGCACGTCAGTGCGCTCGGCGGGAACGTGTACGTGTTTGGCGTCCAATCGACCGGCGCGGGCGCGCGGGAGGGCTTGTTTCGTCGCCCTGCCGGTTCCACTCAGGCATGGGAGTATCTGGGTGGCTCGGGCGCGAGCTACAACCAGGGGTTGATTGAGTGCAACGGCGTGCTGCTGGACAATGGTGGCAACGTCGTCATTGCCGGCGCGATCTCATCGATGGGGGGACAGGCTGTTTCGAACGTCGTTCGCTTGGTGAACGGCGTGGCCTCGACGGTCGGTGGGGGTCTTTCACGAGTGAACGGCGTCTCGGTGATCGATGGCATCGCGTACTTTGCCACAAACTTTGGTGTCTACGCGTGGGACGGAGCGGACACGTTCACTTTGCGGCCTGGGTCCGACAATTACTTCTGCTGGGACGTTGCCCAATCGCACGCCGGGCTCTCACCGATGATTTCCCGCGCTCTGCCAGCCACGGCGGGTATGTATCGTCCGAATTCGGATGGGCAGACATGGCAGTTGTTCTGGTCCATGTCCTCCTTCACTCCCTACGAACTCGAGTCTGCCGGCGAGGGGTTGTTCTCCGTATGGCGCAACAACTCAAACGGGCAGCAACGTATCCTGCGGATGTCGCCGATAGACGCCACGACCACCATCGCGAACACGAGCGGGGGTATCTTTGAGCTCTCCAACACTGGACCTGGTCGCACCTTGCTCGCGGCGGGCGACTTTACCTCCATAGAAGGTCGCTCCGCAGTGGGTATCGCGAAGTGGACTCTTGCGGACGGTTGGCGGCAGTTTGCGGCGCCGCTCGTCGGGCCAGTTGACCGTCTCGCATGGGACGGCGTTGATCAATGGGCTGGCAACTCGACAGGTGACACCAGGCGACTCTCCGCGGGTCCTGGTCGAGCCGCAGCGATGTATCGGTGGACCTCCAACAGCCAAGCACCCGTGGTGACATCGCCGCCCGCGTCGCAGGCCCTCTGCGCTGGTCGCGTACTGCGACTGAGCGTGGAATACGCGGCCGTGCCGTATCCCGACGTCCGCTGGCGTCGCAACGGCGTGCCGCTTGTGGATGGGCCACAGGCGTCGGGTGCGTTCGTGCTGGGCAGCGCAACCGACCGCTTGAGCCTCTACGGCTTCGCAGCGTCGGACGCTGGCGCGTATGACTGCATCCTGACCAACACCTGCGAGACGGTGACGAGCCTGGCGGCGAACGTGACGCTGGGCGAGTGCTCCTGCGACTCCATCGACTTCAACAACGATACAAGCCTGTTCGATCCGATGGACGTCGACGCCTTCTTCAGCGTTTTCAGCGAAGGCCCATGTATACCCGCGGGCGCCACATGCAACGACATCGACTTCAACAACGACGGCTCGCTCTTTGACCCTTGCGACATCGACGTCTTCCTGCTCGTCTTCTCCGAGGGGCCTTGCACGTCGTGCGGCCAGTGAGTTTGGGTTTCGCACTCAGGAGTCTGGTTTCGGGCCATGCCGCGCTACCTCGCACCCTCCCGGCGTACGCTGTGACATGGCCACCAAGAACGATCAACTCACCGCCCGCTCCGCTCCGCTCGCCGTTGGCGACGCTGCGCCCGACTTCACGCTGCTGGATCAGGACCGCAAGGAGTGGAAGCTCTCCGACGCCGTGAAGCAGGGCGACGTGGTGCTGTCGTTCTATCCCCTGTCGTTCACGAGCGTGTGCAGCACCGAGATGGGCTGCATCAGCAAGGACATGGCCCAGTGGTCCAAGAAGGGCGCGACGGTGGTGGGGGTGTCGTGCGATTCGTTCGCGGTGCAGAAGGCGTTCGCCGAGAAGGAAGGCTACCAGCACCGCCTGCTCGCCGACATGCACCGCCAGGTCTGCAAGGCCTACGGCCTCTACTGGGCCGACCTCAACGTCGCCAACCGCGGCACCGTCGTGATCGGCAAGTCCGCCGACGGCAAGGGCAAGATCAAGTTCATCCAGGCGCGAGAGCCGGGCAAGGCGATGGATTGGGACGCGGTGCTGGGCATGGTCTGACGCAGGCGGCGAGCCTCGCGATCTGATCACTGACGTCACGCGTTGGTCACAAGCAGCGCGTGCCCGCACTCCGGACAGTGTGTGATGCCCTTGCGAGCCAGGCCCGCGATGTCGTAGCCGCACTGCGCACATCGAGACGCCGCGGCGATGCCTGCACTGATCTCGCGTTCTCGCTCACGACGAGCACGCGCTGCGGCAAAGGACTGGAAAAACGCGATCATTGCGATCACGAAGACGATGTCGTGGAGCAGGCCCAGCCACAGCACTCGGACAGTAACGCCATCGCCGGAGCGGACCAGGGCGAGCACGCGTGGCGAGAGCGGTCGCATCTCGGGATCACCCGCTTCGAAGAGACGAATGATCGCCGCTCGATATGCCGCGCGTTGTTCGAGCGATGCAGAATCAGCATTGTGGATACCGATGGAGTGCACCGTCCACTCCAGCACGGGGGCGGCGATGCCTAATTTTGTGGTCTGGGGAAGGAAGAAGAAGTGTGGAGGTTCGCTCGCCCGGATCGCTTGGGCATCAGAGTTATGGATGTTGAGCGCGATCCACGTTCCGTCTCGCTGCGTGAGCACGCCCGCGTACGTGACGGGGTGGCGGGTCCTTCCTGCATAGAGGCAGCCCGAGATGCAGATCCCTGCAAGCGGCGTGTGCGAGCGATCGCGACTCGCCATGATCCACAGGTCGGCAAGTAGGACCAAGCCGAGGATCCATGGCGTCGCTTGTGCATGAATCATCGCGTGCCAAAGGACCCGTAGGCTCTGAAACCTCGAAGTTGGCGCAGCCTCATCCATAGCCTGAAACCAGCCTTTGTCAATTAGCCTTCGTCCCTGAGGTCAAGCCGAACACTCGATCCCACCGCCGACTCCGCACCACGATCCATACACGAAACCATACGTTCCCGACCCCGCGTCCGTTCCATGCGGCTTGAAGCCGCCGCTAGGATGGCCCATGCTTCTCCTCTTCGACATCGACCTCACCCTGCTCACCTCCGGCGGCGCGGGTGAGGCCGCGTTGCATCTTGCGGGGCGCGAAGTCATTGGCCCTTCGTACTCGCACGAAGGCCTGCAGGTCGCCGGGCGGCTCGATCGTTTGATCTTTGCAGACATGCTCGCGCTCAACGGCGTCGCCACTGACGAAGCAACGCAAGAGCGCGTGCGGGAGCGGTACACGCATCACCTGGGCGAGCAGCTCACGCTCACCGATCGCAAGGCCGCGCTGCCGGGCGTGCACGATGTGCTTGCGTCGCTGCGCGGGCGAACTGATGTGGTGGTAGGGGTGCTCACCGGAAACTACGAGCGCTCGGGCCGCATGAAGCTCGACGCCGTCGGCATCGACGCGAGCCAGTTCGTGGTGCAGGCCTGGTGCGACTTCGCGCCGCGTGTGCAGCCCAAGCGGGCCGACTTGGTGGACGTTGCGATGCGGCAGTGTGAACAACGCACCGCCCGTCGCCTGCGGGGCAAGGACGTGGTCGTGATCGGCGACACGCACCATGACGTCGACTGCGCCAAGGCACACGGCTGCTTCAGCGTGGGCGTCGCGACCGGACGCACCAGCGCGGCCGAACTCGCCGCGGCGGGCGCGGACTGCGTGCTCGAGAGCATGGCGGACGTCGGGGCGACGCTCCGGGCCTTTGGGGTGGCCTGACACGCCGGCGAGCAGCTTGCAAGGTTCTCGGCACAACGCTGTAGCGCAGGGATCGCATGCGAGAGTCTGAGAATCCTGTCAACACGTGAAAATCAGGCTCCAGAGGCGCGATGGACGATGCCAATTGATCGTTTCACGCTATCCTGTACAGCAATCGACACGCCGCATCGGTTTGTGGGCGGTGTGGGTCGAGGGACGCTGCGGGAGTCGCGGCGTGGAAGGGCCGCGTCGCGTGCATGCCAGGAGTTGGCATGGCCGCGATGCGAAGTGGCGCAGGACGCGCCGGAGGTCGTGACCGATGGCGGCTGGCAATTCCGACAACTCTGGCAATCACAACGCGGACAACGCTCCGGACAATGGCGGGGCGGAGAGCTTTCGCGCATTGTGTGCGGACTTTTACGTCAATCACAAGCTGCAAGTGAAGATGGAACTGCCCAAGGCTCGCGAGACGGTGCTCGATCTGTTCGAGCGGGTCCGTCGGCAGTTTCCGAACATGAGCAACTTCCGTCGCTATCGCGACGAACTCGCGCTCGAGTCCACGCAGGCCGAGATGCCGCACCGCTGGATGGCGATCAAGGGGACGCACTTGCGCAGCGGCGTGGTGAACGCCGATTCGCTCCGCGAAGCGATCTCGCTGCATTCGATGCTGCTGGAAGCCGCGCCCAACTATCTGTCGATCTCGCCGCTGGATGTGGACTATGTCGAGCTGCTGTTTGGGTTTGACCTGCTCGCGAGCGGCAACCACGACTCGATCGTGCTCGACGCGCTGCTGGACAAGTCGCCATTGCATGAGCTCGTGGACATTCCCACGGCCCACGTGACGGACTTCCAGCCCGCGGTTGGTTTGTCCCTGGGCAAGGGCCCGGTGACGGGCCTCTCGCACCCGGGCGGCAACTTTGAGGTGTACTTCGAAGTCAAGACGCGCCCGACCGATCCGAAAGTTCGCGACGCCGCCGGCCCGGCCCACGTTTCCGGCCCCGCGTACGGCGTGCCCAGCGATGGCGAGCCGATCAGCGTGTATCTCACGCTGCGGAAGTTTGGCCCCGTGGGCGACATCCGCGACCTGCCGATGATTCTGAACAAGCTCGCGCGGACGGGGCAGGACCTGATCGAGAATCGCCTCGTGCCGGGCGTGCTCGTGCCGCTGCGTGAGGCGATTTCGTCGGGGAATGCTTGATGAGCAGTGCGATCAGTCGCACTTCAGCACGATCTTGCCGCGTGAGCCGTCCTGCATGATGAGGTCGTGGGCTGCGGCTGCTTGCGCGAGTGGGAGCACGTCGCGTACGACCGGGTTTAGCGTGCCGTGTGCGAGGCCGTCGCGGGTGGCGCGCATGGCGAGGGCCCATTCCAGGTCGGTGGCGTTGAAAAGGCTCATGCCGGTGACGGTCGCGTCCTTGGCCATCAGGCCTCGGGGGTTGATGGTGATTTCGCCGCGGTTGCCGACGATTGTGATGCGGCCGCGCTGGGCGATCATGGCCATGTCGCGGGCGAGGTTCACATTCGCGAGCATTTCGATGATGATGTCGGGGCCCTTCTGGTCGGTAAGGCCCAGCAGCTTGCGTTCGTAGTCGGCCTCGCGATGGTTCACGGCGTAGTCCGCGCCGCTCATGATGCACTGGTGGAGCCCGGCTTCGGTGCCGGCGGTGGCGATGACGGTGCAGCCGATCTGGCGGGCGAACTGAATCGCGGCGAGGCCGACGCCGCCCGAGCCGCCGTGGATGAGGACGGTTTCGCCTTGCGTCGCCCCGGCTTTCTTGACCAGAGCGATCCAAGCAGTGAGGTACGCGACGCCGACAGCGGCGGCTTGTTCGTAGCTGATTTGGTCGGGGTTGAACGGGCAGAGCGACTTGGCGTCTGCGAGGCAGTGGGTCGCGTACGTGCCGGTGATGCTGCGGCAGAGCCAGACTTTGGTGCCAACGGCGATGTCGGGACGCTTGAAGCCTTCGCCCAGAGCGAGGACTTCGCCGGCTCCGTCCATGCCGGGCGTGTACGGGAGGGAAGGGAGGCGGGCGTACTGGCCGGAGCGGATGTAGGTATCGACGGGATTGACGCCCGCGGCGTGGAGGCGGATCAATGCTTGATTGGGGCCTGGCGTGAGGGTGATCGGCGCGGGGTCGTAGGTGAGGACGGAAGGGGGGCCGAAAGCGTGGACATGAATCGCGGGCATGGGGGAGGGTACGGGACGGGAAGAGAAGAGACGGAGAGACGGAGTTCAGCACGAAACGCGAGCGAGAGAGAACGTGCGGTGTGGCATGGGCCCTTGGATCGGCTCCGCGGGCAGCCGGCCCCGCGCACCGGCAGCCCGTGAGAGGAAATGGCGCACGCGGTGCGACCTGCCGGGTTCACCGCCCGTGGAAACGAAATCCGATTGTGATGGTACTGTTGACTGGCGGAAGGCGACTCGTTTGACAGCGGAGCATGGAGGCGGGGAAGTGCTGCATGCCTGATTGGGTTTCAAGGTTGAACTCTGGCGTCGGCTTCTCGTGGGGGAACCCGGGGGGGGCCTCGGTCATCTTGCCCGCCTTTGACCGCCCTGTGTGGCTCATGCTCATTCCGCCGCTGTGCCTCGGTGCGTGGTGGATCGGCCGTCGAAGCCTGTCTGGCTGGGATGGGTCTCGCCAGATGTTCCATCTTGCGATTCGTTGTGTGGTGTTGGCTCTCTTGTGCATCGCACTTGCGGAGCCCAGAGCTCGCTGGCGAGCGGACGATGTCGCTGTTGTGGCCGTTTTGGACGTGAGTGATTCGGTGCCGAGTGAGCAGAAGCGGCTTGGCAGTGAGTTTTTGCGAGCCTCGCTGGATAAGCGGCCGGCGGAAGGCCGGTTTGGCGTCGTTACGGTCGCGCGTGACGCGCTCGTTCAGTCGCTGCCCAGCGCATCAAATCCGCGCGTCGACATCGGTACAACCGGGCCGGGCGACGCGAGCTACCTGCGAAGGGGCATCGACCTCGCCAAGGCGCTCGTGCCATCGGATGCCGCGGGGCGTGTGCTGCTGGTTTCCGACGGGAACGAGACGTCTGGGAGTCTCGCGAGCGCGGCGGCCACACTGCTTGCCTCGGGAGTTCCGATCGACGTTGCGAGCGTTGAATACGACCGGTCATCGATGGTGCGCGTGGACGAGATGGTTGTGCCTGCGTGGGTCCGCGATGGAGACACGATCACGGCCCGGATCGTCCTGAACGCGGGACGGGCCGCGAGCGGACGTCTCACGATCCTGCTTAACAACGAGCCGGTGGATCTGGACGCCCAGACGCCTGCGTTGTCAGCCCGCGTGAATCTCGCGTCAGGCCTGAACGTGTTGTCACAGCAGTTGCGACTGCCGAGCGGACCGGTTCATCGCATCGAAGCGGTATTTGAGCCCGATGATCCTGCGGCGTCGATGCCGCAGCTGCTGCGGGCCGAGGGTGTCACTTTCACCAGCGATCGGGGACGCGTGCTTGTGCTCGCTGAGGATTCGAAGGCGGCCGCGCCTTGGGTCGCGTCGGTGACTTCGGATCATGTCAAGGTCGAAGTGCGTTCCGCGTCCGCGGCCCCGTACACATTGTCTGAGTGGTCTGGCTATGACGCGGTGGTGCTGTTCAACCAGCCTGCGTCGAATTTCTCGCAGGCGCAGCAGGAGAGTATCGTCCGCTACGTGCATGATGCGGGTGGCGGCCTGGTGGTTGTCGGCGGCGCGGAAAGTTTCGGAGCAGGCGGCTGGATCGGCTCGCCTCTCGCGGACGCGCTCCCCGTGCTGCTTGATCCGCCGCAGAAGCGGCAGATGCCGATGGGGGCGCTTGCGATCATCATCGATCGCTCGGGCTCGATGAGCGGTGCAGTCAGCGGCACAGGCACGGACCAGCAACGGATCGCGAATGAGGCGGCGATTCTCGGCGTGCGGGCGCTTTCACGGCTGGATCAGGTCACCGTCATCGCCTTTGACGATACAGCGGAGACGATCGTCCCCCTCACGCCCGTCAGCGATCCCGGAGAAGTTGCGCAACGCATTCGCTCGATCGGCCCTCGCGGAGGGACGAACCTGTTCCCCGCGATCGATGCCGCGGCAGCGGAACTGGCGAAGTCGCCCGGGGGCGTCAAGCATGTCATCATCCTGACCGATGGGCAGACGGTGGGCGATCCCAGCGAAGGACTGGCCAAAGCTTCCGAGCTGATGCGCCGCGGCATCACTCTGTCGACGGTGGCCATCGGCGATCAGTCCAACGACCCGTTGCTCGTGGGGCTGGCCCGGACGGCGGGAGGTCGCTTCTACAACGTCAAGAGCGCGAACTCGAAGGCCGTGCTCCCGCAGATCTTCATCAAGGAAGCCCAAACCGTGCGTCGCACGCTGATCTGGGAGGGGCCGGCCTTTTCACCGAAGATGGTGTTCGCGGGTGAGGCCTTTCGGGGCATCGCTGGGCCGCTGCCCGGGATCACCGGTTACGTCGTGACCGCCGATCGAGGTGGACTGTCGACCGTGGCTCTGCGCGGGCCCGAGGGCGATCCGATCCTCGCACAATGGCAGCACGGCCTGGGCCGGGTGACAGCCTTCACCAGTGACGCCTCGACTCGATGGAACGCCGCGTGGACTTCGTGGGGTTCGTTATCCTCATTCTGGCAGCAGCAACTGAAGTGGACGATGCGGCCCTCGGGCGATGCTGGTTCGCGCGTGGTGGTCGAAAGGCACGGGGACCGCGCGAAGGTGTTGCTCGAACTGTTCGATCAAGGGGGGGACCGCCTGAACTTTGCAGCCGTCAGCGGCCGGGTAGTGCCGCCCGAGGAGTCCGGAGCAAGCCGTGAAGTGCCACGGGATGTGGAGTTCAGCCAGGTCGGGCCCGGTCTGTACGAGGCCCAAGTGGAGGCCACGGCCATCGGTTCACACTTGTTGTCGATCCGGTATGACGGTGGCGAAGGAGACAGTGTCGTCGAGGGCTCGCGGTCTGGCATGGTTCGGGCCGCGATCATTCGGCGGGCGGGCGAGGAGTTTCGCACGCCGACGCCCAACACAAGCCGCCTCTGGGAACTGGCTCAAAAGACGAACGGACGTATCTATAGACTGGACCCGTCGGGGGCAGACTTGTGGGTCCGCGACCACCTCAAGATGCCTGAGACATCGCGCTCCATCTGGCTGCTTGTAGCTGTGGCCGCCATCGCTCTCTTTCTGGTAGATGTGGCTGCCCGGCGCATCACGATCGACCTCGCTCGCTTTCGGGAAGGGTTGCTCTCGCTGTTTTCTCGCGCTCCCGTGGCCGCATCGGCTAGTTTGGCGACGCTTGCCGCGGCGAAGGCCCGGGCTGGCGGTACGGGCGTGAGCCGCTCCGACCTCCCTGCGAGTCGCGCGCCGTTGCATCCATCCGGCCGCGTCGCACCACTCGCGGCCCCACCTGTCGCGCCCAAGGCGCCGACATCACAAGCAGCGTCTCCCGCTTCGCCAGTCTCGAGCCCTCCTGCGGGTTCAGCGGTTGAGAACGAGGATGTCATGGCAAGGCTGCGTGCCGCCAAGAAGCGATCCTTGCCTCCTGGCGGGCAGTGAACGCGGCGGTGTGGCTTTGTTTCGCAGGTGGTGGCGCATCATCGACAGGCCGTTGGATCTGCGAACCGAACGCGGGGTGCGGTGGTGAGTGGCGGGGAAGCATCTGGCGCGGCTGAGAAGCGGTTGAGGGTTGGTTGGCGAGTTCATGCGGTGCCACCTGCCATCGAGGCATCGAGGTGGCCAAGATGCAATGCTGAGCCTGCGGTGGTTCGGCACAGGTCTCGCCGTCCAGAGCGACGGCGAAGGATGGGGCACGGGCGGGAGGCTGCCGTGGGCTGGTTGTCGCATTCAACTTGTGCAACCCGCCCACCTGCCTTCAGCCGACTTGTGATTGTGGAGGGTTGACCGGGCTCACGATTGTCGGCGTGCTCCGCCCGATAAACAAATCTCAGCAAATCTGCACCCCGCACGCGAACTGGTTCGCTCCTGCACTTAGGCAAATTTTTTTCGCATATGGCACTTCGCCGAGGGCACTGAGCATGAGCACTTCCTTATTTGCGTCCAAGCGTTGCAGATTCCTCCTTCACCTCGCTGTTTCGGCGGGATCGGTGCTCGGCGCTGCTGACGCAGTTCAAGCTCAAGTCACGCGCACCTGGACCAACCTTGGCGGCGGGCCTGCAGGTAATGCATCAAACTGGCTGCCTGCGGGGGTTCCCGCTCCGGGTGACGATCTGACCTTTAACCTCCCGTTTGCCTATGCCGTCACGTTCGGAGCGGCGGTGCCGGAGACTCATTGGCTGTTGGTCCAGCAAGGCGCGGTCAGTTTCAGCTTTCCGACCGCGCACACCAATACGTATGGGTTCCGTGTCTATGGCGGAGCGGGTGCCGAGTTCACGAACGGGTCTTTCACGGGACCGAGCCTGTTGGTTCCCTATTCGCCTGGATATCCAGGCGCGGCGGCAGTAGAGATATCCGGCCCCAGCACATCGCTGACGCTGGGCGTTGGTCCTGGGTTTGTCGAGTCAGGCCTCGTCGTCAGCGATAACGGCACAGTCCTCATCCAGGATGGGGCGGACGTCACCACAACGTATTGCATCGTCGGCGACAGCAACACCACTGCCAGCCCTCCCAATCGACCATCTCTGCTGCGAGTCACAGGATCGGGGACCACATTGGATGTCACTTCGACGAGCGGGCTGCGCGTCACAGAGGTCGGGAACATAAGCCAGGTCTGCACGCTTGAAGTGTTGAGCGGCGCGACCATGTCATGCGACAACCTGTGGCTGGGCCGCCGCGATGCGGCCACAGCGAATGTGACGTGCAGCGGCTCGTCCACGCTGACGGTCCGCGACGATGTCACGATGGGGAACGCATCGGGCAACGGGGCGGTGAACGTCACTATCTCCGCGAACGCTTCGATGTCGGTGTTGGGCCGCATCCTCGAGCAAGATGGGGACAATACGAACGGCACCTTCAATGTCAGCGGCACACTCGATGCCGGTGCGATTCGATCCAACAACTCAGACCTCAATGTGCTGGATGATGGCACGCTGCGAATCAATGCGCTCCAGGGAGGGGCCACGGTGCTGCGGGTGGACAAAATCCTGGTCAACGCCTCTGCGACGGGACAGGTGCCCGACTTGATCCTCGACGGCAACGACTTTGTCGACTTGAACGTGCAGTGCGACAGCATCGTCATCGGCAATGACCGAGCGGGCAATCTGGACGTCCGCGATGGCGTGTTCAACTTCGCAAGCAATGATGTACGGCTGGGCGATCTGCCGGGCGGGAATGGAACACTGCTGGTGCGGCCGGCGGGCGAAATGCGATTCAACGATGGTGCCGCGCTGCGGGTTGGCGCTGGCGGAGTCGGCAGTGCGGTCGTGAACGGAGTGATTGGTCGCGACCAGCAGGGCAACATCAATGTTGGATCAGACGGCATCGGCACACTCGATGTGTCCGGTGATCTCGACATTCAGTTCCTGCAGGTTGGCAGCCCCGGGATCGATCCCGGCTCGCTGGGCACCGCAACGCTGACGGGAAGTGGGAGCAACAGCAGGATTTTCGCTGGAGCGATCGGGGGTGACTTTGGAAGCCCGCTGTCGACGCTCAGTCTCGACCTTGGCGCGCTGCTTGAGGTGGTCAACGCCACGCCGGGAGAGCAGCAGCTTTCGTACCTCAGTGTTGAACAATCGGGCCGGGTGTTCGTCAACTCAAGCACCATCGATGCATCTCAGAACGCCACATACCAGGGCGGCATTCTGCTCCGCGGCCTGATGCAACTCGATAACGCAACGATCAGTGGCAATGTCGAGATGCGGGCCAATCCGAACCCGAACTGGCCCCTCATCAACGGATCAGGAACGATCGACGGCAGAGTCACGACGATCACCGAGAGCGTGATCCAGAACTCCACTGGGGGACTTCTGCGCCTCGGTCCCAGCGGCGGGGGAACGTATGTGTTCACGAACAATGGGCGCATTCGCTCGACCAACGGTTCCACGATCACGGTGCGGTGCCTGAGCGCGATCAATCAGCCCGGTGCAACCATCGAACTCGACAATGGCACGGTGACCGTCAATAGTCAGCCGACGACCACGCTGACCAACAACGGCGACATCCTGGGGAACGGTGTGCTCAATGCGGACCTGATAAACAACGGTTTCATCACGCCGCTGACGGGTGCGAGCTTTGACGGCATTCAGTTCACGGGCGATGTTTCGCAATCGGCATCAAGATCGATGCAGGGGTCCCGGATCTGGTTTGGACCCACTTCCACCTTCACCGGAGCGGGCAGCATCAACGCGAACGTGCTGATCGACACGGGAAGCGTCATCGACGCTGTTGGGGGCACGCTGAACCTCGGCAACACCGTCTCGCCTTTTGGCGCAGAAGTTCGCGGAGCAATCCGATGCAACGGGAACCTCGTCCGCCTGCGCGACTCCAACAACGTGGTCGTGACTTCTACTGGTGTGCTGAACCTCAACACGAACGGCTCGCTCGAAGCTCCAACCGGCCTTTCTCTTGGCAGTGGTTCCAGCCTGCGTGGGTCGGGAACCGTCACAGGACTGGTATCGTCGTTTGGACGCGTCGCGCCGACCGGCACCATCAGCATCATCGGCAACTATGTGCAATCGGCGGCCGGGCCGCTCGCTGGCCAACTGGAAATGGATATTGCTGGCACTGGTTCGGGGCAGTTTGACCTGCTTGCCGTGACTGGAAACGCGACGTTGAACGGCGTCCTCCAAGTGACTCTTGCTCCAACGTACACGCCCAGTCTTGGAGACACCGTCGTTCTTCTGACAGCGACAGGCACACGTACCGGCACATTTTCTCACGTCGTCCTCAACAATAATCCCCCAGGAGTGCAGTGGACTTTGGACTACCTGTCCAACAGCGTTCGCGTGCGGGTGATCGCAGCTGGCCCTGTCTGTGATGACATTGATGTGAACAACGACACGAGCCTCTTTGATCCCACCGACGTAGATGCCTTCCTATCCGTGTTCAGCGAAGGCCCCTGCATCCCCGCAAACGCGACCTGCAACGATGTGGACTTCAACAACGACGGCTCGCTGTTTGATCCCTGCGACATCGATTCGTTCTTGCTGGTGTTCAGCGAAGGGCCGTGCACGCTGTGCGGCGTATGAGCGGAGGGGCGCGTCCTCGGCGGCTCGTCCACATCTCGCACAGCCAGTTGACCTTGCCCACAAACAACGGACGAGGGGCCATTATTTGTGGGCAAGGTCAATCGGGTTTGTCGTGCCACCTGCCGATCCACCCCTTCTTATGGTTCGTCACCTCGATGCTGCCAAGCAGTTCCCGCGCGGCATCGATCAGTTCCGCCATCATCTCCAGATACAGCCCGTACTCCTCCCCAAGCTCCTCACTCCTCAAAAATCCGCACCGGCACAAACACCAGCATGTCACCGGCGATCTCGCGGAAGTACTTCACTGCTTTCTGGGACATGATGATCATCGCGCCGCGCGGCGGGTTGAACATGGTTTCCCATGTCCGCGCAACGTCGAAGGCTCCAAATCCGTTCAATGCGCTGCGCGACCACGCGCATTGGAAGTCGTCGAAGGATTCGTCATGGTTGATGCATAGACCTGGCCCGCGGCCATATTCGCCATTCGAAGGCGCTGGATTTCGCCCAAGGGGCCTACGCCCCACAGAAGAATGCATCGGGGGCAATTCCAAAATGGGATAGAACTGCCACCATTCGTCTTGGGGTTTGGGAAGGCGCATCGAAAATACGCTAGGGTCCCGGACCGGCAACTCAAGTGCGGCCAGCGCTTCGACTTCTACGTACTGGCGGGTCGGACGCAGTTCAAAGTCAGTGCAGGGTGCCTTTTGAATTAGTTCTAGGCCCTCTCGACGTACGATCATGGAGTACATGTCAGGTGCCCAATTGCACAGCCAGGGGTGCTCACGCGTGCGAGCATCGCGAAGTTCCAAGGCCAAGCGAGGGTCACCGTCCAGCGCAGCCACGTCGAATCCCGCGACGCTGGAAACGTTGTACTCATGCTTCCGAGAAACCCGGCAGAACTCCGCCGACTCAATGTCATGCATGGACCACCGCCGTGTTGTGGTGACGTGCATCTTGGATTGTGAGACCGGCGGTCCGTGTAGATCGTCAACCAAGCCTAGGGCCTCAAGTTGAGCTAGTACCTCCTTGACTCGCTCGGTTCTATCAACGTACCGGACAAAATTTGCTCCAGGTTTCTCGTCGGCATCGTTGACGATCAGATTTGCCTGCGGCAACAACTCCTTCCACGGGCTTTGAAAGCACCCAAAGCTGATTGAGGTGATTATGTTCATCGGATACCTTGGGCATCAAGCGGCTCGTCCAAGTCTCGCACAGCCAGTTGACCTTGCCCACAAACAACGGACGAGGGGCCATTATTTGTGGGCAAGGTCAATCGGGTTTGTCGTGCCACCTGCCGACACCCTGACTGTCGCCACACGCGTCGCCGCCCAGAGCTGCGGCGATGTATCTGGCACGGGTGGAAAGCTGCCGGCAACGAGTTTGCGAACTTACCTGGTCCACCCACCATCAATCCCAATATAGTTTGCCGATTGATGACATTTGATTCAGGACACTTGCCTGATCGTGCTCTGTCAATTCGTGTTTGGTGCCATTCTTTGATACGGCAATGTATACTTCAGTATTGTCAATTTTTCCCTTTATAACCAAAACAAATATGTCGTTACTGCTGTCAGCAGTTGTTGTCCATGAATTGTAGTCTTTGTCGTACAGCAAGGAAACTCGCCTGCTCTTGTTCGAGATGCGTCCGTCTTCGTCGCAGTACAGCTTGCAATAAATGGCTCCAATCGCACTCTCTATGTCAACCCTGTCGTTGGCTTCAATGTGTTGCGTTAGTTTCTCAAACAAGTAGCCAACGTCAAAGGACAGGCGACGTTTGTAGTCTATAGTTGGGGAATTAACAAATAGAAACAAGTATATAGCTAATAATACTGTGGCCGAGAGCGCTATCAAAGATTTTGCATTGATCGAGTTCAATCGGCTTTCTTGTGTGGATTGGTAAATGGCCACCAGCTCGGGCAGGTGGCACGACCTTCAGCGAGTAATGGTACCGTGCCGAAGCCTGCCGGCTTTGCGGCTGGCTGTGTGTGTGGCGGGTGGGTGGTCGAGGCGGGAATGTGGGTTTGGGTGCCGCGGAGGAACGGATTGGTTTGAGGGCGTGCCATCGAGGTCGTCGGCTTTGCGAGGACTTCGATGTGAGGGGCAGGCGTGGTTGTTCGCATCCAAGTCGGCTCACCCCCCCCTGACCAGCCGACTTCGATGGCACGAGCGGGGTGAAGTGGAAGAAGGCATCGAGGCAGGGTGGGCATCGGGGCATCGACGGTTGGGGGCGGGGGGAGGGGGTGCGGGCCAATGATGTGGCGTGACTGAGCCGCGGATTGAGCGTGAGGACGTGGGGCTTGGGCTGATGCCTCCCAAGGTGGGGCCGGATCCTTATGCGCATCGGCGGGGGGAGCCGCGGACGTTTGCGGCGTTTTGGGTGTTGTATGTGTTTGCGACGTTGGCGGCGGTGTTTGCGGGGCTGGGGTGGTTTGGGTTGGTGGCGCCGGATGTGTATCGGCCTGCGGCGCGGGTGTTGATGGTGGCGTTGGTGGCGGGGGTGTGGTTGGTGTGGCCGCTGGTGCGGTTGTCGCAGGAGCGGCCGACGCGGCCAGTTGCGGCGATGTGGGCGGATTGGTTTTTGGTGATGGCGCCGGTGTGCGGGGCGATTGCGCCGCAGGGGTTGCCATGGATGGCGGCGTGGACGTTGGAGGCGTGCGTCGGAATGGCGTTGTGGATTGGGGCGTGGGCCGCGATTGCGGCGGGGGTGATGGCGTGGGTGTTTTTAGGGGAAGGTGAGACGCGAGTGGGG
>JALHOJ010000007.1:0-80190 GCA_022843045.1 Phycisphaerales bacterium
CCCGCGATTGACCCCCCCCCCGCCCCCCCCGCCGGCGGGGGTGCCGCGTCCAAACCCCACACCCACGCCGCACGGTTGAAGCAGTTGCTGCTCGCGGCACGAGGTGGCGACGGACGAGCGGGCGTGTTGCTCTGGGAGGCGGTCTCACCTCGATTGATTCCGTACGCGCGAGCGATTCTCAACTCCCGCGACGGCCACGACGCTCAGGATTGCCTCCAAGCCGCACTCCTCTCGCTCTCCAAGCTCTCCACGGCGCGAGTCACAGATATCCGCGACGTTTTCGGCTTCCTCGTCACCTGCGTCCGCAACGCGGCGATGGACATGAAGCGTGCGCAGCGAAACGAAACCAGGCGTGTCAAGCTGGTCACCGCCCGCGACGGCTGCGACGCGATGCTCGATGCCCCGCGCATCCTGCCCGATGCTCAGGAATCGCTGCTGGATCGAATCTGGACGCTCGACGAAGACCAGCGAGAAATCATCATGCTCCGCCATGTCGCGGGATTGTCGTTTGATCAGATGTCTCTCGCGCTCGACGCGCCCCGCTCGACGCTTTTCGGTCGCTACAAGGCTGCACTGGGGAGGCTCTCAGGCGCGGCGTGTGCTCCAAACGCTACCGCAAGCAAGCCCACGCAAGAGTCGAACGTACTGAATGGAAGCGGGCCCTTGCCCTTGGTTGGAAGTTCGGTCGGAGGTGCGCCATGCTGAACGCCGATGTTCCAAATGTGAACCACTCCCACGACGCGACTCGTGACGCCGCGAGCGGCGCGGCGCGCGAAGTGTCGGCAGACGCGTCGCAGACGCTGACCGCCGAGGAACGCGCAATCGAGCAGCAGTTGGGCGCGCTCGGGGCCCGCATCGTCGACCTGCACCGCAACATCGCGCCGCCCGAGGTCGTCCTGCCGCGCGAGCAGAAGCCCTGGTTCAGCGGCTGGGTGGCCATCACGGTGAAGCTCTCGGTCGCGACGGTGGCGGTGCTTGTGTTGTTGATTGTTGCGACAGTGTTTATCGTCGGGCCTGGAAAGGTCGTGCCGATCACGCCCGTCGTGCCGCAGGTTGCCGTTACCCCGCCCCCAGCCGTCGAACGCGCAATCGAAAACCCCACGCTTGGCAATCTTCGCGTCATCGACTCACCCGAGCAGACCAAGTGGCTCGAACGCTCGCGTGCGTCCGCCGGGACCGCTACGGCGTCGCAGCCAACCTCGCCGTTGGCTCCGCGATTGGGCGACTTGTTGATCGGCCCATCGGGGCCCAGCCCGATGGCCACCGAACTCATGTCGATCCCGCGCCAGCCGTGAGGCGAGAGAAGACGCGCCGTGCCCACTCGTCGACCGGCGGCGTAGCAAGCTGCGTCACGGGATCAATCGCCGCGCCGCTCGCATCCAGCACCAACCCATCGCCTCGCGAACGAAGCCGCTTCAGCCACGTCCGCTGGTTCTTGGCGAATCGGCGGGTTTCGATCTTCACTCGCTCGACGGCGTCTTCCAGTGTGCATTGCCCGCGTAGATGCTCGATCAACTGCTTCGTGCCCAGCGCCTCACGCGCGGTCGGCCCCAGCGTCGGCATGAGCCGCTTGGCTTCTTCGAGCATCCCTCGTTCCATCATCCCCTTGACACGGGCGTTGATGCGGCGGTTGATGGTGTCGATGGGCCAGTCCAGCACGATCAACAGGAAGTCGGAGTTGGACCCATCGTCCCACTGTTGCTGATGCTCCGAGATCGGTTTGCCTGTGAGTTCAAAAACCTCCAACGCCCGAATCGTGCGACGTTCGTCGTTGGGGTGGATTCGTGCCGCCGCGGCGGCGTCAACGTGTTCGAGCTGCTCGCGGAGGGATGCCAGCCCCCGAGATCGCAGCCGCTCCCGGAGCGCCTCGTCCGCCGCCGGGCCTTCGAACATGCCATCCACCAGCAGCTTGATGTACAAATGCGTGCCACCCACGACGATGGGCAGCTTGCCAGCCACCCGACAGTCTTCGATCACACGCTTGGCCAGCGCGAGCCACTGGCTTGCAGTGAACGGTTCGCTGGGCTCAACCAGATCGATCAGCAAGTGCTCGCACGCCGCGCGATCTGTCGAGCCGGGTTTGGCGCTGGCGATATCCAGTCCGCGATAGACCTGAAACGCATCCGCCGCGAGGATCGCCGCGCCGCCGGGCCACTTTTCGCGCCCCTCGGGCGATTCCCGCACCAGGCGCGCGAGCGCCAGAGCAAGATCACTCTTGCCCCCGGCGGTGGGTCCACAGATGACAGGCGTCGGGTGCACCTTCGCGAACTTGGTTACTTCGCCGGATCCTGAATCACCGCCGACGCCTGCCGCGAGAACGCTTCACGCGTGTAGTTCATCGTGAAGCCCTTCTCTTTGGAGTCGGGCGCGAAGTTCACATCGACGGCGAGCGTGTCTGGCCCGGTCAGGCGATACACGACGCTCGTGACCTGTGCCGCATCGCCGACGCCCACGAACTCAGCCCGGTTGTCGCCCGCTTGCTTGAGTTCAAACAGCGAGAGCTCGCGCCGGTTCTCGGGGACTTCGAGGTTCGCGTGCAGGTGACGCAGGCGGAGCATGACCTTGGTCGGCTGGCCTTCGCTGCCTGCTGCGGGCTTTTCCGCTGTGACCAGCGAAACCTCAACGAGTGCCGGCTTGCCGTCGCGCCGGATTTGGCGGTACAGGGCGACCATGTGGTTGCCGCGCGGGCTGGACCAGTGCTCTTCGTTGACGGTCTTGTTGGGATTGACGCTGACCCAGCGCCCGGCCATGAATGCCAGGGGCAGCAGTTCCGGCGCGGGCGCGGTGTTGGGCGGCAGTTCGAGCATGGGGGTCGCCGGGGCGAGGGTTTGCTGTTGCTTGGACCCGGCTTTGCAGGCTCCCAATCCCAGCGCCAGCGAAGCCAACACCAGACCAACCGTGCGAACTGCTCCAAAACTGCCAACTTGATGCTGCATCATGGCCCATGCTAGAGCGCGAAAACCCGAGCGGAACGGGCGCGCAGGGAGGTCGATTTCAGCACTGAAACCGTGAGACTCGTAGAAAGGAGGAAGAAGAACCGGGCTTTCTTGTGGGCTGTCTGTTCTTTTCCCCCCCCAATCTCCAGATCCCTGTGCTGAAATCAAGCCGCCCCATGCCTCCGCCCACCCTTCCCAACCCGACTTGAACCCACGCCCCACCCTGCCAATACTTCAGGCCCGGGACACTGCGTCTTGGTTTGGGTAGTGTTCGGATCGATCATTCTCCGGCTGCGGTGGCAGTCGCGACAGCCAACAGCAAAGTTTGAGGTGGACCATGGGCTTTCAGTGTGAACTCACCGGCAAGAAGACGACCCGCGGCATGAAGCGCGCCTGGCGCGGCCAGGCAATCGCCAAGGGCGGCTTCGGCCTGAAGCCCACGGGCATCACCCCCCGCACGTTCAAGCCGAATCTGCAGGAAGTCGTCGCCGTCGTTGAGAAGGGCGGCGTCAAGACCACCAAGCGCATCCGCGTGAGCACCAAGGCCATCCGCACAGGCATGGTCACCAAGGCCCTCAAGCGCAAGTTCGGGTACACCCGCCAGAAGAAGGCCGGGGCCTGAATCTCATTGCATCAGAATTTTGGCGACCCCTCCAAATTGGAGGGGTTGTTCTTTTGTTGACACGAAAGAAGGCATCCAACCACAAGGCACGCGGCGGCAAGTCGGGTTACGATTTCCCATGAAGTGCGACCACTGCGAGAAAGACGCCACCGTGCACGAACTCTCCGTGCACAACGGCGTCAAGATCGAACGGCATCTCTGCGAGCAGTGCGCCGAGCAGTTTGGCGTGAGTGTCCACCCCCAGCAGCAGATCACCGACCTCATCAAGCACTATGTGATGAAGCAGGGCCTGACGCCCGTCGTGCCGCCCATGGCCCAGCCGATGCGGGCCAACCAGTGCCCCACCTGCAAGACCACCTACCAGGAATTCAAGCAGCATGGCCTCCTCGGCTGTGCAGATTGCTATCGCAACTTCGAGGGCCAGCTCACGCCCCTTGTCGAGCGTGCCCACGACGGCGGCGTCGCTCACGTGGGCAAGACTCCCAAACGAGCCGCGGGCGCGCCCGTCGAAGCAGATGACAGCGCGGTCAAGGCCCTGCGCGAGCATCGCATGGAACGCATCCGCGTCCTGCGACACGAATTAGAGCAAGCCGTCCGCGACGAGCGATACGAAGCCGCGGCTCGCCTTCGCGACCAACTCCGCCAAGCCGAGAACGAGCCCGAGCAAGCCAAGAAGGCACCCGAAGGCGGTGACGCGTGAGCCAGCCCGCCCCTCAGCCCGCGCCGCAGAACCCCGACGACGCCCCAAAATCCGCCACCAACGTCCCGGCACTCGAAGTCGGCGCGGAGTGGCTGCGGGGCGAGGGCGAACTGTCCGACGTGCTGCTTTCCTCGCGCGTGCGGCTTGCCAGAAATCTCGCCGGGAGACTCTTCGCGACCAAGGCCACCCGCCGCGACCGCCAGGAAACCCTCGATGTCTGCCGAGAGTGGCTGATGCGCGCCGAGCTCGCGTCGAAGATGATTTGGGTGGACCTGCACGGCTCCTCGCCCCTCGATCGCGCATTGCTGGTGGAGCGGCATCTCATCAGCAAGAACCACAGCAAGGGCAAAGGCACCAACCCCAACGAAGACCCGCGAGGCGTCGCCATCAGCGTCCCTGACGAGCGCCTCTCGATCATGATCAACGAAGAGGACCACCTCCGCATCCAGGCGATTCGCAGCGGCCTCTCGCTCTCACAGGCCTGGGCCGACATCGACAGCGTCGACGACAAGATCGAAAGCAAGCTCGACTACGCCTTCAGTCCGCGCTTCGGCTATCTCACGGCGTGCCCGACCAACGTCGGCACGGGCGTGCGCATGAGCGCGATGCTGCACCTGCCCGCGCTGCGACTCACCGGCGAGCTTGAAAAAGTGAAGCGTGCCGCCCAGGACATGAGCCTTGCCGTGCGCGGGTTCTATGGCGAGGGCAGCGAAGCGGTGGGGGACCTGTTCCAGATCAGTAACCAGACCACCCTGGGCAAGAGCGAGCAGCAGATTCTGCAGGACCTCGAGGGCGACATCCTGCCCAAGGTCGTCGAGTACGAACGCCTCGCACGCCGGGAACTGCTCGCCAAGCGCCGCGTGGGACTCGAAGATCAGGTCTGGCGCGCCTGGGGCGCGCTCAGCAACGCCCGCCTCATGAACACCGATGAAGCGATGCAGGCCCTGAGCCTCGTGCGACTGGGCGCGACCATGGGCCTGCTCCGCGGCGCATCGGGCACGCAGGACTCGCCCGACCCGCGCACCATCAACCAACTCATGCTGCTGGTGCAGCCGGCCCATCTGCAGCGGGCCGTGGGGCGTGAACTTGACCAGGAGCAACGCCGGGTTGCACGCGCGTCGCTGCTCCGCTCGCGGCTGCTTCGTCCCAAGTCGTAGTTGGCACTTTCCCTCCACACAATGCGCCTCGCGCTCGCCACCATCAACCCCACTGTCGGCGACGTCGCCGGGAACGCCGCGTTGCTCCGCGCCGCGGTCGCCAGCGCTCATGCCGCCATTGCTGACATCATCCTGTTGCCAGAACTCGCGTTGTGCGGGTATCCGCCCAAGGACTTGCTGGCGCGCGAGGGATTTGTTGAGTCGTGCGAACAGGCCGCGAAGGGCATCGCCGCCGATGCGCCCCGAGGCATCACCATCGTCTTCGGCTTGCCGCTTCGGATAGCCAAGGGGCCCAACGCTGGTGCGTGCGCGAATTCCCTGATTGTCGCGCGCGATGGTGTGATCACCGATCGCTACGACAAGCAGCTCCTGCCTACCTACGACGTCTTCGACGAAGACCGGTACTTTGAGCCAGGCGACCAAAGCGTTGCACTTGATGTGCCGACACGCGACGGCAGCGTGCGTGTCGGCCTCACCATCTGCGAGGACCTCTGGATGGGCGAGGACGCCGGCTTTGCGACGCGATACAAGGGCCACGCCGATCCCGTCGAGCAACTTACCGCACGCGGGGCGAAGGTCATTCTGTCCGCCAGCGCGAGCCCCTTTGTGCTCGGCAAGGGCCAGAAGCACCGCGACATCCTCGCGGGCCATGCGAAGCGTCACAAGGTCGCCGTCGCCTCCGTCAACCAGCTCGGTGCCAACGACGAACTCATCTTCGATGGCCATCGATATCTCTTCGCCCCCGATGGCTCCCTCGCCGCGGCGGGCAGCCTCTTCGACGACGCGCTGCTCGTGGTGGACGTTGATGCGTCTGGTGTAGTTCGATCACGACAGAGCCACAGAGACACAGAGAAGGAAGGAGAGGAGAAGAAGACGACGGGTGCAGGTGCATCTTCGTCACCGTCTCACCGCCTCACCGTCTCACCGTCTCACTCTGCCCCCGACGCCGCCCACCTCCACCACGCCCTCGTCCTGGGAGTCCGCGACTACCTCCGCAAAACTGGCTTCAAGCAGGCCATTCTGGGCCTCTCCGGCGGCATCGATTCCGCTCTCACCGCTGCGATCGCCGTCGCGGCAATCGGCGAGCAGAACGTCACCGGCTACGCCCTCCCCGGTCCTTATAGCAGCGAGCACTCCATCACCGACGCCCTCGCCGTGGCGAAGACCTTGGGGATGCGCTGCGACGTCGTGCCCATCGCCAAGCCCATGCACGGCTTCCGCGACGCCATTGACCATCAGTTCGCATCGATGGGCACCACCACGCTGGGCGAGAAGCTTCCCGACCTCACCGAAGAGAATCTCCAATCGCGCATCCGTGGCACGCTCCTCATGGCGATCTCGAATCGCACCGGCGCGATCGTTCTCACCACCGGCAACAAGAGCGAAATGGCCGTGGGCTATTGCACGCTGTATGGAGACATGAACGGCGGCCTCGCCGTGCTCAGCGACGTGACTAAGCACTGGGTCTATGCGCTTTCGCGGTTCATCAACGCCAACTACAAGTCGCTCCCGGGCCTCACGCACTGCACCGCGCCCCCGATCCCCGAGAGCACACTCACCAAGCCCCCCAGTGCCGAGTTGCGACCGAATCAGACCGACCAGGACTCGCTCCCCCCCTACGACGTGCTCGACGAGATCCTCGCCCGCAGCATTGAGCGCCACCAAAGCCCCGCGACCATCGCTCGCGAGACCGGCTTCGACCGCGCGCTGGTTCAGAAGATCGCCCGGATGATCGACCTTGCGGAGTACAAGCGTCGTCAGGCCGCGATGGGTCTGAAGGTCACGACAGTTGCCTTCGGCACGGGTCGGCGCATGCCCATTGCCCAGCGCACCGTTAGGTAGTGCTGTTGTCGCGATCCCACTTGTCAGACATGTCAGAATACTCTGGCGAGTTCTCACCCACGCCGTAAAAGTAATGAAAATAGACAGCGCCATCAGTGAACGTCTGTGCGGCGATTGACCGCAGCCGGAGTTCGTTGCTTGTCGCGTTCGTGCGAACGTACTTCGGCAGCGTTGCATCGATGAGTTTGCGGTCAAAGGCAGGCTCATCGAGCGTGTACCCAGTCAGCAAGCCAGTGAGTGCATGGCGAGCGATCCACGCTTCTGCGAACTCTTTCGTAGAAAAGACGGCGTTCGCGAATCTGGAGTGGGTGCCGTGAAACACATACACAGAAGTCATTGATATTCGCCTATTTCTGGTCAGCTTGGAAAGGCGTCGTTCTGACTAGCCGGTCCCGCAAGCACTGTCTGCGCGTTGCTTGTCGAACGATTGACGTTACGCAGGTGCACGCCGTCCAGCGCGTTTCGAAGAGATGTGCTCCCAACGGGTCCCGGCGCCCTCAATCTCCAAACAGTCACCCCACAAATTATTCAGATCGCGCAAAGCATCTGCTAAACGTTCTCTTTCGTGACCACGTCGCCCCGCTCGCCGGGTAGTGTTCGCCCCCCTCGGTCCGGAGGCCTTGGGGATTCGTTCGCACGCCCCCAACGGGGCCCAGAGAGAGAGAAACTCATGAAGATCGCCCTTCTCGCGCTCGTCGCGACGGCTGGCATTGCCCAGGCCGACATCATCACCCAGTGGGACTTTAACAGCCTCCCCTCCGACAACAGCAGCAGCACCGGCACCCTGACGCCCAACGTCGGCGCCGGCACCGCTTCGCTCGTCGGCGGCACCACCGCCTCCTTCGCCAGCGGCAACGCCAGCGGCGGCAGCACCGATCCCGACGCCAGCCTCAACGACTCGGGCTGGAACATCAGCACCTGGGCCGCTCAGGGCACCGGCAGCGGCGAACGCGGCGTTGCCTTCTTCGGCAGCACCGTCGGCTTCACCGACATCATCGTCACCTTCGATCAGCGCCATAGCAACACCGTTTCTGCTTTCTTCGGCGTGGACTACACCACCGACGGCGGCGCGACTTGGACCAACGCCGCGATCTTCCAGGCCACTGCGGGCGACACCTGGTTCAACAACCGCACCGTCGACCTCAGCAGCGTCGCCGCGGTTGAGAACAACCCCAACTTCGGCTTTCGCGTCGTCGCCGTCTTCGCTCCCACCGGCGGCTACGTCGCCAGCAGCCCGACCGGCGCCTACGGCACCACCGGCACCGCCCGCTTCGACATGGTGACCGTCAACGGCGTGATCCCCACTCCCGGCGCTCTCGCACTCGCTGGCATCGGTGGCCTCCTCGCCGCTCGCCGCCGCCGCGCTTGAGTTGATTCCGCAGACTCTTCTTTAATCTCACGAACCCCGGCGCATCCCCGCGCCGGGGTTTGTTGTTTGGGGGAAGAGACGCAGAGACAAAGAGCCGGAGAGACGAAGTGAAGGCGCAGCACTTCGTCTCTCCGTCTCTCCGTCTCTTCCTTCTCTACCTCGGCACCCCCACCAAAAAGCTCCCCTGCGTCACCATTTCCTCGCTGCCCTTACGCCGCGTCTGGAGTGTCGCGCCGTTCACGAGGTTGTGCGGGTATTTGGCCCGCAGCGCGGCGAGCGTCGCCGACTCGTAGGGCTTGGGCAGGTTCGTGATCGTGCCGTTTGCGTCGCGAACCTGCGTGACGTAATCGGCTTCGCTGAACAGGCCGATGGTCACGGTGCTGCCGAACGGACCGTGATAGAAGAACGCCTCGTCGCCTGCCTGTCGCAGTTCGAGCACGGCCTTCTCCGCCGCCTCGCGGAAGCCGGCAAGTTCTTCGGGCGTGGGCTGGGCCCGATCGGTGTGCCCGTAGCGAGCGACCTGGAGCGTGTACTTGATGTCGTCGCTCACGCGATCACGCACGGTCGAAAGGTCAAACTGCATGAGCGTTGCCGCCGTCGCGCCGTCAAAAGTCGCGCCCACCACCGCGCGATCGCCGCTTAGGACATTCGCGCCGCTCAGCCGGGACTTTGCGCTTGCATCGCCCTCGCCCGTGCGAGTTGCGCCCGAAAGATCAAACAACGCGGCGATCTCGGGCGACATCTTCCCGTCACCACCCCCCGAACCCGCCCCAGTTTTGGCCCCCGCCCCGCCCGCTTGAGCATCCAAGCCCGTGCCCATCCGTCCCGCCAACTCCTGCTGCTCGCGCAGGCGTTCGCGATCGCGCCGGTACAAGAACTGCACGGGCGGCGCGGCCGCGCGCTCCTTTCCTTCTGCGGGTGCTTGAGTCTTGTCCCCCTCGTTGCCGTCCTGGGTACCCGCGCACGCGCCCAAACCCATCGCGCAGCACACCAGCATCGCCCCGAACATGAAAATTCGCGTCGTCGTTCGCGGGCAGCAAGCCCCGACTTCGCGCTGTGCGCAACCACCGCCGCGCAGCACCTGCCCGCGCGTGCTTGCCGCCAAAAGTCGCGAAATATTTCCTTGCACGCTCACGCCTATAACTCAAACTAAGTCGTTTTCACTCAATATCTTGCGTCAAGTCTATACCCTAACGGCTTTTTTGTCCCTTGGCCCAACCCCACACCGATACCACCTCGCCACGTGGACGGTTCCACGCTGGTTCGCGAAGTTGGACGCCTGGATGCGTCCGTTCGCGAGTGTGTCTGGGGCCTTGGGGCCCAACGCCGGATGCGACGCCCAGCGGAGACGGGCGACCGCATCCAACTCGTTGCGATTGCCCGCCCGCCGGCGCTCGCGACCGATGGACATTGATCACCACATGACCGACTTCGCTCCCATCCCGTCGTCCTTGAACGCTTCCCTCGGCGCCAGCACGGCTTCGCATGCCGCGATGCAGGCGAGCTCGGTCGCCAACGCGAACGCGGCCCGCAAATACGCCAAGGCGAGCGAGCCTTCCCGCACAGAGGACGAGGTGGACGTCTCCGACGAAGCCGCGGAGATCGCGTTCTACATGGGCAAGCTCCGCAACCTGCCGATCCGCCAGGAACTGGTCGATCGCGTCAAGGCGGAGATCGCCAAGGGCAACTACGACACGCCCGAGAAGCTCAGCGCGGCGATCGATGAGATGCTCGCCGATGCGAACTGAATCGACTTGAACTGATCCGTCAGCACTCCAAAGTAAAGGCCGGACGCGCCACGGTGGGCGTCCGGCCTTTCTTGTTTCGTGATTCCTCTCCGCGAGTCGCCGCGAAGCGGCCACCCGTGGCGAACGTGCCCTGCGTCACACCCCGCACAGCGTGCAAGGCCCTTCGCTGAACACAATCAGAAAGCTGTCAATGTCGCACGGATCAAACAGCGCCGCGTCGTTGTTGAAGTCGATGTCGTTGCAGGTGGCCGTCCCGGGCACGCACGGCCCCTCGCTGAACACGCTGAGGAACGCGTCGATGTCCTGAGGATCAAAGAACGACCCATCGTTGTTGAAGTCAATCGAGCCGCACTCGGTGCCCGTGATCGTGAGCAGCACGGTGGTGGGGGTGTAGCTGACGCTGACCGTCACCGCGCTGGGGCCGATCACCTGCACGCTGCTGAACACGCCCGTGCGTGTGTTATTGGTGCGGGCGATTTCATAGACGTCGCCGATCTTGGGCAGGAAGGGCGGCGTGATCACCACACGGAGGGCCCCGGCAAGGCTCATGTTGCCGTTCGACAGAATCCGATCGCTGGGCAGGTTCGGACGGCCAAAGAGCGAGACTTCATACGTGCCGCTGGCGTTCTGCGTGTATGTGCCGCCGATGGTGAGCGTGCCGCTGTTGGATGGGGAGTCGCCCGGAGCCACGGTTGCGCCGGAGTTGGTCACCGCCTGGCCGAGCGTGCCGCGGCCTTCGAGGCGACCGCCAGCGAAAGCAAGAGGGCTGCCGGTGATCGACGCTCCGCTGCGGACCAGCGTGCGTGCTGCGGGTGCGGATTGCGTGAAGGTGCCGGAGATGGAGGCGGTGCCTTCAACCACATCGATGAGGCCCGAGTTGGTGAGCGGCAGGTTGGTGGTGAAGGTAGCGGCAGCGGTCTTGAGCAGCGTGCCGCTGTTGATGAGGGCATTTGTGCCACCGTTCGCAGCGAAGTTGATCGATCGAACATCGAGCGTGCCTTGGTTGGTGAAGATCATGCCAGTGAAGAAGCGGTTGTTGGAGTTTTCAACCCATGTGCCAGTGTTCGTAACTGCACCGACGTAGGTAAGGTTGCCCGCACCCGACGTGGAGAGGCTACCCGCGTTGGTGAGCGAGTTACCTACGCCACCGGCGGCGATGTTGCCCAACATGGCGAAGGGCTGGGCGGTGTTGATGATGGCGTTGCCGCTGGCGGTGATTGTTCCGCCGCTGCCGATGGCACCGGTGCCGGTTGCACGAAGCGTGCCAGCGATGATCATGTTGTTCAAGTGGACGGTTCCTGGAGCGGAGATATTGAAGGCCGCAGCACCGTTGCCTGTGTACCTCGTGCTGTTGAAGTTCACAGTGCCGTCAAGCACATTAAACGCAGCGTTGTTGGTGAAGGGGATGTCGGTGGTCGCAACGACCGCGGCGGTCTTTCGGACGGTTGCGTTGTTCGTGAGGGTGTTGGTGCCTCCGTTGGCTGCGAGGTTGATGGATTGCAGCTCCCAAATGCCGTTGTTCACAAACGATGCGCCGGTGTAGAAGCGGTTGTTGCTGTTCTCGATCCAGGTGCCGTTGTTGCCATTGACGATGGGGCCGACGTAGCTGAGGTTGCCTGCACCGCTGGTGCTGACGAGGCCCTGGTTCGTGAGGCTGTTGCCAGCATTGACGGTGACGTTGCTCAAGACTTGCAAAGGCGATGTGGTCGTCGTCGTGACGTTGCCGGACACGGTGAGGGTGCCTGTGCTGGCGAAGCTGCCCGCACCCGTGCAGTTGACGGTACCGGCGAGCGTCATGGTGTTGAGGTTGAGCGTGGCGCCGCTGGAAACGTTGATGTTTGCTGCGGGCACGGCGGTGTAGGTGGTGGAGTTGAAGTTCAGCGTGCCGCCTTGCACGTTGATGGTGGCGTTGTTGGTGATGGGGATGTCGGTCGTTGCCGTGACAGCACCGACTTTGCGCATCGTGGCGTTGTTGATGAGCGAGTTGGTGCCGCCATTGGCAGCGAGGTTGATGGACTGCAGCTCCCAGATGCCGTTGTTCACGAACGACGCGCCGGTGTAGAAGCGGTTGCTGCTGTTCTCGATCCACGTCCCCGTCGCAGCATTGGTGAGCGTGCCCTGATAGGTCAGGTTGCTTGCGCCGCTGGTGCTGAGCAGGCCAGTATTCGTCAGGCTGTTGCCAGCGCCAACGGTGACGTTGCTGAAGAGGCGGAACGCGCTGGTGGTGTTGAGCGAAGCGGCGCCAACTACACCCAGCGAGCCAGCGCTTGTCAGCGTGCCCGCACCGGTAAAGTTGATGGTGCCGCCGATGGTCAAGTTGTTGAAATTGCAGGCTGCGCCAGATGCGACCGAGACGCTGCCCGATCCGACGCCCGTGTACGCCAAGTTGTTGAGGTCAAGCGTGCCTGCTTGCACGTCGATGAGCCCGCTGTTGCTTATCGCGATGTTGCACGTTGACGTACCGCCAGTGGTCTTGCGAATCGTCCCGCTGTTGGCAATGCTGTTGGTGCCACCATTTGACACGAGACCGATCGTTTGCAACTCAAGCACGCCCGCGTTGGTGAACGCGCAGCCCGTATAGAAGCGGTTGTTGGAGTTCTCAACCCACAGGCCTGACGCGGCGTTGGTGATAGGGCCGCTGTAGCTGATGTTCCCTGCACCGCCCGTGTTGACGCGGTTGTTATTGGTAAAGGATGAGCCGGGAATCGCGTTGGCGTTGAGGTCGCCGCTCAGGCGCAGGTTGCTGGCGACGTTGAAGATCGTTGCGCCGGAGGCGACAACGGTTCCGCTGCTGTTGATTTCGCCCACGCCTGTGGCGTTGATGCGGCCCACGAGGGTGTAATTGCTGAGATTGAGCGCTGCGCCGCCGCCTGCGACGGCGATGGTTGAGGTGGGTGAGCCCGTGAACGTGGTACTGAAGATGGTCAGGACGCCACCTGCTTGCACATCGATGCTGCCGTTGTTGGTGACGGGGACGTTGATGCTGGCGGTGCTGCCGCCGGACTTACGAAGGGTGCCCGTGTTGGTGTAACTGTTGGAGCCGCCGTTGGTGATAAGGTCGATGGATTGCAACTCAAGCGTACCGGCGTTAGAAAAAGACACACCCGCCAAGAAACGAGTGTTGCTGTTCTCGACCCAGGTTGCGCCGCCGCTGTTGGTGAAGGGGCCAACATACGAAGTATTGCCGCTGCCGCTGGTGTTGACCGAGCCGTTGTTGGTGAACCCGTTGCTCGTGGTCATGTTGTTCTGAAGCGCGAAGCTCACACCCGCGTTGATCGTGACCGAGCGCACGTTTGGAACGAAGTTGTTGAGCACGCCGTTCACGCCGAAGACCACGTCGTCGGCAGCGCCTGGGAAGAGCGGCGTGGCGTTGCAGGCGGTTTGTGCCCAGTTGTTGCGAGAGAGGACGCCGCCGACGCCGCAACTGCCGGGGGCGAGGTTGCAGATGGTGCCCCATGTATTGTCGCAAAGCGGGGTGAAGGTGAAAATCGCCGCCTGACTGCTCGCGGCACCCGCGAGGAGTGCCAGCAACCCGGCGGACCTGATCGTGCGGGAGGTGGAAACGGGGAAGGAACGATTGGAGGAACGAACGCGCGTGGTCTTCATGGGTGTGCTCCCGAGGGGTTGCTGGAACGGACTCAGCAGGACCTAGGGAGCACGCACCAGTCGCCTGACAAGAAGCGGTGCGAAAAGCAGCGAACGCAATCGAATGCAGTTATCGAACCTCGCTGAACAGCCAGATGGTCCAAATCACGACGGCCCCGACGCTCGCCGCGAGGCACAGGTTGCGAACGAGCGTCTGGCGGGGCGTGGTATTGAACCACCGGCGGCCCTTCGCGCGAGTCAGCCGCCACCCAGTCCACGCCAACGCGGAGCACACCGCGAGCGGCGCAAGCAGATACATCGTCCACTGCTCAATGTCGCGCCCGCGTGCCAGATCCTCGAACATGTTCGGGAAGACATGATCCCCCGCGACGATCAGCACGATGGCGATCGCCGCAAGCCCGCCCCCGCCCACAATCCACACCGGAATGATCGTCGTCAGCCACGACTTTGTCACCGGTCTCTGGAGCGTGACGTGCAGCATCAGTTGCTGACGACACTCCGGACACGCCTCGCTCGCCAACCCCCGCAGGTTGTACCCGCACGCTGGGCAAGACACATCGCGCTCCGCGAGATATGCCTTGAGCAGTTCCGGGTTGCTCATGGACTCCTCCGTGCCGCCCAGCCCCGTTCACCCCGCCGAGCCCCCGCCTTCAACATCTCAGCGAATCCCCAATCCCCAATTCCTCTCGCCTACGAAAACAGCCGCTGCTGATCCTTCACGTCCCGAACTTTCCCGTCGAGCAGTTCGAGCTGCTTCTTGAGTTCGTCCACGCTCTTGAACTTGTAGTACTCGCTCGCAAACCGGATCCACGCGACCTCGTCGATGTCGCGCAGCCGCCCCATCAGCTTCTCGCCGATCACCTGGCTCTCCACCTCGCGGTCAAACTGCTTGTGCAATTCTTCCTCGATCTCGTCCGCGACCTTCTGCTTGATGTCCTCGGGGATCTTCCGCTTGCCGCACGCAGAGGAGACGCCCCGGATGATGTTCTCGCGATCAAACGGCACGCGCCGCCCATCGCGCTTGATGACCATCAGCTTGGCCGTCGCCTCGACGCGTTCGTAGGTGGTGAAGCGTTTGCCGCACCCCAGGCACTCGCGCCGCCGGCGCGTGACCTTCCCCGCATCGCTGCTGCGCGAGTCGATGACCTTGTCGTTGTCGGTGTTGCAGTACGGGCAAAGCACGGGCCAAGCGTACGGAGCCTTGCGGTGGCCCGGGCGCCCCGCCCGTGAGTCCGATGGGCTTCCAGTCCATCGAATCATCCAGTGCTTCACATGAGCATCGCAAAACCATCGCGAGCCATCATGCCAAGCCCGATCCCCACCCCCGCCGCCAGCACAATCATCCCCAGACACCCGCTGCGTCGCTTCCCGCCCTCAATCGTCGCGTCTATCGCGTCGATGGTCTGCTTGGCCTCCGCAAGCCCCACGCCCGTCCGCTCGCGCAGCACCTTGATCGCCTCGATCTTCTTGCCTTGCCGCAGTAGCCCCATGATGTCGTCAGTGGGGAAGTCCTTGCCGTCGATCTGTCGCACGACGGTGTGCGTCACAGTCACATTGGATCGCTTCCCGTCCTCATCGCCCTCGGCCTGCGCCCGAAGCGCATCGATCATGCCCCGAAGCTCGATGGGCACCTCGCTCATGCTCGAGAAGATCTTCTTCTCACCGTTGATGTTGATCTCGATGCGCTCGCTGCGGATCGGGCGATTGGCTGGACCCGCCGGCATGCCTCCCAAGGGCTCCGACGCGAGATCGATCAGCCCATCGTCGCCACCGCCGCTGGCCGCGCCAGCCGGAGGTCTGTCCGCCTCCGCCTTCTCAAACCGCACGCTCTTCACCGTGCTCGGATCAATCCCCCGCGCCCGCAACTCGGCCTCGAGCCGCTCGCGCTGCGCCCTGGGAAGTTCGTCCCACCGCCCACCGGATGCCGCGTTCCCCTGTTCCATGGCAAGAGGATAGGGAACTGCCCCCGAAAGCCCCTCAAGCCATGGACTTTTCGCGTTTGCCCGCTATGCTCGTCCAGTTTGCGCGCACCCGGCCGCCCAGGCGTCACCCCAACGCCCCGCCCCGCGCTCATGTTCGCTTCTCGCTTTCCCGCTTTTCGCTTTTCCCCATGCCCAAACGCACCGACATCAAGACCATCCTCGTCCTGGGTTCCGGTCCCATCGTCATCGGCCAGGGCTGCGAGTTTGACTACTCGGGCACGCAGGCCTGCAAGGCCCTCAAGGCCGAGGGCTACCGCATCGTGCTGGTCAACAGCAACCCAGCGACGATCATGACCGATCCGCAGTTCAGCGATCGGACCTACATCGAGCCTATCACGCCCGAGTGCGTCCGCAAGATCATCGAGCTCGAACAGCAGCGCGGCCCGCGCATTGACGCCATCCTGCCCACCCTGGGCGGCCAGACCGCGCTCAACTGCGCCTGCGCCCTCTGGGACAACGGCACGCTGAAGGAATTCGGCATCGAGATGATCGGCGCCAACCGCGAGATCATCCATCGCGCCGAAGACCGCCAGATCTTCAAGGACATCTGCGAGAAGATCGGACTCACCCTCCCCAAAGCCAAGACCGTCAACACCCTCGCCGACGCCGAGGAGTTCCTCAAGGAAATCGGCCTCCCCGCGATCATCCGCCCCGCCTTCACGCTGGGCGGCACGGGCGGCGGCATCGCCTACAACCTCGAGGAATACCGCGACATCGTGACCCGCGGGCTCGCTGCGAGCATGATCACGCAGGTGCAGATCGACCAGTCCGTGATCGGCTGGAAGGAATTCGAGCTCGAAGTCGTCCGCGACAAGAAGGACAACTGCATCATCGTCTGCGGCATCGAGAACATCGATCCCATGGGCGTCCACACGGGTGACAGCATCACCGTCGCGCCGATTCTCACGCTCACTGACAAGGAATATCAGGCCATGCGCGACGCGGCTCTCGCGATCATGCGGGCCGTGGGCGTCGAAACAGGCGGCAGCAACGTCCAGTTCGCCGTCAACCCCAAGCCCAAGCCCCGTGCCGACGGTTCCCTGCCCTTCGAGATGGTCGTGGTCGAGATGAACCCCCGCGTCTCTCGCTCCAGCGCGCTCGCCAGCAAGGCGACGGGCTTCCCAATCGCCAAGATCGCCGCCAAACTCGCGATTGGCTACACCTTGGACGAACTCAAGAACGACATCACCGGCACCACCAGCGCGTGCTTCGAGCCCGCCATCGACTACATCGTCGTGAAGATGCCCCGCTGGACGTTTGAGAAGTTCCCCGAAGCCGACGAAACGCTCACGACCCAGATGAAGAGCGTCGGCGAAGCCATGGCCATCGGCCGTACCTTCAAGGAAGCCCTCCAGAAGGTCATCCGCTCCATGGAAGTCAAGCGTTTCGGCCTGG
Source organism: Phycisphaerales bacterium (assembly GCA_022843045.1). Lineage (GTDB taxonomy): Bacteria > Planctomycetota > Phycisphaerae > Phycisphaerales > UBA1924 > BJHL01. The sequence continues at coordinate 17,358 of JALHOJ010000007.1, forward strand.
GGCTGGATCGCAACGACCGCTGGCTCACCGCCATGCGCGCCATCGAGCACGACCAGTTGGTCCTAGACGTGATGGGCTCCCCCGACTCCGTCACTTCGTCACTGCGTCACTCCGTCGCTTCCCAAAGCGACACCGGCCTCCGCACCGCCGACGGCCAGCCCATTGAGTGGCCCATTCCCCACGAAAAACTCTCGCGCAAGCTCGCCGTGCCCAGCCAGGGCCGGCTCTACTACATCCGCTACGCGATGAAGATGGGCTGGAGCATCGAGAAGATCCACGCCCTCACCAACATCGACCCCTGGTTCCTCGACCAGATCCAGCAACTCGTCGAGTTTGAAGACACCCTCACCGACTACAAGACCCTCGCCGACGTCCCCGCCGACGTTCTCATGGAAGCCAAGCAGCTCGGCTACAGCGACGCCCAGCTTGCCAACCTCTACGAAGGCACCATCACCACCGACGCCATCCTCAAAGTCCGCGCCCACCGCAAGAGCCTGGGCATCAACCCCGTCTACAAGCTCGTCGACACCTGCGCCGCCGAGTTCGCGGCGATCACGCCATATTACTACTCGACGTACGAAACAGGTAGCCGCTCCATCGGCCCGAATGCCGAATCCCGAATCCCGAATCCCGTCTCGCCTGCTGAAGACGAAGTCCGCATCACCGACAAGAAAAAAGTTATCATCATCGGCGGTGGCCCCAACCGCATCGGCCAGGGCATCGAGTTTGACTACTGCTGCGTCCACGCCGCCTTCGCCGCCAAGGAACTGGGCTTCGAAAGCGTGATGATCAACTCCAACCCCGAGACGGTCAGCACCGACTACGACACCAGCGACCTGCTGTTCTTTGAACCGCTGACGTTGGAAGACACGCTCAACGTGATCGAACGCCTCAACGCGAAGTCCTCCGCCGTCCACGGCGTCATCGTCCAATTCGGCGGCCAGACGCCCCTCAACCTCGCACACGGCCTCCAGCAAGCCGGCGCACCCATCATCGGCACCTCCGTCGACTCCATCGACCGCGCCGAAGACCGCAAGCGCTTCGACGAGGTCCTCGACACCCTCAAGCTCCAACGCCCCGCCGCCGGCACCGCCCGAAACCTCGACGAAGCCCTCGCCGAAGCCAAGCGCATCGGCTACCCCGTGCTCATCCGCCCCAGCTACGTCCTGGGAGGCCGCGGCATGGAAATCTGCCAGGACGAAGCCGCTCTCCGCAGCTTCATCGGCACCGCCTTGAAGCAAGCCGGCGCCGACAACGCCCCCGTCCTCATCGACAAGTTCCTCGCCGGCGCAACCGAAGTCGACGTCGATGTGGTTGCTGATTACGGCACGTCTGACGAACGACGCATTGGTGGATTCGAGGTACGCGGAGTCGCAGGGAACTCCAGCGATGTCGAAAGCGCTATCGCCCAACTAGCCGTGATTGGGGTCACGTCCGGCATTCTCTGGGGCACAACCCACCTCAATCCCAACGGTCTTCGCATGCTCGCTGAGTCTTCTGACGGGCGACTCTTCCTTGTTGATCCCGCGAAAAGAGAAGCGCCCAAAGACGTGTCAGAGTTTCGTGCCACACTCGCGAAGCAATGGCAGTCAATTCTGCCCGGCGTCTCGCCGAGCAACGAACCATCAATGACTACGGCTGCCCGGCGGGACGCCGAGCCTACAGCGATCGTCGCTGGCATCCTCGAGCAAATCGAACAAGCCGGGATTCACTCAGGCGACTCCGCCTGCACCCTGCCCCCCGCCTCGCTCTCCCCCTCCATCATCGCCCGCATCGAGGAATTGGCCCTGAACATGGCCAAGGAACTCCGTGTCAACGGCCTGATGAACCTGCAGCTCGCGATCAAGGACGATCAGATCTTCGTCCTCGAAGTCAACCCCCGCGCCAGCCGCACCGTCCCGTTCGTGGGCAAGGCCACGCACACCCCCTGGCCCGCGATCGCCGCGAAAGTGATGATGGGCAAGCCCCTCGCCGAACTCGTCCCCGCGCAGCGTCGCAGCATGTGGCACAGCACCCCCAAGTACTACGCCGTCAAGGAATCTGTCTTCCCCTTCAGCAAGTTCCCAGGCGTCGACGTCGTCCTTGGCCCCGAAATGCGCAGCACGGGCGAAGTCATGGGCATCGACCAGTCCCTCCCCATCGCCTTCGCCAAGAGCCAGATGGCCGGCGGCACCAAGCTGCCCACCGATCCCAAGAAGGGCGGCGTTTTCGTCAGCGTGCGCGAACAAGATCGGCCCATGATCGTGGAGCCGATCCGCACCCTCATCCGCGAAGGCTTCGAGATCTACGCCACCGACGGCACCGCCGGCGCCCTCGCCGCCCAGGGCCTGAAGGTCAACGTCCTCCAGAAGATCGCCGCCGGCGCTCGCCCCAACGTGCTGGACCTCATGCACAACAACCAGATCGCCCTCATCATCAACACGCCCACCCGCACCGGCTGGAAGACCGATGAAGGCCGCATTCGCAGCACCGCCGTCAGGCTGAACATCCCCATGATCAGCACCGCCACCGCCGCCGTCGCCGCGGCGAAGGCCATCGAAGCCATGCGCAAACAAGACTGGGGCGTCGCCGCGATGCAGGACTATCTGGCGATGAGCAAGGGCGAAGCGATCATCGAAGCCAGAACGGCCGTGCCATCCCCCGTGCCATCGATGTCATCGCCCAAGCGATGACATCGATGCGAGGATTCCATGCAGTTCGCCCAAACAACCTGCATCGCCTGCGGTTATGAGCTCGCGGGCCTTATGGATTCCAAGGGACGCGTGACGTGTCCTGAATGCGGCCGTCGCTACCACCAAGGGCAACTCGAAATCCTGCACCAGCAGCGCGTCTACTGGGGAACCGCAGGCTGGGCGTTGGGCGCAACACCTCTGTTTCTGGTCTGCGGCGCAATGCTGACGCCGCTGCTGCCGGCGAGCTTTGGCCCGGTTTTACGCATAGGAATCGGCACGCTGGTGTTCTTCTGGGTCTGGTCTTGGGTATATGTGTTCGTGATGAGCAATTCTCGCGCACGCTTGAGCGGCTTCTCTCATGTGGCGGGCGCATGCATCGGCTTCATCGTGGCGATGCCGGTTGCATCATGTCTTGCTCTGGCGTTGCGATGAACGCTCACGCCTTCAGCGCCGCTGGCCCCAACGTCTGAATCGTCATCTTCCCCAGTTCCCGCTTGGCCAAGTACGCATTCAGCTGATCCAGCGTCACGCCTTCGACTTCCGCCGCCGCCTCTTCAAGCGAGCGCGGCTTACCCAGCCTTCGCACATCCGCCCCCAACGTCCCCGCCCGTGCCGCCGTGGATTCTCCGCTGAAGACCAGCGAGCTCTTGAGGCCCACCTTCGCGCGATGAAACTCTTCAGGCGTCACCTTGCCGCTGGGCGTCGTGATCCGCTCCAATTCACCCTTGAGCACATCCAGTGATTCCTGTGCCCGCTCGGGCGTCGTCCCGACATACGCGCTCACGCCTCCGTACGTCTTGTCGCCCCGATACCCCGCCGCCACGGCGTAGCACAGCCCGCGCTTCTCACGCACCTCGCTGAACAGTCGCCCGGACATCCCCCCCGACAGCACGCCCACCGCAAGCTTCTCGAGCACGCTCTGTGGGCTCGATTCCGCCGGCGCGTCATACGCCACCACGATCTGCACCTGGCTCGCCCCCGCGTCCTGCTCATGCGCATACCCGCGTAGCGCATCGGCCCCCTCCAGAATCTCCGGTGCCGCCCCGCGCCATCCCGCCAGAACCTGTTCAAGCCGCGCCGCGATCTCGTCCGCATCCACGGCCCCCGCCACCGCGCACACCGCCTGCGCGGGTTTGGCAAACCGCGCCCAGTGCATCACCAGGTCATGCCGCGTCGCCGCCCCAAGCCCTTCCGCCGTCCCCATCCCCGACCGATTCAGCGGCTTGGCATGATGCCGCGCCCGCGCCAGCAGGCTCACCCGCTGCTGCGGATCGTCCTTGAGCGACTCCAGACTCTGCAAGCACAAATCCCGGCACGGCTCCAAAGCCTCTTCTTCGAGCCGAGGCCGAAGCACCATGTCCGACAGCGGCCCCAGCACATCGACCATGCGCTCACCCACGCACGTCGCGGCGAACCTCATCGTGTACGTCCCCGCTTCGACATCGCGATTGGCCCCGAGGCTGTCAAACAGGTCGGCCTCCTGCCGCGAGTCACGCTGCCCCGACCCGCGCAGCAGCATCTCTTCGAGCAAAGGCGTAATCCCCTCGCGTTCATCGGGATCGGTGATGCAACCCGCCGGCACCGCCCAACTGACCGACGCTGAGCGCACGCCCGTCATCTTCTCGACGACGAGCGTCATGCCGCAGGAGAGGGGGCGCACGCTGATGGAGTTCATACCTATGTATAGGCCCAGAGTGGGCCGACGCCGGGGCTGAGCAAAGCGAAGCCCCGGGTTGGTCGATTCGGCCGTGGCTCAAGTGGACGTAAAGCCTTGCTGGGCAACAGTCTGTGTCTCTGGCGAGGTGACTTCAAAAACAGCGACGCGAGGCCGTTTCGGGCCTCGCGTCAGCGTTGTTCGTTGCCCGTCCGCATTCGTTCGGCGTGCGAGCCCCAAGGCCTCAAGTCAGAAGCCTGCGATGGGCATCAGAAGCACGGGGAACGGGTCAAACGCGGATCGGTCGGGCTGAAGGTTGTTCAGCGATCGCAATTTACTTGCGGGTCGCCTTCTTGGATGCCTTCTTCTTGCCCTTCTTTTTTGCCTTCTTGGCCATTTCAAAACTCCTTGGTTCAGACGAATCACTTCATGCAACGCAACGCTGCGCCGCGCGAGTGATCCTCGACACCGGAACATCTTATCGGAAAGTGCGCGACTTGTGTTGCAGAATTGTGAAAAAATGTGAACAACCGGTGGAGATTTTTCTCTCACGCCTCTTCCGCGCGCGCTTCGCACGCACTCTCGCGCACATTCATGCGCTCTTCGTCGATGTCTTCTCCACTCGCGCATCGCACGATGCGCTTCACCACAGCACGCGCACCCGGACAGTCTCGGGTACTTGGCGAATCTCTTCCACAACCTTCCGCGCGTTGGTCGGATCCACATCGAGCACCATGTACCCGACCTGTTCGTTGGTCCGCAAGTACTCCGCGCTCACGTTCGCGCCCAAGCCCGCGATCCGCGCGTGCACCTGTCGAAGCACGCCCGGCACGTTGCGATGGAAGTGCAAAATACGGTGTTTTCTGGGCGTTTCGAGGCTCTTTCCGTCCCCCGTCCCCAGGTCTCCGTCGCGCTCGTTCATGCCCATCAAGTCCACGTGCTGGGGTGGCAGTTCAACCTCCGGCACATTCACAGCGCCCGTGGTTGTTCCAACGTTGACGAACTTGATCAGCTTCTCCGCGACGTCCATCGCGATCGTCTCCTGCGCCTCTTCGGTGCTGCCGCCGATGTGCGGCGTCAGGATGACGTTCGGAAGTCCGCACAATGGACTCTCAAACTTCTCCCCCTTCGACGCCGGCTCATGCGGGAAGACATCCACCGCAGCGCCCGCGACCGTGCCGTCCTTGAGCGCGGCAACCAACGCGGGCACATGCACCACGCTCCCCCGCGCGTTGTTGATCAGAAACGCCCCGGGCTTCATCAACTTGAACTGCCGCGAACCCATCAGCCCGCTCGTGGACTCGTTCGCCGGCACATGCAACGTCACGAAGTCGCTCTCCCGGAGCAACTCGGCAAGCGACCGCACCGCCCGCGCGTTGCCGAGCGGCAGCTTGGGCACGATGTCGTAGTAAATGACCCGCATCCCCATCGCCTCAGCAAGCACGCTCACCTGACTCCCAATGTGCCCATACCCCACGATCCCAATCGTCCGCCCCCGTACCTCGTGGGCCCCGGTCGCCGACTTATCCCATTGCCCTGCATGCATTTGCGTGCTCTTGGGAAACATCTGGCGAGACAGCGCAATCACCTCCGCGATCGTCAATTCCGCCACGCTCCGTGTGTTGCTGAACGGCGCGTTGAACACCGGCACGCCCCGATCCCGAGCCTCGCCCAGGTCTACCTGATCCGTCCCAATGCAGAAGCACCCAATCGCCAACAACCGAGGCGACGCCTCCAGCACCTTCCGCGGCACCAGCGACTTGCTCCGCACACCCAAGACATGACACTCCGAGGCCAGCTTCAGCAGCTTGGCCTCATCAGGCGCACCCGACAGGCTTTCAACATGAAACCCCTCGCCCCGAAACATCGCGGCACCCCGCGCATGCACGCCCTCAAGCAGCACCACGCGAATCTTGTCCTTCGGATAGCTGGTCTTGGCTTTGGTTTCGATCTCACTCTTCATGCCTAGACACTAGGTGGGTATCACCCCAGCGGGTGTCCTCGGGCGCTGAGAGGGGAGGATGATCGACCACCCGCGCGCGACTTTCACTCCTGCGTGAGCTCCTTCAGCTTTCGCAACTGATCGAATGCCTGCAGGGGCGTCAGATGATCCAGCTTCACCTCCCGCAGCGCATCCACCGCCGGGTGTGCTACGTATTCGCGGAAGAGCGCCATCTGCCCCTCCTCGCGCTGCTTGCCCCTTTTCGCCCCTGCCTCTGGAGGGGCCGGGGGGTTGGGGTTTGCATCCGCCGCCCTCGCCGCGCCGCCCACGCCCGCCTCGTGCACCGCCAAGGTCTTGAGCACCTCACGCGCCCGCGTCACCACGCCCTTGGGCATCCCCGCAAGCCGCGCAACGTGCAACCCGTAACTCTGATCCGTCCTCCCAGGCAAGATCCGGTGCAGGAAAACGATCTCGGCGTGATCCTCCCCCGCAGGCCACTCCCGCACCGCGACGTGCAGGTTCATCACCCGCCCCGGCATGCGATCCTCAAGCTCGGTGAGCTCGTGATAGTGCGTTGCAAACAACGTCCGAGGTCCCTGTGCTCCCTCTTCCCCCGCCAGATGCTCGACGATCGCCCATGCCAGCGACAAACCATCCAGCGTTGAGGTGCCGCGTCCGACTTCGTCGAGGATGACCAGGCTCCGTGCCGTCGCATGGTGCAGAATCTGAGCCGTCTCCACCATCTCGACCATGAACGTGGATTGCCCCGCGTGCAACGCGTCATCCGCCCCGATGCGCGTGAAGATCCGATCCGTCACGCCCACCGTCATCGCCGAGGCAGGCACAAACGACCCCGCATGCGCGAGAATCGTGAGCAACGCGACCATGCGGATGTAGGTGCTCTTGCCCGCCATGTTGGGGCCGGTGATAAGAGCGAGTGACGAAGTAGTGGGGGAGGTGCCGGTTGACGAGTCCTCACTCGCTTGCGACTTCGTCACTTCTCCCAGCCCACAGTCATTCGCCACACACCCCCCGCCCCCGCCCCCCAGAATCTCATCCAATACCGGATGCCGTCCCTGCTCAATCGAAAGCACGGGCCGCTCGACCACCTCCGGCGCAACCCACCCCCGCAGCGCGGCCTTATCCGCGAACGCCAACAGCACATCGATGGCACCGACGGCCTCAGCGAGCGTGCTGATCCCGTGCACCCGCGCCACCGCCTTGTCGCAGAGGCCCTGGAACAACTCACGCTCGCGCTCCAGCGCCCGGGCCTGGGCGGTCGTCACCTTCCGTTCAAACTCGCCTAGCACGGGCGACGTGAATCGCTCCACATTCCGCAGCGTCTGCATCCGCTTGAGTTCGGGTGGGGCGTTGCGCGCTTGGGCCTCGGGCAACTCGATGAAGTACCCCGCGACCTTGTTGTACCCGACGCGCAGGCTGGGCAGCTTGTGCGTTTCAATCAACTCCGCCTGATACTTCGCCAGCCAAGCCCCCGCATCGCGTTCCAGCAATCGCGCCTCGTCCAGCGCCGGGTCCACGCCATCGCGAATCAGCCCCCCATCACGCAGATGCGCGGGCGGCTCCTCAATGCACAGCCCCAAAATCTCCTCCGCCAGCCCGCGCAGCGGTCCATCTTTGTTCCCGGCCTGCTCTGCGATAACCCGCCGCCACGAAGCCACCGCGCCGGCCTGATCCAGCGCGTCCGACACCTCGCCGCACGCGACGATGCTGCGGGCCAAACCTACCAAGTCCCGCGGCGTCGCACGCGCTAACGCAATCCGTCCCGCGATGCGGGCGATGTCCTGAACTCGCGCCAGCCCGGTGCCCACCCGCTCGCCAAGCTCTCGCTGTTCCACAAACAGCCCCACCGCCCGCCGACGTTCCGCGATCCTTGTCAAATCCCGCAAGGGCCTGCAGATCCACTCCCGCAGCGCCCGCTTGCCCATCGCAGTGCGAGGCGTGCCTCGTCCGGCGCCCGCACCCAGGAACACGCCCACCAGCGTGGGATCAATCACCGTTCCTGAGCCGCCCCCGACCATCACGCCGCGGGTCCCACCCTCGCGCATCGTCCGCTCCACCTCGAGCGAACGCAAACTCACCGCATCGATCACTAATGCCCCGCCCGCGTCGTCGCGCCGAGGCGGCCGCAGATGCCGCAGACTACCGCGACGCACCGTTGCAAGCACGCTTCCAGCGCCGCCAGACGAGTCGGCGGACTTGCCCTTGGTGGGTCCGCCCGTGGACGCTTTCCCCGAAGCCGTAGCCGCCACCAACGCCGCCTCCGCCTCGCGAGACTCTTCTTCCCCCGCCGTCTGCGTCTCCTGCAAGTACGACAGCAGCGCCCCCGCCGCCCACACGCTCGGCTCATCATCCCGCAGCCCAAACCCCGCCAGCGTTGCCACCTGATAGTGCTTCTTCAGCGTGTCGAGGGATTCCTGACCGCGGAAGTGCCAGCTTGGGCGAGGCGCAAGTGCAACCCCGATGTTCGCGAGCGCGCTCTGCACGCCGCGCAGTTCGGCCGGCACCGTCCCCGAACCGTCCAGATCCGCAAACAGAAGTTCCTTGACGCTTCGCCGCGTCAGTTCATCCACAAGCGATGCCGGCGAGCACTCGACGACCGTGAACGTGCCTGTCGCCACCTCCGCCGCGGCCAGCGCGAGGCGAGTCGGCTCGCTCTTGGCAGCCGCTTCAACGACGACTGCGCCCACCGCCACGCTCGCGTCGCTCTCCAGCAGCGATTCGTCCACCAGCGTGCCGGGCGTGATCACCCGTGTCACCGCCCGTGGCACCACGCCCTTCGCGAGGCTCGCTTCGATCAACTGCTCGCACACCGCCACCCGAAACCCGCGCGTCGTCAGTCGCTTGAGGTACGTCTCTAACTGATGAAACGGCATGCCGCACATCGGCACACCCGCCGTGCGCTGCGTGAGCGTCAGGCCGATGGCCTGACTCACCTTCACCGCGTCGTCGTCAAAGAGCTCGTAGAAGTCCCCGATGCGGAACAGCAGCACGCAGTCAGGATGCCGCTTCTTGAAGCGGTAGTACTGCTGCATCGCGGGTGTTTCACGCGGATCGGGCACGACACAACTCTCCCACTCAACTCCCCCGGGGGGCGGGCGATCCATGCCCATCTCGAAGACTCAACCGTTTCCTATTCCCCGAACGCGGACCTCACGACACAATCGCGCCCGGCTCAATCTCCGTGAGTGGGCTCAGGATCACCACGCGTCGCTCGGCTTCCCCCGCCGCGTCCCCACCCTGAGATTTGGGCACGTTGCTGGCCGCCAGCAGCATCCCGCGCGACTCCTCGCCCCGGATCACGCGCGGCGCAAGGTTCGCGATGATCACGATCCGTTGGCCAAGCAATTCCTCGGGCTTGTAGTACGCGCGAATCCCCGCACAGATCTGGCGAGGCGTGCCGCTGCCGTCGTCGAGCTGAAGCTTGTACAGCTTGTCAGCGTTGGGGTGGTTCTCCACCTTCAGGATCTTCGCCACCCGCAGGTCCAGCTTCGCGAAATCGTCAAACGCCACCACCGGCTTGGGCGCGCCAGGCACAGGAGCAGCCGCAGTGGCGGCAGTGGGGGCCGAGGAAGTGGGGGAACCAGCAGGCGAGGGCGGCGGGGTCGTCATGTCGCAGGATAGGACCTTTCTCAACTAATCACCTTACCCCCGCATCCGTGCAGCCCGCCCAATCGTGCCGCCCGCCCATCCGCAATCACCGGCTGCGGTCGCGAAGTTCTTGCTTTCTGCGCGAAACCCGTGGTGCATTCGGGCATCTATACTTGCACGATGACGCAAGTACGCATACATACCCAGGCCCGCAGGGGCGCCCCACCCGCCCGCGTTTTTCGGTCTCCCAAGCACGCCGCCGCCAAGGCCCTGCCCATCGACGCGTTGCTGGATCCCGATCTGTTCAAGGCCCTGTGCGATCCCACCCGCGTCAAGCTGCTCGCGTGCCTCGTCAAGTGTGCCCGCCCATGTTCAGTTGGCGAAGTGGGGGAGTGCTGCGATGTGGATCTCTCCGTCGTCTCGCGGCATCTGGCCTTTCTCGAGCGGGCGGGCATCCTGGCCAGTATCAAGAAGGGCCGCATCGTCACGTACTCCGTGCGATCCAGCGACCTGTGCGCATCCCTGCGCGACATCGCCGACGCTATCGAGTCCTGCTGCCCGCCTGGCACCTGCGGCAGTTGCTCGACCAGTTGCGGCTGTCTGCCCGTAAGCGACGCCCAGTCCACTCGAACCCAAGGAGGCCGCCGTGTACGCTGATCCTGCTCCCGCCCCCGCCCCCGCCCAATTCCAAGCCCGTTCCGCACGCAAACCCCGCATCCTCTTTCTCTGCACCGGCAACTCCTGTCGCAGCCAGATGGCCGAGGGCTGGGCCCGCGCGCTCAAGGGCGATGTGCTCGACGCCTACTCCGCTGGCACCCATCCGCACGGCCTCAATCCCCTCGCCGTGCGCGTGATGCGCGAGGCGGGCGTCGACATCACCGCCCACACCTCCAAGCGCCCCGAGGACATCGGCGTTGCGTTTGATCTGGTCGTCACCGTCTGCGACTCGGCTCACGAGTCCTGTCCCGTCCTTCCCGGGGCCAAGATCGTCCATCGTCCTTTCGATGATCCCCCCCGCCTCGCCAAAGACGCCAAGTCCGACGACGAAGCCCTTCCACACTACCGCCGCGTCCGCGACGAAATTCGTACGTTCATTGAAACCCTCCCAAGTTCGCTTCTCTAACGAAACGCGACCCTCAGGGAGCGTCCCACACCAAATGCTCGTGCCTCCTCAGGCTCAAAGGAACCCCCATGTCCAAGCCCTCCCCCTCCTCCTCCCCCGCCTGCTGCTCTGACTCCTGCTGCCCCGCCGAATCCAAGCAACCCGCGCTCAGCACCGTGACCACCGCCGACACCGTCCGCGACCATGTCCGCGCCGGCTACTCCGCCATCGCCAAGTCCGGCGGCTGGTCCCCGGACCAATGGATGCAGTCTGTCGCCTCCACCGACACGACACCATCCAAGCCCGCCCCGCAGTCCGCCGGCTGCTGCTCCGGCGCGGGCGGCTGCTGCGGCCCTGCGACGTTCTCACCCGAGCAACTCGCCCAGGCCATCGGCTACGCCCAGTCAGATGCCGCCCTTGTGCCCGAAGCCAACCTTGGCCTCTCCTGCGGCAACCCCACCGCCATCGCTTCGCTCAAGCCAGGCGAAGTCGTGCTCGACCTCGGCAGCGGCGCGGGCTTTGACTGCTTCATTGCCGGCCCCAAGGTGGGCAGCACCGGCCGCGTCATCGGCGTTGACATGACTCCCGACATGCTTAGTCGGGCCCGGGCCAATATCCAAACCTACACCCGCCAGACCGCGCTCTCCAACGTCGAGTTTCGCTTAGGTGAGATTGAGCACTTGCCCGTTGCCGATGCGAGCGTCGATGTCGTCATCTCCAATTGCGTCCTCAACCTCTCCCCCGACAAGTCCCAAGTCTGGCGCGAGATCGCCCGCGTCCTCCGCCCGGGCGGGCGCGTCGCCGTCAGTGACCTCGCCTTGCTCAAGCCCCTGCCCCCCGCCGTCGAGCAAGACGTCGCCGCCCTCATCGGCTGCGTCGCCGGCGCGGTGCTGGTCGAGCAAACCCGCCAGCAGATGCTCGCGGCGGGCTTCGCCCAGATCGACCTGCGCTCCAAGCCCGAGTACATCGACGCCATGACCAACTGGGAGGACCCGCTCTACCGCCAGATCCTCGCCAAGCTTCCCCAGGGTTCCAAAGCCAGCGACTACATAACCAGCCTTGATATCTCCGCGCGCAAGGCCTGAATCGCCGATCTGTGGCCCATGCCGACGATGACTCGCTTCGCCGAATCGTCGCGCTGGTCCGCACCTTGATCGCCCGATTCCCCCACCATGCTCCGCCTCCTGCTCATACTCCCCCTCCTCGCCCTCCTCCCCGCCTGCCAGCGCCAAGTCCGCGAGGAGCGGCTCGACGCCCCGCGCACGCTTACGACTCCCTACGACACCTCCGCGGGTGAGGTCCTCTGGGCCGTGGTCCCCCTCCGCAACGAATCGGGCACCTCCGTTGCCGATCCGCTCGCGCTCTCGGACCATCTGGTGGGCGCGATCGAAGAAGTCGAAGGCATCCGCTGTCTGCCCTTGGATCGCACGCTCGCCGCTATGCAGTCGCTCAAGCTCCGGGCGATTCAGAATCCCGCACAGGCACGGTCACTCGCCCAGGCCATGGGCGTCGACGGCGTTGTCGTCGGCAGTGTCACCGCCTACGACCCCTACACGCCCTTGATGGGCCTCTCCCTCGCGCTCTACGCACGCCCCGGCGCCACCATGACCGCCCGCCCCAACCCCGCGTTCGACCCGCGCGAACTCACCGAGTCGCCCACCGACCAGGCCGTCACCAACACCGACTCGGGCTACAACGAAAGACCCCTCGCGGTCTGGTCGGGCCGGCTTGACGGCAAAAACCATCAGACGCTGATGGACCTGCGCATCTACGCCAGCGGCCGCACCCGCGATCTCTCCGCGATGGGTTGGCGCCGCTACACCGCGAGCATGGACCTGTACAGCCAGTTCGCGATGTACCGGGGCGTCGACGGGCTGCTCCAGCAGGAATGGACCCGTGTAGCTCGTGCCCAGATGCCCAAGGCGATCGAGCCGCGGGCTGAGGCCGAGTGAGAAACCAGGGAAGCCGCCCCGGCGGACCTCCTTGCGCACCTGTGTGCATGATGGCGTTCGGCCGGCGGCTTTGGCCGCTCATTTCATACGCCGCACAACGTGCACGGCCCCTCGCTGAACACCAGCAAGAACGCATCGATATCGCACGGGTCAAACAACGATCCGTCGCCGTTGAAGTCCACGCTGCCGCACGTCGCGCTTGCCGGGATGCACGGCCCTTCGCTGAAGACGCTCAGAAGCGCGTCTACATCCATCGGGTCAAACAGTGAACCGTCGCCGTTGAAGTCGATGCTGCCGCACGTCGTCTCTCGGGTCCGCAGCGTCAACGTCGTGGTGGTATCAAACGCGCAGTAGCCGTTCACGCTGGGAAAGCCAAACGCGGGCCAGTTCGTGCCCACTCGCGCACTCACTCGCATCGACACTTCATACTCGCGCCCCGCCTGCAGCGAGCCGGCGGGAATCACAAAAGTGCCCGTGGCAAACCCCACCTGTCCCTGAGCGCGGATCACCCCGCCAGCGCTCCAATCCCGGACGCTCCAGAACACGCCACCTTGATTCACCTGCACAGGCAGCTGCGGGTTGTTGAACTGCACGAAAACATCACCTGCTGCGCTCGCGTCCTGCAAGCCGCTCCAATTCATCGCGTACGGCACCACGCCCCAGTAGTCCGTGGTGGGCTGGTTCAACAGTCGGACCCACGGCCCCAGACTGCCGCCATCGATGCGGAAGGCGTAGGGACCGGGCTGAGTTTCGATGTCGATGTCCGCCTCGGTCGGGCCGTTGGCGAACAGATTGCTCACCACCGTTCCAGTAGGTTCAAAGTTGAGCGTGCGTTCCTGCAGGGTGAACGAAGGCCGCACCGTTGCAATGCCGATCGTCGCAGGCGTCAGGTCCGTGCCGGCCATGCGATGCTCCGCGGTGTAGAGCAAGGCGTCGTCGGTCACTGGCCCGGGCCCCGCCTGCTCAAACCACCGCGACTTGATCGTGGAGTACTCGCTGATGATGACTTGGCCCAGGCACGGACCCGCCGCGCACATCGCAACCAGAAGCGACACTCGCATGATGCTCTCCTCCTGCGTCCCACGACGCGCAACCAAACGGGCGTGACCAAGCCGTCCAGCCCGGTCATCCCTTCGCGTTGCTCCGTCTTCTTCTGCGGCTTCCGCGATCCTGCGTCTGCCCGCCGCACCACGGTTCCAAAGCATCGGCGACTTGCGTCGCTCGGCCCTTACGCAGTCTGCAGCATCTCAATCGTTGTGTACTGATCCAGGTTCAGGTACACGATCTCGCCATCATCCTTCTTGAGCTGCAGGCGATCCAGCCACAGCTTCTTGTCCTTGCTGTGGGCGTACCAACTGCCCGTCTTGCTCTGCGTAAACGCCACCACCGCGCCCTCAATGGGCGTCGCCGCGATCGTGTCGCGGCCGTTGCCAAGGTGCGGAATCTGTTGGGTCACGCGCACACGCGTGCCGGGCTGGTAGTTGTCAGCGTTCATGCCCGATCATACGCCGTTTCCAGACGACGATGCGCAGCGCGGGTCTTCCGCGTCCTGCCAGCGACAACTCCAGTCGCAACCGGTTCGCTATGACGCGAGACGCGCCCGAAGACAATCACCACCCAGCGATCAGCATCGGGAGTGTCATCCTGTATGGCAGACTTCCGCCTCGGATGGATAGCACTCATGAGTTCAAGCCTTGCACGTGAGGCAGCAGCCCGAGGAGTCCCCCCCGGCGTGTTCGGTGAGTGATCGACCGATCATCGGCACTTGGGGAATTCTGACCACCGGCTCGCCCGTCCGCGGATGACGACGAAGGGGTGCGTCCCTGATCGACTGGACGACTTCCAGCGACTCTCCGAGCGACCCGTCGAACCTCTTGACTCGGTACACGTACGTCGGCATCAATGCCCGCCCGCGCGTTTCCGCGCTGGCGGGCCTCGTAAGAAGAAGATCACCTGCCCGTTAGCAAGATCGGGCGACGCCGCCACGCGGTCACGATCCGTCGCGCGATTACAACCCCGCAGAGCGTCACGCCGATCATCGCCGCCCCCGCCCCCGCGCTCGCCATGGGAACCGTGAGGCCCATCACGGTGACGCCGCCGCACGACGCGCACGCGTGCACTGGCGCGACGCCCGCGGTCTGTCCCGAACCGCACGCGGCGCAGCATGCATGCCCCGATGGCGCGAACCTCGATGCAATGTCCGACATGATTCGACTCCTGTGTCGCACAAGCGAAGCCGCGCGACAAGCGCGTGCCGCTTGGCCCTTTGTGTCAGTCCCTTCGATCACTCGCAATGTGCTGCATGCCCTCGATGTGCCACGCTGGGAACGGGTCTTCGTACGCGGCCCACGCGCTGGCTCCTTCGGCGAGTTCCTCGTCGCTGAGTAGGCACAACTCAAGCCCCAGCCGCTGCGACTTAGAGTCCATATCCACGCCGATCATCACCAACTGCTGTCGCCTGTCCCCGTGTGGCTCGATCCACTGCTTCGCGAGCCACTCGCGGGTTTCCTCGTCCGCGGGGGGGTCGGACCGCGCGGCCCACCAAACCCCGGCGGGCTCCAGGCGGAAGCTGCCTCCCGCCTGGCTCCACACCGCGGCGACGTCATTGCGATTCGCAAGCCAAATGAACCCCTTGCTTCTGACGGTTTGGAGCATGCCCTGCGTGATGAAGTCGTACAGGCGCCTGGGGTGAAAGGGTCGGCGGGCTTCGAACACGAAGCTCGACACGCCATACTCCTCAGTCTCGGGCGTGTGCTCGTTATTGAGTTCCTTCAGCCACTTTGCGGAGGAGCGGGCCTTGTCCATGTCAAAGAGCCCTGTGTTGAGCACCTCCTGCAGCGGCACGCGACCCTCGATGCTTCGAACGATCCTCGCGTCCGCGTTGAGCGACCGAATGGTGGCCTCGATCTTTCGCAGCTGCGATTCATTCGCCAAGTCGCACTTGTTCAGCACGATGATGTCCGCGAACTCCACTTGATCCGTCAGCAGGTCCGCGATGCTTCGGGAGTCGCTCTCATCGATCTCCAGTCCGCGATCCGTCAGATCGTCCTCGCTCGCGAACTGCGACAGGAAGTTGTGCGCATCGACGACCGTCACCATGGTGTCGAGACGAGCGACCTCGGAGAGCGAGCGACCCGATTCGTCCTCAAACGTGAACGTCTGTGCGACCGGCAGCGGCTCCGCGATGCCCGTTCCCTCCACCAGGAGATAATCAAACCGACCCGCGCACGCAATCCGCGACACCTCGCGAAGCAAGTCCTCCCGAAGCGTGCAGCAGATGCAGCCGTTCGACAGCTCGACCAGTCGTTCGTTCACGCGATCGAGCACCGCATCTCCAACTGTGCCCCCGGTCTTCACCAGTTCGGCATCGATGTTGACTTCCGACATGTCGTTCACGATGACCGCGACGCGGCGACCCTCCCTGTTTGCCAGCACGTGATTGAGAAGCGTTGTCTTGCCAGCGCCCAGAAACCCCGACAGCACCGTTACCGGCAGGCGACGCTCGCGATGTCCCCCATCGGGGTGCGGGGTGGTGTCTGAAGTGCGTCGCTGGTCCATGCTGGTCCTTCTCTTCGGCGGTGGTGGGATCGGTGCGCCTGAGCCGTGTCATGAGAATGATAATGCATTATCAAGAAAAAGCAAGTCGCTTTCTTGCCAGTTCGCTCGTAAGGAAAATGGCCGGATAGTCCCGCACTCGGGTCGGTCCCAGCGAAGAAATTCCACAGGTTTCCTTGCTTGAGCGTCTCCGTGTGGTCTGATAGTGGCATGACTCCACTCGCGCCCGCTTCCGTTCGCTCGTCTCGATGCATGACGTGTGCCGCATGTGGATTGCTGCTGTGTTCGCCAGCCCTCGCCGTCGTCACCACCTTCGACAACGGCCTCGAAGGCTGGTCCATCTCCGGTCGCACCACCATCCTCCCCACGGGCGGCAACCCCGGCGCCAACCTCGGCCCCCTTGTCACCGACGTCTTCGGCATCGACATCCGCAACAACACCAATGCCGCGTTCCTGGGCAACTACAGCCAGTTCTGGCAAACCAATGGCGGCGGCCCCGGCGCGCCCCTGCGACTCTCGATTGACACCAAGACCAACTCGATCGACTTCTTTGGTAGCCAGGTTTCGCGCAACCTGATCGTTGAACTGCGTGACTACACCAACCCGCCGCCAAACTACCCGTATGTCTCCGTCTGGTACAACCTAGGCACCATCGCCGCGAGTTTGCCCGGTTGGCGCACGTTCTCAATCGACATCGTGAACCCCAACAGCACGACCCTGCCCAGTGGGTGGGGCGGCACGGGTGACGAAGACCCCCAGGCCAACCCCCGCTTGCCCGCCAATCGCACGTTCGCAAGCGTGCTCGCAGGCGTGGACGAGATTTCGTTCACGACGTTCCAGCCCGGATTCTTCTACGGCTTCACCAACTTCAACGTGCAGGTGGACAACCCGACGCTGACGGTAGTGCCAAGCCCCGCAACCCTCGCGGCTCCGGCGATTCTGCTCGCGTGCGCTCGACGCCGCCGGCGGTGAATCGAAGAGAATCACCACGGAGGGCCACAGAGAGCCACGGAGATTGCACGGAGAGAAGACAGAAAGAGTGGCCGCGGATCTGCGCGGATTCGCGCGGATAGGAAAGAACCCTGTCTTGATCCGCGTCAATCCGCGCAAATCCATGGCCACTCTTTCTGTCTTCTCTTGTCTCTTCTCTCCGTAGAAGCTCGGTGGCTCCCCGTGGTCCTCCGTGGTGAAATCCGCATTCCCCTCGCTCACCTTGCCTCCATCGCCGGCCCCGGCATCGGCCCCTTCATCCCCTTCTTGATCGCGCACAGATGCGCCCGCACATACGCGATGTTGTTCACGCGATGGAACTCGTTGGGGAAGTACGTCATCAGCTTCACGGGATAGAACGCGCCCGTGAACCTCGGGATGAACCTCGCAAACTCGTCACGCGTGTAGTACCAGAAGCTGTTCTGGTTGAAGAACGCTACGTGCGTGGGGTCCTGCCACGCCCCGCGCCCGTCGGTGCTGGGCACCTCGATCATGAACATCCCGCCCGGAGCGAGCACCCGCCACGCCTCGTTAAACGTGTTGATCGGGTCCTTGAAGTGCTCGATCGCGTCCCACGCGCGCACGATCCCAACGCTGTTGTCCGCGAAGGGCCACTTCCCATCGAGGTTCGCCACCGTGTCCACCGCCGGCCCTGCATGCACATCAACGCCGTGATAGCCCGTGGGCTTGTTGTGCGCGCTGCCCAAGTCCAGCGGCAGCAGATTCCGATCCTTGCACCAACGCAGCATCATCGCATACGCGTTGTGGTCGTAAATCTGCCCGACGATGTCCTGGATGCGAGCGTTGCGTTCCTTGTGCGTGTTGTTCGCCGTCATCCGGTAGAAGTACAAACACTCGGGGATGTGCGCGAACCGCTTGCCCGCGCAGTAGAACTTGACCATCAAGTCATAGTCATCGCCCACGTCGAGCGCCGGGTTGTGGCCCCCAACCTCGTCATACGCCTTCCGCGTCCACGCCCGCACGTGATTGGGCGCGTGCGTCAGCGACAGAATCCACGGCGGTTCCACAGGCATCGCGTGCGCCGCCTTGTAGCCGCGCCCATCCGGCCCCACCACATCCCGATACCGCCAACCAAACGCGCTGCTGTACGTGTGGGGCGATCCATCAGCATCATTGAACTCCGCGAAGTCGGAATACACGAAGTCCACCGGTTGCGAGGGAGTGCCGCTCTTGAAGGCCTTGACGATCGACTCGATCGCGTGCAGCGAGAGGAAGTCATCGTGGTCCAGCTCGACGATGATGCCCCCGCCGCTCGCCCGCGTCGCGATGAGCTTGTACGCGCCCACCGAAGACCGGGGCGAAGTCGTCTGATCCGCATTGCGAACGATCTTGATCCGCGGATCATTGAGCGCGGGCAGCACCGCCCCCGAGTTGGGCACGATCACCCATTCCCACTTCGGGTAGCTCTGCCGCTTGAGATTCTCGTAAATCGACGCGATAAACAGCGGATTGTGCGTCGGCGTGATGATCGACACCAACGGGTCCGCGTCCGTGACTGCAACCGTGCGAAGCGTGGCCATATGCCAAGATTATGTGGCCAGTACAGCGCGGCGTCCTGAGGCGGCGGTTCGTGGGTTGAGTGCTTTGAGTGATGGGTGGCCCCACCAACGCAGAGGAAGACAGAGAGGCTGAAAAGAGCAAGACAGAGAGACGGTGGTGGGGTGCCGTGCCAACGCATTCGCTGCTATCCGCGAAGCTCTCTGCGTTCCTCTGCTTCTCTCTTCCTTCTTCCTCTGCGTTCAACCCCGCTTCCTACCCAATCACCCGCCCCGCCTCATCCAGCACTGCGCGAGCCTCCGCCACGCTCGGCGCCTCCGCAATCAACCGCATGATCGGCTCCGTATTGCTCGCCCGCACATGCAGCCACGCCCGATTCGCCAGTTGGCCCGACGTGAAGTTGACCCACGCCCCATCGCGCAGGTCCACCTCCTGCTTTCCCCCCTCCGCCCCGCGATAGAACGCCGCGATCTTCGCCACCGCCTCCGCCGCGTCCTCCTTGCGAGCAAGGTCCACTTTCCGCTTCTCGATGCTGTACGCAGGCACGCACGCCGCGACCCTGCTGAGCGCATGCCCCCTCGCGCTCGGCACGCCCAACCCCTTCCCCAACTCCGTCTCGTGCGCATGCCGCAGCAGCCACAACGTCAGGGCCATCGCCCCCAGCGAATCCCGCACATAACAACTCCGCGGCCAGATCGTCCCACCATTCCCCTCGCCCCCCGCGATGGCCCCCTCGCGCTTCATGACCTCCACGACGTTCGCCTCGCCCACGGGCGTCCGCAGCACCCTCGTTCCAAATGTCGCCGCGACATCGTTGAGCATCCGGCTGGTCGACAGGTTCGTGACCATCACTATCTGCTCGCCGCCCGCTGGCCCTCGCTCTCCGCTGCCCCCTCCCCCCGCTCCCCCCGCTCCCCCCGCTCCCCGCGCCGCCGCGAGAATCGCCCACGCGCTCAATGCCAGCGTGTATTCCTCGCCCACATATCGCCCCTGCTCATCGATCAACGCCAGTCGATCCGCATCCGGATCCAGCGCGAATCCCACCTGGCACCCCTGCGCCCGCACACTGTCGCACAGTCCGCCCGCGCCCGAAAGATTCTCCAGCGTCGGCTCCGGCGCATGCGGAAACAGCCCGGCACGCTCCCCTTCCAGTTCAGTATTGAGCGCAACGACTTCGCAGCCCAGACTCCGCAGGAACATCGGTGCCGTCGCGCTGCTGCTCGCATTCACGCAGTCCACCGCAACCTTGAGCCCCTCGCCCAGCTTGCTGGGCATCGCACACAGCCCCGACGCCTCGAGCGCCTGCATCACCCGCTCGATGTGCGTCTCTCGCGCCTCCGCATCCCGCGACAGCACACCCAGCCGCTCCCAAGTGACGCTCAGGCCGCCACTCGCGCTGCCTCCCTTGAACCGCGCGATGATCTCATTCGCCAATGCCGCCGGCGGCGCGCACGCCCCCGCCCCATGCAGTCCCACCGGCTCGCGCAGCAAGCACTTGAGCCCGTTCCATTGCTGCGGGTTGTGGCTTGCTGTGATCACCATGCCCGCGACCATCGCGCCAGCACCGCGCCCGCTCCGCTCCCGTGCCACAGCGTCCGTCATCACCGCCGCCGTGGGTGTCATCGCGATGCCGACGTCCACGACGTCGCACCCGCTGCCCAGGAGCCCCGCCGTCGCCGCCGCGTGGATCGTTTCGCCGCCCCGCCGCCCATCCCGCGCCAATACCACGGTTGGCACCACCGCAGGTTTCGCTCCAGCCGCCCGCTCCCGCAGCACACTCCCAAACGCTCCCGCAAACCGCGCCGCCACCTCAGGCGTCAACGTCTCGCCCACCACTCCCCGGCACCCAGAAACCGACAGCATCAGCATCGACATGGCGCATGGTAGTGAAACCCCGCTGGCGATGCCCCAGCCAATGTGTCGCGTTCCCTTCTTGATCCAATCCCAGTCGTAAAGCCATGGGATTCATCGATTTGAGTCATTGCGGACAGAAGTATACAATTATTTGGAGACCATCTAGTCCAGAATGTCGCATGCAATGGTGGGAAGAGCCCATTTGAACCCAATCAAGGAGCACGCCATGAAGACCACCTCGACTCGTTCGCTCGTTCTGCTCGCCGGCCTTGCCGTCGCGAGCCAGTCTGCCTTTGCGTTTCCGCCTCCCGTGACGAACGTCGGCCTGATGCCGGGCGACCTCGCCGTCGGCCCTGCCGCCAACGCCCAGCACGAGCAGGTGATCGCGGCGGGCACGCTCAACGGCCAGCCCATCTACCTCGCCGTCTGGAGCGACCTGCGCAGCCGACAGGTGGGCGGGGCGAGCGTGCAGACCGACAGCGACATCTACGCGATTCGCCTGGACGCGAATCTCGCACCGATCGATCCTGTGCCCTTCGTCATCTCGGGTCGATACGGCAACCAGAGCCTGCCGCGGGTTGCGTGGAATGGCGAGAACTTTCTGGTGCTGTTCGTAAGTCAGGATCCGACGGCGGGGTACTTCGCCGACCAGATTCGCGCCGTGCGCGTGGCGCCGACGGGCGAACTGCTGGACGCTACGCCCATCCTCTTCCCGCCCAACCAGTTTGATCCCAGCACCATCGGCCTGCAACTCGCTGGGCAGGGCGGGCAGTGGCTGGCGATCCGCTGCGTGTATCACAACGACGGTTACGGCACGTACCTCGCCGGCCAGCGCATCAACGCCCAGGGCCAGCTGGTCGACGCGTCGCCCGTGATGATCAACGATTGGGTCTATGGCCAGACCAAGCTGCTCGTGAACAACGGCGAGTACTTGGCCGTCGGCCCAGATTGGAACAACAGCTCAACGACCAAAGCCCGGCGCGTCGGACTCAATGGCCAACCCATCGGCAACTCGTTCACGCTGCCCAGCAGCACCGTCGAATCCAACGGTGCGGGCGAGTACTACGTCGTCTGGACCCGCAACTTCGTCGACCTCGTCGGCTCTCGCGTCACGAGCACGGGCACGCTCCTGACGCCCGCCGGCACGACCCTCGTGCCCAACATCAATCCATACTCGATCCCGAGTCTCGCCCATGACGGCACCCGCTGGTGGATGGAATGGACCGATCCCGTCGGCCAGTTCACGATGCGCATCGCCAGCAACGGGTCGGTCATCGATCCAGGCGGCACGTTCTTCGCAGGGACACTCAGCACCTATCGCTCCTTCCGCGGCAAGCCAGACGGCGGAGCTCTGTTCGCATGGACCGACTTCCCGATCTCCGGCTCAGACGTGCGACTGACCGCCGTCAGCCCGACAGGCGAAGCTCTGCCCAGCGTCGTTGCGTCCACTGGCACCAAGACCCAGCGCAGCCCCGACTTCGCCCAAGGCGCTGACGGCCGCAAGGCCCTCGTGTTCGTCAGCGAGACCGGCCCCGAAGGCCGCGTGCTCGTGCAGTTCCTACTCCCCAACGGCCAGGCGACGAGCTCCGAGCCGATCGAAGTCGCGACCGCGTCCAGCATCGGCCGCAGCGCGATCGCATGGAATGGATCGATGTACATGATCACCTGGGACACCAGCACGGGCGTCAAGGCCCGACGCATGAACCCCGACGGCTCGTTCGTGGACAGCCAGCCCTTTGACGTGATGCCCGGGTTCAGCCCCGATGTTGAGGCCTTGGGCGAAGACTTCCTGATCGCGTGCTCGCGATTCGGCACGTATCCGCAGAACATCTTCGCGTACATGCGCATCATCGACGGCCCCACGGGCGCGTTCCAGAACAACGCGACACTCATCGGCGGCAACTACGTGAACGTCGGCCCCAACGTGAAAAGCGACGGCACGCGATGGATCGTCACGTACCAGTCCCTGTGGTCGCACGACTCCAGCCAATCCGACGCGACGTACAACTTCGTGGATGCGAGCGGCGTCTTCACGCCCCAGCTCAATCCGCTCACCACCAGCGGCGGGGCCGGCACGCCCGACGTGGCCTTCGGCAACGGCAAGTACCTCTGGGTCTGGCGCAACAACACTCTCTCCAGCGCCAACAACTTCATCGCCGGGCGGATCATGAATGCCGACGGCTCGTTCGCCACGGGCCACTTCACGATCGCCGAGGCGCCCGGCCGCCAGCTCCGCCCCGTCGTGAGCTTCGACGGCACCAACTTCATCGTTGCGTGGGACGATCAACGCAACCAAGTGACGTTCTTCGACGCCCGCACCGACATCTACGCGGCCCGCGTGACCACCGCCGGCACGCTGCTGGACACCACGCCCATCGAAGTGGTGCGGGGCCCGTATGGCGATGCGCTCGCGGCGCTGCTAAGTGACAACGGCACGACCTATCTGGCCTCCAGCCGCATGGTCAACGGCATCGCCAACGGCGCGACCTACGACTCCTACCGCATCGGCGTCAGCATCTTGGGGCAAGTGCCCCGCGTCTGCGATCCTATTGACTTCAACAACGACGGCTCGCTCTACGACCCGCAGGACATCGACGCGTTCCTGAGCGTCTTCAGCGAAGGCCCCTGCATACCCGCCAGCGCGACCTGCAACGATGTGGACTTCAACAACGACTCCAGCCTGTTTGATCCGGCCGACATCGACGCGTTCCTGCGGGTGTTCAGCGAAGGGCCATGCTGAAGAAGTTGCTTGACGGTAAAGCAAAAGCGACGGACTGACATCGACAGACCAGGATAAAAAAAGCCCCGCCAACGCTGGCGGGGCTTTCTCATTGCGGTTTCTGAATCACGCTCAGCGGGTCGACAGGCTCAGCGACTCCGACAAGCCCGGGAAGTTCTCTTCTTCCTTCTCGGACTGGATCAGGATCGTGGGCTTGAGCAGGATCAGCAGCGTGTTCTCTTCGCGAGTCATCACGCGGTTGGTGAAGAGGCGGTTGAGCACCGGAATCTTGCTCAGAACCGGCACGCCCGACTCGACTTCCTGTTCGGTCGTCAGGCGCTGACCGCCCAGCAGGATCGTGCCCTGGTCGGGCACGGTCACGGTCGTGGCGACGCGAGTCACCGTGACCTGGGGCAGCTGGATGAACGACTGGGCCGAGGCGGAGTTGACGAGCTGGCCGCCCGCGATCGCCGTGACGGGCAACTGCGAGATGGCGTCGACGCGAGTCACGCCGGCGATGATGTTCATCGTGACGTACTTGCGGTCCGCCGCCACCGTGCCGTCCACTTCCATGACGACGCCTTCCGCGACGGTCGCGGGAGTCGGGTCAAAGGCAGCGGCCGATTCGCTGGTCACGGGCTCGAGATCGCTCACGAAGGAGACCTGCGTGATGACGTAGATGTTGGAGATCTGGCCGTTGGTGAAGGTCAGGCGGGGAGCCGTCAGCGACACCGTGCGCCGGTCGGCCTGCGTGGCCTTGATCATGAAGTCAACCTGAATGTCGTCCAGGAACTGGCCGGCGATGCCCAGCGCGGGAGCAGTCTGGAAGACGTCCTGCGCGAAGTCGGTGCCGATCAACGATTCCGAGAGGCCAAGGCTGTTCTGGCCCACGCCAATCGGAGACCACGGGTCACCCAAGGGCGTGCGGTTGGTGTTGGCGCCGGTGGCGCCGGCCTGCGGGAACGTGTCGCGGTAGCGGCCGCTGACGGGATCGAAGAAGTCGCTCGCGCGGGTCGTGGGCCGGGTGCCCCGGGCCTGGCGGACGACGTTGCTGTTGGCGTTCAGATAGACGTCCAGGTCGACGCCGATCTGCTCGAAGAAGTCCTGGCTGACCAACAGGAAGCGGGTTTCGACGTTGATCTGCAGCGCGCGATACTCGCGGAGCTTGCTGAGCAGGCCATGGATGCTGCGGTGGTTGGCGGGCGTGTTGGTGATGATGAGCAGGCCGCTGAGCTGCTGGATGTAGCCGGTGTCGCCGCCATTCTCGCGCCAGCCGTCGGTATCGACGTTGGTCGTGAGGATGTCGATGATCTCCTGCGTGCGTTCCGCGAGCGTGCGGCGCTCAGGGTCTTCGTCGCCTTCCTGCTGGAAGGGCGACTGACCGCCGCCGCCGCCACCCTGCTGGCTGGCCTGGAGGGCCTGCTGCAGGTCGAGCTCGGGCGCGTCTGGGTAGTCGGGGACTTCGACGATAAGGTCTCGGATATCGTAGATCGCCAGCGTGCGTTGGCGGTTGATCACTTGCTTGCTGGCGATGTTGATCACGCCGTCGGTGATCGTCCAGCCTGCGCCGCCCTGGCTGTCGCCTGGCGGGCTCACCTTCTCGGTGATGCGGTTGAGGACGGTTTCGAGCGTGACGTTGGTGAGGTTCAGGTTGACCGTCGTGCCGCGATCGATGCCCTGATCTTCGAGGCTCGTCCAGTCGGTGTCGATGTTGAGCTGGCTGACGGTCTGGATGAAGCCGATCGCCGCTTCCAGAGGCGTTTCTTCGAACTTGACGGGGATGCGCTTGGTCTGGAGCGTCGCCAGAGCCCGGCGGTTCTCTTCCGCCTCGGCAAACGCCACCGGCGTCCCGCGCGTCGCGGAGATCGCGGGCCAGTCGCTGGGGTAGTTCACGATGTCGCCTGGTGCGATCGCCGCCTCGGCGTTGTCAAGGTCCTGGTTGCCATACGACCGAGCCGCGGCCCGGTTGATGTCGTTGTACCGGCGCCACACGATCGTGTCGCTCAGGACGTCTCGCAGCAAGAGGCCCGTGGGGTTGGTGGGGTCCAGGAACAGAATCTGGCTCTCGACCACCTGCAGAGCCTCTTCATACTTCTGCTCGATCTGGAGCGAACGAACCCGATCAATGCTCTCGTTGAGCTTGCGGGCCTTGTCCTGGGCCTGTGCCTGGGCCTGCTCCGCGGCGGTCCGCTTGGCAACGTCGGCCTGCTCCTGGATGTTGCGCGAACGATTCTCGGCTTCCGTGGAATCGATGCGGGCCATCAGCTCGTCCACGCGGCTGCTGTACCCCTCGACTTCCTCGTTCGTGAAGACCGTCCGGTTGCTTCCGATCCGCACGCGGGCCTGGGCCGCGAGGTCGCGGGCCCGCTGGGTGTCGCCGCGAGACAGGGCCGATTCGGCCTGGGCGAGGTCGTTGGTGTACTCGGCCTCGGCGCTCTGGCGGGCGATGCGGTTGCTCTGCAGGACGTTCTCGAGCAGGTTGCCCTGGGCGGCGTCACTGCCCAAACGCACCTGGGCGTCGCTCATGCGCTGGCGGGCCTGCTGGGCCTGCTCGGGAGTCAGTTGATCGTTGAACTGATTGAGCAACTGGCTGTACTTCTGCACCGCCTCGTTGAAGCGGTTCTGGCTGAACGCGAAGTCGGCCTCGGCGAGCAGGCTCTGGGCCTGCCACTGACGGGCCGCGGCGATCGGGTCGCCGCTGGACTGGGGCTGGGCCACCGTCACGGGCTGCACCTGCTCGAGCATTTCGTTCGCGGGGGCGGGGGCCGGGGCGGGTTCGGGCTGGGCCTGTTCAACCGGCGCGGAGGCGGGGGCTTCCGTCGCCGGCGCGGGTTCGGGCTGCGGCGCGGGCTCGGGTGCGGGCGTCGGCGTCGGATTCGTGCGACGCTTCACCACGCCCGGCTGCATCATGCCAGCCATCGCGGTGTTGCTGTCCATCGCGCCGACCAGTTCATTCTGAGCAAAGGTCAGGCGAGCCTGATCCTCAGCGGACAGCGCCACGCCGCTCCGCATCACATCCTGTACCTTGGCGCGGGCCGAGGCCGAGTGTCCGCCCGCGATGTCCGCCAGGGCCTCGGTCAGCTTGGCCGGAATCGAGGGAGCAAGTTCGGCCTGCTTGGCCTGCACCTGCGTCAGCAGTTCGCGAGCGACCGACACCTGGCCGTTGGTCGCATCCTTGGATTCGATCACTGCGTTGGCCTGCGCCACCGCAAGGCTCAACTCGCCCGTGGTGTTCGCATACTGGGCGGTCTGCAAGCTGGCTTCGACGGGCGAAAGCGCACGGAACTTGCGATTGGCGTTGTTGGCCAGAGCCAACGCGCGGGTCTTTTCCGCATCCGTCAGTGCGGTCGAGCTGCTCATCTCCACCAGCATCGCGCGGGCCTGCACGATCTTGCCCGAGTCCAGCAGCCGAGCCGCCTCGTCAAGCCGCTCCGCAACCGACATCGCGGCGGTGGGGGCCTCTTGCGTCTGGGCCATCACGCCCGGCGCGATCAGCGCGACGCTTGCCGCGCCCGCGGCAAACAGCAAAGAACGAACGGATGTGCTGAAAGGTCGGCGAACGCTCGTGCCACTCATGGTGTTGCTCCGAATGAAACGTCAAACAGCTGGACGGTGGTCGGTCGGTTGTGCGTCTACTTGCTAAGGTTGCTTCCCAAGGCTTCTCGCTGGGCGACGCGTTCGTCACCCAACACCCCTCGTCGCGGTCCTCCCGACCCAATCCCTGGGGCGACAGGATACGGCCATCAACGGACGTGGGCGACGGGTGAAGGCACGAATCTTCCCATGCCTTCCTGATCCTCCCCCGAGAGTCGCGCCCGACGGTCGACAAGAGGATCAAGCTCTGTTCGTCCGCGAACCACGTGGCGAACCACATGGCGAACCACATGGCGAACCACATGGATAGAGACGAGGGGCCGAAACGTCGCTCGCTTGGTCTAGGAGTTCGGGGGCGGATCCGATCCGCAAGCCGCATCTGACTTGCAGGGGTCCGCAGCCAGAGCCAGCCTCACGCAACACTGCCCAGCCGCGCCCCATTGAGGCACAGCCAGTCCGGTCGCATCCCATCCTCTTGTTCCTCCGGGCCCTCCCGGCGGTTCCGCCCTTTCGATCAAGTCGCGCAGGATTGAGCGCTGATCGCGTGCGGCCCGCTCAATCTACCCGAAAATCGCCCCTGATGCAAGCCCGGAAAGCTAAATCGGCGACTCACGGTCCATCCAACCAACGCGCAAAATGCACCCGCCCGGGAATGATCCCTGACTTGGACTTGGAAGCCTTGCCCCCCTCCTTGGCCTTCGCCGGGGTCTTGGTCTTGCCTGGCTTGCCTTCCACAAGTCCAGCATTTTCAAGGATTTGGCCAAGCATAGCGGGGGTAATGCGATCGATGATCACCAAGCGGGCGTCGGACCAATCGTCCTCCTCGACGCCGCCCTCCCGGGCCGCGTCGCTGAGTTCCTCGATCGCCGTGAACGCCACCTGCTCGGCCTGGCGGAAGTTTTCCGCGTCAAAGACCGTCTCGGCGTACCGGGGCGGGGCGTCGTCAAACTCGCACCGAACCAGGGCCCGCCAACTGGTGGGGCCTAGTTCGTTCCCCTCATCATCCTTATTGGTGTCCGGATCGACATTGAGCAGCATCCGCCAGCCGTCTACCAGGTCCTCGACGACTTCCTCGGGGGTCAGGAACTCGGGGTTGTTGGCCGGGGCGGACAGGACCGACCGGTGTTCGTGGGCGGCTGCGTCGACGCCCGCGGTGTGCTCGGTTTGTTCGAGATCGAACGCGGCGAGCACGCGCTCGACGCGCTCTTTCATCTCTGGCTGGGCCCGGACGGTCACGATTTTGTGCTCATCAACGAAGACGTACAGGAACGGGTCTTCGCTCATCGCGCCAAAGCCGGCCATGCCGTCTTCGTACAGGAAGTCGTGGAATTCCCGCACGCCGTCGATGAAAACGTCCAGCCCGACCAAGTCGTACGCGATGTACGGATCGATCTCCCGATACGCGTCTTGCCCCAGCACATCCAAGATGGGATACACCCGGCCTTGGGTCCAGCCCGGCATCGAAGCCGATGGCGGCGTGTCAAACAGCAAGAACAACGCCCGGCACAGGCTTGGCAGGCGCTCGGCGGAGACGACGATGTCGAACGCGTAGCGATCGGGCCACTCTTCGAGTTCGCCTGAACCACGCGGCGATGGTCCGTCGTCGGGATCGCCCTTGCGGCTGCGCTTGGGCTTCTCCTCACCAAATTCATCATCCCGCGGCCCGCCCCCCCCCGGCCCGTCATTGGGACCCCCATCGGCCTGCTCAAAGTGGACCGAGTACCCCTGGCGAGGTACGAGCGGCTGGTCCTTGGCAGCGCCTTCGTCGTCCACGGGATACACCCCCAGCGCGAACTGGAAGTCGCCGCCGCCATGGGCGGGCAAAGAAACGCGCTGGATGGAAGGATCAACCTTGATGCGGGGCACGGGCGGAGGATAGCGAGGTGGGGGGTGGGGCCTCGCCCTCACATCGCGCTGGGCAGGCCCACGCAGCGCCGCCAGGTGCTGATCTGGCCCAGGTGCATCATGGGATGGCCCAGCAGCAGGAAGTTGATCATGCTGCCGACGAAGGGGAAACGGGCCCGGCGGGATTCGTCGGCGGTGATGGCGACGAGCTGGGCGTCGTGGGCTTGAGCCATGACTTCGATCGCGAGCTGCGCGCTGCGGTGGTAGTGCTGCCAGACCGTGTCCCACGCGGGGTACTTGGTGCGCTCCGGATCGTGATGGCACGGCGCGCCGGCCTTGAACAGTTCCTCCCAGCCCTGCGGAGCGCGGATTCCATCCGGCGCGGGCAGGTTCAACGCATCGCACACGCGGGCGTGATACAGCCCAAGGTGTCCGTACAGGAACAGCGGGTGGTTGCAGTCAATCAGCTTGCCGTCGTGGCCAACGGGCTTGCTGGATGCGATCTTGGCGTCGATGCCTTTGGCGAGCATTTCGGCGTATCCAAGCGTGAATCGAGCGCCGGAGGCGAGGATGTCTGCGTGCGTGCCCATAGTGGTCCTTTCGGGAAAGGTCGTCAGAAGTCGAATTGTGCCGCAGGAAGTCGCCCACCCCCGCCTCAACCCTTCCCTCGGGGAAGGGCTTGGTCAGAGCGTCACGACTTCCATGTCCGGCTCGCGGACAGCATTCGATGCCGGAACGCTCACGCCGGTCGCAAAGATTGCGAGGGCCGGATTGCTCCGCGCCATCTCCGCTCGGCAGTTTGCCGGGTTGAACAGCTCGGCCCGGGGCGTTGCGACCTGCACGCTCGCCGCGACCTGGCCGCGGGTGGTTTCCAGTTCCAGCGAAGCGACGTTGTGATCCTGCACGGGCTTGCCCGCCAGTACCGCCAAAAGGTCGGTGGCAATCTGCCCCTCGCTCTTGGCCATTTCGATCACCGGGATCGCCTGCTCAAAGGCCTGCAACTGGTGCTTCCAGTTCTCAAACGTGCCGGCCTTCTCGGCGAAGGATGCGCCGGGCAGGACGATGTCCGCGGCGTCCATCGCGTCGCTGGCGAGTGTGTCGATGAGCGTGACAAACTTGCCCGAGAGCGCCTCGCGTGCGTCACGCGTCAGCCACTCGCTGGGGTAGTTGCCCGTCAGGATCACGCTGCCCACGTCGCTGCTGCCGGTGCCCTTGCCCAGGCGGGCGAGCACGTCGTTCCATTCCAGGACGGGGCCAAACCCGCCCAGCACGCGTCGCACGCCGCGAGCGTTGGGGGCCTTCTCGGCGCAGATCTTGAACGCGTTCTTGTCGGTTTCCTTGGCGCCGGTGGGATAGACCTTGTCCTGGCCATGCACGGGCACGGGGCCGACCGCGAGAATCGCGCTGCTGTCCAGAGCCTTGGCGACGCGGGCGAGTTGGTACGCCTCTTCGCACGTGAGCATCGGGCTCACCACGACGGCGAGCCGCTTGCCCTGATTCGTACGCGAGCGCACGCCCTCGATGATGCCGTCATACGCGCGGTTGTAATCAGCCTCAACGAGCGTGCCGTATTGGCGGCGCATCGGGCTGCGCAGGCGGTTCTCGCTGTGCACGAACTTCCAGCCGTACCGCACTTCGTCTGTGATCCACCACTTGTTGACCGAGAGGTTCGTGCGCGGCTTGACGCGATAGATCTTGCCCTCGTTGTGATGGATCGAGATGTTGTCCCCGCTCGCCGTGAGCGGGTCGACGCCCGCCGCTTCCTTCAGGAACCACACACGCTGGGCGAACAAAAAGTCCTTGTCCAGCAGCGCGCCCACGGGGCACAGGTCGATCACGTTCGCCGAGAGTTCGTTGTCCAGCGGCACGCCCGGGAAGACGTCGATCTCTTCGCGGTTGCCCCGGCCCGTGACGGTGAGTTCGCTCGTGCCCGTGACTTCGCGTGTGAAGCGGACGCAGCGGGTGCACATGATGCAGCGATCGCTGTACAGGAACACGTGCGGCCCCACATCCTTCTTGGGCTGCTTGACCTTCTGCTCCTCGAAGCGCGACACGCCTCGCCCGTACATATAGGAGTAGTCCTGCAGGAAGCACTCGCCAGACTGGTCGCAGACCGGGCAATCCAGCGGGTGGTTGATGAGCAGGTACTCCATCACCGCCTTCTGATTGGCCACGCTCTTGGGGCTGTCGGTGTAGACGACCATGCCGTCCATCGCTGGCGTCTGGCAAGTGGGAAAGAGCTTGCCGCCCATGTACGGCGCGAGCTGGCCCGTCTTGGCGTCGGGCGCGAAGGCCTCGCCCAGGCAGATGCGGCACGAAGCCACGATGGAAAGCCCGTCGTGGTAGCAATACTGCGGGATTTCGACGGCGTTGGCGTTGGCGACCTGGAGGATCATCTGTCCAGGCGTGAACTCGCACTTCTTCCCGTTGATGGTGATCGTCGGCATAGGCGGGGCGATGGTAGCGCGGGAGAGCCGCCACAACGCCGGCCGGGAGAGGTTTGGATATCCCAACCATCCTGCAACTACCGACGCCTCACCGCGGCCCGGGCAGCAAGTACGTGATCTGCACCGCCTTCACGGCGGTGGACGAGGCTCCGGCCCAGTCTAGGCAGAAGACGTCCACGTTGTACTGCGCCGTGGACTGATCCACAACGTGCGCAGGCGAGAGGGTCACAGTGAGCGAGCGTGCCGTCGCCACTGCACCGCTGGTGGTGCCAGTTGCCAACTGACTCACGCCGTTCACCGAGAACGTGCCGCGCGTCAGGCGCACGGTGAGATCAGCCGCGACATTGTCGATGTACTGCATCGTGATGCTCGTGATGGTGACGCCGTCGGGCAGCATGACCGGCGCATACGCGATCGCCTCGGCCGTGGCACTCGCGAAGCTGAATCGGTCATTGAACAGGCTCACGTTCGCCGCGCTGGCTCCATCCGCAAGGAATGCAGAGAACGGAATCGTCATCGTGCGGGTCTGGGCCGTCGTGTAGTTGAAGTTGTTCGCCTTCACCACCCCGGTGGCCGCCGCATCGCCAAAGACCTGCAGGCGCTCCGAGGCGTTCGGGAAGTTGCCCACGCCCAAGAGCCCAGCGGAGTTCACGATCACGGAGGTGTTGCCGGCGACGACCAGTTGGAAGCGGCCGTCGCTGCTTGCGACCCGGGCCTCCGCCAGCGAGATGTTGTTCGCCGACCAGCCGTAGTAGGGCGTGCTGTTCGCGCCCGTCGTGTTCACGT
The DNA here is from genome assembly GCA_022843045.1 of Phycisphaerales bacterium. Lineage (GTDB taxonomy): Bacteria > Planctomycetota > Phycisphaerae > Phycisphaerales > UBA1924 > BJHL01. Next base: position 49,597 of record JALHOJ010000007.1, read on the forward strand.
ACATCCCGCCCAGCGAGGTCGTGTCGCGGTTGACCGTGAACACCGTGTCGGTGAACGGCGCGGAGCTGGCGTTGATGAATACCGACGTGGTGCCCGGATCCGTGCGCACGCCGGTGGCGCCCACTGGCGTCCATCGCTCGTTCAGCGACCGAATCGCATACGGCGCGGGATCAATCCGCCGCCGAGGCGACAACTGCTCAAACGCGCCGACGCCCGTGGGCCGCACGGCAATGTCCAGCCAGCGCGTCGCACCTGGAAATGTCCCCGCCGCCGCGGCGATGGTCGTGCTGAAGCGCCCATCCGTCACCTGCGTCGTCGCCTGCGTCGTGATCCCTACCTGCGTCCCGCCCAATTCCGCATCAAAGACGCGGAATTGGAAGTCAAAGAGCCCGTTGGCATTGCTGCCACCCTGCTCGAGTTCACCCTGATAGCTGAACTGCTGGGCGAGAGCGCTGCGCGGAGTCCCAAACGCCAGCAACATGCCAGCCGAAAACAAAACCATCGCGATGCGACGCATGACAATCCTCCAAGGATGCGAAACAGATTGACCCGATCTCATCTCGGAACGTATCACCCGGGCAGGACACGAAACATGCGACTTTCCCCGAATAGGACGTCGATTCGCGTCCAATAAGCCCGAACTGCTCGTCTGCACAGGTTGTTCGAACTTCTAGGGCGGGTTGAACGCATCCCAATAGGACTGAAGGTCCCTGGCACGCGACTGCGTCGTCGCGTCAGGATCACTTCCCGCGATCTGATCCACGATCTCCCGAAATGGCGGCGCGGGCACGCGGGGCAACGTCCCCGGTGCGGTGCGAAGCGTGCTTTCCCGCATGACGCTCAGATGCACGCGATTGGAAAGTCGGGACAGGCCGTACTGACGCACGACCGCGCTGGGATGCGCGAGGGCCTGCTCGATGATCGCATCGGGCGTCGTGGTCCAGTCGGGTCGATGGTCATACAGCGCGCCGGGGAACTGCGCCTCACTCAGCACCCATGCCAATCGGATCGTCCGCGGGTCCGCGTCGCCGTGCTCCGCTCGCGCAGCTTGCCAGGCCCGGGCCACACGAAGGCGGGCCCGATCCACCGGCCATCCATCCACCATCGGCATCACCTGCAAGCGGTTGTACAAGTCGTGCATCTGGGCTAGTTTCGCCGCGAGATCGGCGAACTCGTCGTCGCCCAGCGGGCCCGCGCCACGCTGAGCGTGCATCACGCAGGCGTCGATCGCGAGTCCCACGTCGTGGGCCCAGACCAGATTTTGCCAGCCGTGATTCGGATACGACGTCCCGCCCCGCGGCGCGGGAATGCCCGCGGGGCCCAAGGCCGGCGTCCCCTGTAGCGCCAGCAGCCCGCGCAGCAGGATCGGCGGCGTCTTCCGCGTCCAGTGCGCAGGCAGCAGGAACCAGATCGCCACCGGCACCAACACCGCGAGCGCAACAGTCGCCCCGCGTTGCGCACGTTGACGCGGTCTGGCCCTGAACAACTCGCGTTCGCGCTTCGCGGCATGTCCGCACTCGGGGCATTGCAGACCATCCAGACTCCGCATGTCATACCAGCATCGCGGACACCGCCGCAAGTCCGTGCGACCATCCCCCCGCTTCGCCCACGCCAAAAGAGCGATCAGGCCCGCGAAGACGAGCGCCACGAACAAGATCGGCAGGAGCGCGATGCCAAAGCCTCCCACGAGATACTCCTTCGATGCTGCGAAGCCGAACAACTTCGACCACGTTGCCGACGATGCAACCAAACTCCGCGTCACAAGCCTTGTTGGGGCGCAGCCGCGGCAGGTTTCGCGTGGCTACTCCATTCGCGCCAGCGCCATCTCCCACCACTTCGCCGCCAGCCGCGCCCCGTTCGCCAGCGACAGCAGCTTCGAGAACCCGCCCTTCTCCACTGGCTTCATCGGAATCCGCGGATACGTGCGCCCCGTCGCGAGGGCCTCGGTCAGAAACGCCGAATGCTGGCGGCGAGCCGCCGCGCCGGGGGTCTCGGCGTAGCCATCGCGGGCGAGCATGCGCTTCCAGAAAGACATGGCAGTAGTGTAATGGATTTGGCCGGAAACGCAAGAGCACGCGGCGTTGGATCCAGAACTGCACGATCCCGACGAAGTGCTCGTTCCCGTGGTTATGCGATCTTCACGCCGGGGCAACATTCCCCGACGCATCCCGCCCCCGCCAGGAACGCTTCCCGCGCAGGTGCAGCACAAAGGAATGCCACTGGATCGCCGTCATCATCAGCACACCCATCGGATGCAGCATCGCGCCCAGCATGCTGGTTTGCAGGCGTGACGCGAGCATCGCCCGCTGGACGACCTGAATCGCGCACGCGAGCAGCGCAACCAACCACCACCAACGCGACACGTCGCCCCCGGCTTGTGTCGAAACCCCCGCAAGGCCCATCACCACCAACACCCAAGGCAGCACATGCCCCACAAGATGCATCAATGTCAGGAACACCAGCAGCCCCACGCTGCCCAGCCCTTCATACGCGTTCTTCGCAAAACCCCGCCACGTACTCCGCCACCCAAAGTACATCCGGCAACTCACCACGTCCGTCGCGTCAAACAGATCGGTCGCAAACCCTGCCTTCCGCACCAGCCGCGGCAGCTTGATCCCGTCGTGCATGCTGTCCCTGAACGCCTCGTGCGTGCCCGCCGCGAAGTACGCCTCGCGGGCGACGAACAAGAACTGCCCGCAGCCCGCGCTCGCGGAGGGATCCAGCGAGTTCTGCATCCGCACAAACGGCAGATAGCTGAACAGAATGAAAAAGATCATCGGCACCACGAGATGCTCGGGCAGCGTCGCGGTGATCTGCCGCGGAAACGTGCTCACCAGCCCCTTCTGTCGCTGCTTCGCATCGGGCGAAGCAATCGCCGCCAGCGATCGCGCCACCGCACCAGGCTCAAACCGCACGTCCGCGTCGGTGAAGAGAAAGAACTCGCCCTTGGCCGCCTGGGCCATTCGCCAGCAGGCGTGCTGCTTGCCGTTCCAGCCCTGCGGCAGTGCATGCGTTGCCACACGCCGCACCCGCGGGTCCTCACGCTCCAGCCGCTCCAGAATCCGGGGCGTCTCGTCGGTGCTCTGGTCGTCATAGACCAGAACCTCGACATTCGCATGCGTCTGCGCCAGCAGCCCCCGCACGCACGCCTCAATGTTCGCCTGCTCGTTGCGAGCAGGAATGCAGATCGACACCAGCGGCCCGCCTCCGCTCACAGCACCACCCATGCGCGGCACGCGATACCGCGAGAGGTTCCACGCAGCCATCGCCAGCGCTTGCGCGCTGATCGCCGCCCCCGCGATGCTGAGCGCCATCAGCGTGTTCATGCCGTCGCCTCCCGATGAGTCTGTTCCCGCTGGCGATCTCGCAGCGCCGCGTCCTTGCCGCGAAGCCGCAGCCACCAGTCATACACCGGATGGATGTTGGCCGAAGACGCCCCGCCCAGCAGAGGCGTGAACGCGTTCGCATCCCGCGCGATCACCAGCCGCGAAAGCTCGCCCGCGTTTGCATTCATCGCGCTTTCCATCGCGCTGTGCCAATGAGGCGTGCTCGGGCTGGCCGGCGCGGGCACGCAAGCCGCCCGCACGAAAATCTCCGGTCGCTGATCCAGCCAGAACGCATATTCAAGCGTCACGCTCAAGACGCGGACGTTCTTCGCGCGAGCCGCGATCGCCGCCGCCCCGGGCCGCATCCGCACCGGCTCGCGCACATCGGCAAACGTCCCCTGGGGCGTGATCCACAGCGTCGGTCGCGTCTCGCTCCCAAACCGCGCCAGCACATACTCGCACATCGCCGGAAACGACCGCGTATCGCTCGGATCCACGCCAAACAGACCGAGCCGCCTGAAAAACCCAAACTTGCGAAGCTGCTCAATATCCATCGGCGCACACGCCGAGCGCTCCGCCAACCCGTCCCGCCGCCAGCACTCCGCCAGCAGCAGCGGCACCAACGGATCCCACCACGCGCTGTGATTGAGCAGCACGATCAGCGGCCCATCGTGCGCCCCCGCCTCGCGCAGCGCGGCGTGTGTCCCCGGCGCAGTACGCAACGCATGAAACTTCTTCGCAAACAGCCGCTTGGCATACCACGTGAAGAAACGCACGAACCGGGGCGTGAAGTTGCCTGGCAGAATCTGCGGCGGGTGAGACGGTGAAGAAGATGGACTCATTGCAGTCATCGCCGTTCCATCACTCCGTCACTTCGTCTCTTCCCACCTACACCAACGCCGCCTCGCGCCCCTTCGGCTCCGCCAGCGACCAATGCACGGGCGTATTGGGTTCGATGCCCGCGCCCAAATCGATGCGATCCGTGTTCGTCAGTCCCGTGTCAATCGCCAACGCCCGCGCCGCCGTCACGCCGCTCATCAGCACCATGGGCACGCCTGGCCCCGGATTCGCAGACCCGCCCGCAAGGTACAAGTTCTTGAACACCTTGCTCCGGTTGCGAGGCTTGAACCCGCCCTTGAGCTTGCCGTGGCTGGCCAGGCCATAAATCGCCCCGCCCTCGGCGTTATACATCCGATCAATCGACTGCGGCGTGAGCGTCTTCTCCACCACAATGTTCTCTTCGAGGTCCGTAAAGCCCATCCGCCGCATCTTGTCCATCACCACCGGGCGATACTGCTCAAGCAGCCCGCCCGAGCCTTCCCAGCGTTGTCCGGGCCGCATATAGGGCGTGTGAATAAGGATGTACAGAGCCTCGCAGCCCTTGGGCGCCTGCGTCGGATCGGTCCGGCTGGGGGCCGCGATATACAGCGTCGGATCGCGCGCCGGAATGCCCGCGCGATAGATGTCATCAAACTCGTCGTGGCTCACCTTGCTGAACAGGAAGTTGTGGTGCGACAACTGCTCGTACTGCTTCTTGAGGCCCAGGTACAGCACCACGCCGCTGCACGCAGGCGTGTAGTCCGCCGCGATCGACTTCTGCTCGCGCTGCGCCCGAGGCGTCGCCGTGAGGTCGCGGTACGTCCGCTGCACGTCGCAGTTGCTCACCACCGCATCCGCGGCGACCGTCCGTCCGTCTTCGAGCACCACACTCGTCACTTTCGTGTCGCTGGACTCAATCCGCGCCACGCCCGTGCCCGTGATGATCGTCACGTTGGGCATCTCGCGAGCGATGCGCTCCAGGCTCCGCGCCACCATCCGCGTCCCGCCGGTCTTGCCATTGGGGTCCATCGCGTACCAGCACCCGTGATCCACCTGCGCCGCCGCGATGAGAGTCAGAATCGCCGGCGCAAGGAAGGGTGATGAACCGACGTACTGCAGGAAGTGCTCGCACATCTGCCGGACGTGCGGTTCTTGGATGTGCTTCTCGATCGTCCCCGCGACCGTCGAGTGCATCCGCATGTTCAGCACATCGCTGAGCAACCCCGGCTCGGTCGGCGGCTTCTTCATCATGTCCGCCACGCCGCCCAAATCTCGATAATAAAAGACCTTCTCCGACAGTCGCATCATCCGCCGGGAATACTCGACAAACGAGCGATAGCCGCTCCCCGCCCCCGAACCCGGAAACTGCTTGTCGAGCGCCGCGGTGAGATCATCCACCTTCAGACGCAGGTCAATCGTCGTCCCATCCTCATACATGCACCGCCACTGCGGGTCCAGGTTGATCAGGTTGATGTAGTCTTCGACCCGCCGCCCGCTCCGCCGAATGATCCCCCGCAGCACCTGCGGCAGGGTGATGATCGTCGGCCCCATGTCAAATTCGAACATGCCTAGCGAGGTCTGCTCGCGCAGCAGGTTCATCTTCCCGCCCAGATGCTGATTGCGCTCCACCAGCGTGACCTGCGCTCCCAGCGAGCCCAACTCCACCGCGCTGGCCAATCCCGCCAGCCCGCCGCCAACCACCACAACACGAACGCCAGAACCAGCCATGCAACCTCCGAACGCTGTCACCGGATACCGACAGTCGAAACCGACAGCCAAAGCGGACTGCCAAATCCGACAGTAGTGTACGTTTCGTGACCGCCCGCCCTCCCGATGCACGCCCCCATGCCAGCACCGGGCGATGTTTGGTGCGTCCAACTCATACGCTGACAGCACGAGCCATGAGTACACCAGCCCAACCCAACTCCTCAACCAACCTCCCCAAGAAGTCTCGCAAGAAGCTGCTGCTGGGCCTTGCCGCTGGCGTCCTCGTGCTGGTGGGCGGGGTCATCCTGCTCGCCCCGACCCTCGCCGGAGCCTTCGCGCCGGGCATTATCGCAGGCCAAGCCGGCAAGTTCGTCAAAGGCAAAGTGGCCGTCGCCGACGCCAGCTTCTCCTGGGGCGGTCCCCAGCGCATCCAGGGCCTGACCTGGACCGACGACCAAGGCAAGGAAGTCGTCAAGACCACCGTCTCTACCAGCGCGGGCCTGATCGGCCTGATCACCGGCAGCCTCGACATCGGCCAACTGAACGTCAGCGACACCTCCGTCAAGCTCGTCCGCCACGCCGACGGCCAGCTCAACGTCCAAAAACTGCTCGTCCCCCAGCCCGCCGGGCCCGCAGGCGGCGCTGCTCCCGCTGGTGAATCTCAATCCAAGCCCATCCAACTCCCCAAAGGCCTCAAGGCCAAACTCACCGTCAACAAGGTCGACCTCACCCTCATCGACGAAGCCGGCGTAGGTGGCGCCGCAAGCCCGACCACCGTCCGCCTCGCCAACGTCCTCGCCACCGCCGACATCGATCCCACCCAGCCCCTCAAAGCAACCTTCGCCGCCGATGCAAGCAGCGGCACTTCCGGCGAAGGCAAGATCGAACTCGACCTGACCGCCACCAACTGGGCCGACAGCGCAGGCATCGTCACCATCGACGCCGCGACTCTGCAAGCCAAGCTGGGCATCACCAGCCTGCCCATGGCCCTCGTCGATGGTCTCGTCGGTCCGGTCGTCAAGGATCAATCCGGCAAGCCCGTCCCCCTCGCCGCCGCGCTGGGCCCGACGCTCAACGTCACCGTCAACGCCAACGGCACCATCAAAGACGCCGCCGCAGACCTCAACGTCACCCTCCAGCGCCTGACCGCCAACGGCACCCTCCGCGTCGCCGACGGCACACTCACCGCAACCCAGCCCGTCACCGTCGCCATCAAGGGCGCCGCCCTCACCGACCTCGTCCCCGCCCTCCGCGCCGCCCTCGCCACCAACCAGCAAGCCAACTCCAATCAAACTGGCATCGACGCCATGCCCGACGTCACCGCCCGCCTCGCCGACGTCCGCGTCAAGCTCCCCCAAGGCGGCGCACCCCTCGACCTCCGCGGCGCAGCCGCCACCATCGCCCTCGAAACCACCCAAGTCACCGGCTCCGTCGTCACGACCGAAGGCGAACGCCCCCGCGTCATGCGCATCGCGCCCCTCGCCGCGACCCTCCGCACCGCCGACCTCGCCCAAGGCGCGAACCTCACGCTGCAAACCAACGCAACCTTGGACAGCCAACCCGCCGGCGACATCGCCGTCAACGCTGCCGTCGCAGGCCTGCTCGACGCCCAAGGCGCGCCCGTCAAGGGCATGCCCAGCAGCATCGACGCCGATCTCCGCGTGCAGCGCATCGCCACCGCAGTCGTCCAGCCCTTCGTGCGCGCGATGAACCTCGACCTCGCCCGCGACATCGGCCCCACGCTGGACCTCGAACTCTCCGCCAAAACCGCCGCGGCGAGCAACGCGCCGGCAGGAACCCAACCCCCCCTCGACATCAACCTCCGCGCCGACGCCGCCATGCTCCGCGCCCGAGGCGGCTTCACCCTCCGCCAAGATGCGCTCGCAGGACGGGCAGTGGGAGGGCAAGGCGAGCCCGTCCTCATCATCGAAGCCGACGCAGGCGGCCGCCTCGCCGAAGCCATCACCTCCAAGGGCCCGTGGAAGGTTTCCGCCGCGCCGGGCGGCAGCGGTAAGACCATGGTCCGCGTGAACTGGTTGAATCTCCCGCTGACCAGCGATCGCAAGCCCGACCTGCGCCAAGCCGACGGATCGGTGGGCATCGACCTCGAGCAACTGGTCATCACCAAGGTCGACGCAGCATCCACTGCATCGCCTGCGACCGCCCCCCGCGCGATCACCCTCCCCAAGTTCGGCGCAGGCGTCTCCATCGCCAAAGGCGGCAAGCTCGCCGTCGGCGCGCAAGGCCAATTCGCCTACGCCGGCCAACAAGGCGGCATCGGCGCGAACTTCACCGTTCCCGACGCCATCATCGCCGCCCCCGCCGGCTCCGCCCAGCCATGGGCCATCGCCGACCCCATGACCCTCCGCCCCGAAGGCGGCGTCGAAATCGTGAATCTCTCCACCGCCCTCGCCGAGCTCTTCGTCGCGCCCCCAGCGGTTGATCCAGCCACCGGCAAGCCAGGCCTCGACATCGTCGCCCTGCTGCGCGAAGTCGTCGGTCCAGGCGTCGTCATAAGGGCCAACACCAAGCCCGCCGCCAACCAGGCCGACGCACTCGCCCTCGACGCTGTTATCGATTCAGGCCAGTTCAAACTCACCACCAACGCCACCCTCGCCCCGACGCTTGTCACCATCGCGGGCCTCGCCCTCGACACCACCCTCTCGCCCCAATCCGCCGCCAGCGTCCTCGCCACGCTCGCGCCCGACATGCCCGAAGCCGATCGCCCGCGCCTCGCCGGCCCGGCTCGCGCCACGTTCACTGTCGAGCCCCTCACCATCCCCCTCGACAAGGATCGCAAGCCCAAGCTCGCCGAGGCGGGCACGCTCAAGGCCAAGTTCACGCTGCCAGGCCGCGTGCTCGTGGACAACCTCAAGACCAGCGACACACAGCGCGCCCGCGCGGGCGTCGAGGACTTCACGCTCGACCTCGAAGCCCCCGTGTCGAGCCTGCTCGCCACCGACCAAGGCGGCAAGCCAGGCGAAGCCGGCCTCTCCCTCCGCGGCAACCTCCTGGGCGCCCCCCAAGGCACCACCGAACGCGCCCTGGGCGAACTCGATGGCTCCGCCCGCATCGCCCTCGCCGCCGCCAAGCCCCAATCCCTCCGCGCCGACATTGCCCTCGCCAAGCTCAGCACCGCCGGCCTCGACAGCCTGCTCGCCAAAGACGGCTTGCTCGTCGGCGCGCTGGGCCAGACCGCCGACATTCGCGTCGTCGCCAATTCCAACGCCGATGCGTCTCAGGCAGACGCCGCCATCACGCTCACCGCCCCCAACGTCACCACCACCGGCCCGCTCAAACTCCGCCAGGAACCCACGCGCCTCTCGCTCGTCGAGCCCGCGCGATTCACGATCAAGGCCCAGCCCTCCTTCGTCGAAGCGCTCCTCAAGCCCAAGGACGCAGCCAACACCGCAGCCAAGGCCCCCCCCCTCGCCCTCTCGCAAGAAACCACCATCGACCTCGCGATCAACACCCTGGTCCTCCCTCGCGCCGCCAAGAACGCCGACGGCACGCCCGCCAAGGCCCCGCCGCCGGACGTCGCCCTCGCCCTGACGATTCCGCAGGCCGCCCTCCGCACCAGCGACAACCAGATTCTCAACATCGCCAACACCCGCGTCACCATCAACCCCGCGACCAACATCGCTGGCGTGACCCCGGGCGACAAGCCCCTCGCCTTCGACATCGCCGTCGACAGCGTGCAGGTGCCCAACCAACAAGTTTCGGGCTCCGAAGCATCCGGCAAGGTCGCCCTCACCGGCAACGTCCGCAACCTTGTCGACGCCACAGGTGCCTTCAGCATGGACGGCGCAATCCTCGACGCCCGAGGCGACATGCCCAGCGTCCCCACCGCCCTGCTCGACGTGCTCGCAAAGAAAGATGGCTTGCTCGTCGAGGCTCTGGGCCCCATCATCGAAGTGAAACTGCTCGCCGAGCGCTATCCGCTGATGGGCAAGCCCGTCGCGGGCGTCGCGCCAGGCGTGCTGGACCTCCATGCCAAGAGCGGCCGCGCCAGCGCGAGCATCAAGGGCAACCTCGAAGACGCCGTGCTCGTCTCCAGCGAGCCCATGCGGGCCGACCTCCTCGAGATCACTGCCGGCCTCGCGGGCCGCGTCGTCAAAGGTCTGCCCTTGCTTGGCACATTCGAAAAGAAGCGCGAGGATCGCCCCGCGAGCCTCGTCGCCACCGGCCTGCGCGTCCCGCTCAGCAACGACCTGTCCAAACTCAGCGGCCAGGTCACCATCGACCCAGGCCAACTCCGCTTCGGCGCAGGCTCAGAATTCGCGCAACTGCTCAACCTCGCCAAGATCAAGACCAACACCAGCATCGGCACGCGGCTTGATCCCCTCACCATCACCGTCACCAACGGCGTCGCAACCTACCCCAAGTGGCGCGTCCCCCTGGGCGAGTTCACCATGGAAACCGAAGGCACCGTCGATCTGGTCAATCGCCAAATCGACGTCGTGACGTACATCCCCTTCGGCGCCCTCGCCGACGAAGCCGCCGGCCTCTTCAACACCGGCGCAGGCGGCAAGCTGAGCGAACTCCTGGGCGGCGCAAGCCCCATCATCAACGCCGCCAGCATGATGCCCTTCCGCACCAAAGGCTCGATGGACAAGCCCAGCACACGCCCCGACCTCGAACTCTTCGGCAAGCAATTCCTGAACCAACTCAAACCCGAGAACCTCATCGAACGCGGGCTGGGCGAACTGCTCAAGCCCCGCGAAAAGAAGTAAACCAAATGCCACGTTGCGGGCTAGGCGTCAGCAAGCGCCGAACGCTCAGCGGCGTGCGTTACCCCTCGAACGCAGAGGAAAACAGAGACAGAGCAAACGAGGAAGACAGAGTTCACTCTCTGTTTTCCTCTCTTCTTGGCTCCTCCGTCTTCCTCCGCGTTCGACGGGCCGGACACGACCAGAATTGATCCGCCCTCCCGTTTCGTACACTTCCCCGTGCTCCCCCTCATCGCAATCTCCATGGGCGATCCCCTCGGCATCGGCCCGGAAGTGATCGCCAAATCCCTCGCAGACGGCGCGGTGCGTTCCCGCGCGCGATGGGTCATCTTGGGCGATTCCCGCACCATGGCGAACGCGGCAACCGCCTGCAACCTCCCCGCCCTCTGGACCGACCTCCCCGCCGCCGCCCTCGCCAGCAACCGCTTCGTCCCCGATCGCGCAGGCGAGGTGGTCGTGGTGGACATCCACGCCGACGAGGACCAACCCGAATCGTCGCGCTCAAATGCACGCGCAACCCCTGCACAAGCCGGCGCAGCGTCGTACGCCTACGTCGAGCAAGCCATCGCCCTCGCCAAATTCCCCGCCGATCACCCCTGGCACGCGAGCGCCGTCGTCACCGCCCCCATCAGCAAGCACCACTGGTCCCTCGCCGGCCACACGCGCTTCCCGGGCCACACCGAACTCTTCGCCCACGCGACCAACACGCCCAAGTTCGCGATGATGTTCCACGCCCCGCCCATCGAAGACGCTTCGCCAAACGCCGGGGCTGAGGCTCTGCGAAGCCCCGGGTCCCACCCTCCGCCCATCTCCCACGTCGGCCTCAACCTCATCCTCGCCACCGTCCACCAACCCCTGCGCACCGTCGCCAGCACGCTCACCACCCAGCGCATCGTGGACGTCATCACCTTGGGCGCTCAGCAACTCCAACGCATGGGCATCGAGAGCCCCCGCATCGGCGTCTGCGGCCTCAACCCCCACGCCGGCGAACAAGGTCTGCTTGGCGACGAAGACGACCGCATCATCGCCCCCGCGGTTCTTCAGGCTCGCGCCGCAGGCTTGAGCGCCACCGGCCCCCACCCCGCCGACACCATCTTCCAATCCGCCCTCTCCCGCCTGTCAAGGGGCGTCCTCCACGCCCCCGCCCGCTTTGACCTCGTCGTCGCCATGTACCACGACCAGGGCCTGGCACCACTGAAGACCCTCGCCTGGGACCGCGCCGTCAACCTCACCGTCGGCCTCCCCTTCCTCCGCACCAGCCCCGACCACGGCACCGCCTTCGACATCGCGGGCAAGGGCCTCGCCCACGAAGGCAGCATGAAGGCCGCCCTGCTCCTCGCCACGCCCCAGTAGCACGGGCGTCCCGCCCGTGAGTCGCGGAGGGCCGGGCCTTCTAGGCCCGAGCCCGCACCCAAGAAACCAGTGTTAGAAGCAGACGCTCTCCTTCCAACCACCAGCAACGCCCCGCGGCACCAAAACCCACATTCCCGCCTCGACCACCCACCCACCAAACCCACAACCAGCCGCAAAGCCAGCAGGCTGTGGCATGGTACAATTGCTGGTGTAAGGCCGTGCTACGTGCCGTGCCTGCTGGTTTTATCGCCGACACACCCACAAGCCGTGGCCATAAATTATGAAGTATTATGCAAACAAGAGAATGCTTTGTCTTACTCTCTTGTGGTGTGGATTGTTGTCGATTATTCCTTTGTTCTACATAATCTCGGCAACACACGCTGCCACGAAGTACCCTACCTCACTGTCAATTGCCATGTTTGCTTTATTCGGATTTTTGTTTTTTATTGCTGTACTTAACATACCTCAAAAGATAGTAATTACAAACCGATATGTTTTTATCAAGAGGATAATGTGCACGCGGAAATACTCTACAAACCAAGTGTTTAACTGCAAAAACATTCTTTTGATCAAAAATAAGAACGGTGCAATTATCGAAAGAATCGACATGATATATTTTGATAAAATTCCATGATCTTCGTGTCCGTATCCGGTGGTCGGGCGGGTGGCGCAACCTGACTTCCTGAAACAGCAGGCGGAAGCTCTCCACCCGTGCCACATGCTTCGCCGCAGCTTTGGGCGGCGATGCTTGTGGCGAATCACCGCAAGCATGCCCAACCGGCTTCCGCTACGCGATCACACTCGCGGCCAATTGCCAGGTGCGCCCACACTGTCGCTCTATCGCTCTATCGCTCTTCCCCACTCCGTCTCTCCGTCTCTTCTCTCCTCTTCCCGTACCCTCCCCCATGCCCGCCCCCTGGCTCCCTCTCCCCCTCCTCGCACCCATCCTCATCGCCCTCGCCTTCTTCGCCGGCTCCATCCCCTTCTCGCTCCTCATCGGCAAGCTCAAAGGCGTTGACATCCGCACCGTGGGCAGCGGCAACGTCGGTGCGACCAATCTTGGCCGGGCCCTGGGCCGCAAGTTCTTCTTCTTTGGCTTCTTTGCAGACATGCTCAAAGGCCTGTTGCCCGTGCTGCTTGCCGGGTTTGCCCTCGGCACCATCGCACATTGGGAAGCACCCTTGGACCGCACCTGGATCTGGCTCGCCTGCGTCGTCGCCGCGACCCTCGGCCACATCTTCTCTCCCTGGATCGGCTTCAAGGGCGGCAAGGGTGTGGCCACCGGCTTCGGCGGTTTGCTGGGCGTCTTTCCGATGCTCACGTTCGCCGGCGGCGGCGCGCTGGTCGTGTTCCTCATCTGCTTCGCGATCTCACGCCGCATCAGCGTCGGCTCGATCGCCGGGGCGATGTCGGTCTGCCTGTGGGTCCTGCTGCTCGCCTTCCGCAGCGACGGCTGGAAAGTCGGCGCGCTGCTGAAGGGCAGCTCGGCGATCTACTTCTGGGTGACGCTGGGCATCGGCCTGCTGGTCGTCTTCACGCACCGGGCCAACATCAAGCGCCTGCTCGCCGGGACCGAGCCGCAGTACCGCCCCAGCAAGGCCGGCCCGACCCCGCAGGCGCAGCAGTAGCCGCACTTTTGTTATCGGGCATGGAACAATTCCTGCTGACAACGCCCGAATCTTGGGTCGTGCATGCCAATTCGCCGATGGCCTGAAACGGCTGCGCCGTCTAGCGCGGCGTCGCCCTCTCGCGACCTCGATTTGGAGCCCCTTCATGCGACTGAGCACCCCAAGTGAATCGCACAATCTCCCGATGTCCTTGCGTGGTATGGGTTTGCGAAGTATTCGCAAGCCCGCCCCAAGCATCGGAGGTCGATGGATGCGAAGTGACGCCAACGTTGATGCTCTGACCGCCCCCCTCCGCCTGACCGGCGAAGGCTCCTTCCCCGAAGCCCCCGCCCGCACCTGGCGCCCGCGAAACAACTGGCAGCCCGGCGCGCACGAATCGATGGATTCGATCGCCCAAGTCGAGTCCGCTCTCGAGCACGTCGAACGCCAGTTCGAGAACCTCAAGATTCTCCTGCACCTCGACGACCCCCAGGGCAGCCCCAACAGCGGCCCCCGCGCGGCCTGAACAACAAACACCATGACGGACGAGCCGCTCCACGCGGCTCGTGGCGTTTTTGGGAGCTGTTGGCTCGTGAACGCAGAGGAAAACAGAGGGGCACGAAGTGAAGAACGCGGAGAATCTCCTCTGCGTTCAAGGGCTCACGGGTCCGGATGGATGCTCGACGCTTCCTGACGGGCGCGTTTCGTGTGGGAAAACCAAAAAACTTCTCGAAACATGGAAAGAAGTTCGTGAACTTCGGGAGCCGACAGGTAGACTGTGGGAGCGAGACTTTGCGTCATCATCGCACCCGTGTGGGGCAGGGTGCGTATGTCCGGAAGGGGTCGGTGGGGGCTTGGGAAAGTGCGATAGTGAGTTGATCGGAGTCGGATCGTGAACGTGGACCTGATGGACCGCATCCAGGCGTTGCAGCAGCGGCTGCAGACGTACTCGCCGTGGGAAATCGCGGTCGAGGTCGCGATCATTTGGGTCGTCGTCTTCCTGATCGTCCGGTTCGTGCAAGGCACGCGGGCGGCGGGGGCCCTCAAGGGTCTCTTGCTGCTCCTGATCGTGATCACGATCCTCTCGCGGATGCTGGGGGGCGGGGGCAGTTTCCAGCGGCTGGGCCTGCTGTATGACAAGTTCATCGCCCTGGTCGCGATCGCCATGATCGTGATCTTCCAGCCCGAGCTCCGCCGGGCGTTGGTGCGATTGGGCGAAACCAGTTTCCTCCGCAGCACGCCCAAGGACATTCGCGTGATCGTCGAGGAAGTCTCCGAAGCCGCGGCGTACCTCTCCAAGGCCAAGTTCGGCGCGTTGATCGTGCTGGAGCGTCAGACCAAACTCGCGGGCATCGTCGAGGGCGGGACCAAGCTCGGGGCCGAGCTCTCGGGCCGGCTGCTTCAATCGATCTTCTTCCCGGGATCAGCACTGCACGATCTCGCGGTGGTGATCAAGGGCCGCGTGATTGACTCCGCGGGCGTGCAACTGCCCCTCGCGGAGCCGGGCGACATGCCCGATCGGCGCCTGGGCTCGCGGCACCGGGCCGCAGTGGGCCTCACCAACGAATGCGATGCGCTTGTGGTCGTGGTCAGCGAAGAAACCGGCGCGATCCGCATCGCAGAGCGCGGCAAGCTTTCCCGGCCCCTCACCGAGAGCGAACTGCACGATGAACTGACCGCCCGCCTCACCAACGCCAAACGCACGGGCATCATCCAGACCAGCAAGTCCACCGTGCCCGTCCTCGAACCCACCGCCCAGGAACGCCGAGACTCGGCGGACCCGCTGATGGAGAGCCTGCTGCATGGCGACAACTCCCCGGGCGGCAGCATCGCGGGCCAATCCGCCAGCGACCTGACCGCGCTTGGCGACACGGCCCTGGGCGGCAGCAGCGTCAACGGTGCTTCCCTGAGCGACACCCCCATCGGCGCGATGTCAGCATCGCCCGACCCAATCGACGAACCGACCTCCAAATCCAGCACCGACCCCCGCTCCCGATCTCCTCGCACCCGCGATCTTGACTAACGACCGCTCGTCCCAACTGACCTCCCAAACCAGCTTCAACGTTGCTCTCTCTTCACTGTCGCACTTTCGCTCCGACGCACTTCTGATCATCCCACGGACCTGAGGACAGGTCCGTGCCACGACCGCTTTCGCACTTCCCAGCCCCCGCACCATGCACCGCCTCTGGAACGCCCTCAAAACCCTCACCCTTACCACGCTGGTCGCGGCGATGGTGTGGCTGTTTGCCGAGGCCGAGACGCTGCGCACCGCCAATCTGCAGGCGATCGTGCTCGTCCAGCCTCGCGCCCAGTCTGCGACCGATGGCGAGCAGCTTGTGGTGGACGTGAAGGGTGCCAAGGCTCCGCAAGTCCGTGAGGTCACGATTCGCATGGAAGTGGAGGGCGCTGCCGCTCGCATGGACGAAGCCGAGCGCATCCTCGGATCCGTGCCCGTCATTCTCACGCTGGGCGATCCCGCCGTGCCCGCGAGCACGGGCGAGCATTCCATCGACCTGCTCTCCGCCCTGCGCTCGCATCCGCAGCTTGCCGAGTTGGGCGTGTCGGTCCAGCGAACCGAGCCCGCGGCGATGGACGTGATGATCGATGAACTCATGGTGCGGGAGTTGCCCGTGCGCGTGTCGCTGCCCGAAGGGGGCGAGTTTGAGAGTGCTCCTGTTGTCAGCCCGCCCCGCGTGCGCGTTCGCCTGCCCAAGCGTGACGCCGAGGCCCTGCCCAACGACGCGGCGGTCGAACTGACTGTCGCCCGGGCCGAGTTTGACCGCCTGACGCCCGGCAAGGCCGAATCGCTGGTTGGAATGCGACTTCGCGCCCCTGACGCTCTGGCTCAAAACGCGCGCGTGACGCTGACGCCCAACATCGCGGACGTGCAACTGACGATCCGCTCGCGCCTGGTCGAGCACGTCCTGCCCCGCGTGCCCGTCGCCCTGCGCATGCTGCCCGTCGATATGGCCAAGTGGGACGTCTACCTCACGCCCGACGAGCAATACCTGAGCAACGTCCGCGTGCAGGGGCCTGGCGATGTCATCGACCGCGTCCGCGACGGGTCGCTGGTGCTCACCGCAACCGTCGCCCTCAGTTCCGACGAGTTGCAGCGGGGCGTGTCGTCCAAGGAAGTCACGTTCGAAGGCGTGCCCGCGTCGGTGCGGGTCACGAGCGCGAAGCGATCGGTGGGGGTGGTGATTTCGCGTCGATGAGCACAGTGAGTGGGGGGCAAAGTGCGGCAGTGCGAAGGTGCGAGAGTGCGAAAGTGGGTAGACGCTTGATCGTGCCGCGCAGCAATCGGGAACTATCATCGCAGACTCTGCGGCGGAGTGTCGCGGGGTAAAGACCAAGACTCGTTCACGCGGAAAGGACGCTGCGTGCCGCCCAGGGTGAGTGGAGGACCAACTTCGAGCGGGCGCGTCGCAGGCGCGGCGGGAGGTGCGGCTCGAAAGCCCGGGGCTGCGGCATCGGGCTCGAAGAGTGACGCGGGCCCATCGCTGTTTGGCACGAGCGGGACGGGCAGTCGCAATGTTGGCACGGGCAACGCAGGCGGTGATAGCCGTTCTCGCAAGCCCGCGCATGTGCGGCCACCTTCCAAAGCCGCGTCGCGCAAGGCGACGTCGCCCGCGTTGATGGTCGACAAAGAGAGCTACTTCTTTCTGTCGACGCGTCCGCTCCACACATTGGCGTTTTTGGTTCCGCTCATGGTGTTGTATGAGTTGGGCACGCTGCTGTTCCTGACGGGCAATGGCATGGTCGAGGTGATCAAGGCCCGCCTGATGCTGACGCAGGCGCTGGATGTGTTCGGGAACGTGGGCTTTCATGTGCCGCCGATCCTGCTGACGGTGATCCTGCTCGTGTGGCATGTGCTGGAGCGCGATCGCTGGCGGGTTCGCAAGGATGTGGTGCTGGGGATGGGGCTTGAGTCGTTCCTGTGGACGCTGCCGCTGTTCGTGTTCGCGGCGATCGCGGGCACGAGCAAGGTCTTGATGATGCAGTCGGGGGGCGGGGCGACATCCATCGCCGAACTGGGCCTGCCTGCGCGGCTGACGCTCGCGCTGGGGGCGGGGATCTACGAAGAGCTGCTCTTCCGCCTGATCCTGATCGCGGGGCTGCACTTCGTGCTCAAGGACCTCTTTCGCGTGGGCGAGGGCACGACGTATGTCATCGCGGCGTTTGTCTCCGCCATCGCCTTCACGTTCTATCACAACATCCAGCATCCGGGGGGCGGGGCCGACCTGCGCCTGCTCGTGGTCTACATGATCGCAGGGCTGTACTTCGCGGTGCTGTTCATTCTGCGAGGCTTTGGCGTCTGCGTCGCGACGCATGCGACGTATGACGTGGTGGCGCTGAGTCTGCTGAAGTAACCCGAGCGGGTGGCGACGATTGCGTCCAGGCGGCCCGTCCAACCGATATCCATGCGAACAACTTGCGAAAACGATGCGTTTGCCGCGGGGCTCGCGTCGAATCAGCGGTTTTCGGGCTTTAGGACTTGGTGAAGAGCCCTGGGCACGGACTACGATTGCTCGCCGCGGAGCGGCAGCGAATGAGGACGGATGAGAGCGGGGGGGCGGGGGCGGGGAGTGGGTCGATTCGGTTCTGGGCGAGGTGAGCTTCGCCTTGGAACTTGCTCTCGGGCTGGAACGGGTGTTCTTGACGGACACGCACGCCGGAGGTCACTCATGGGTCTGGACTTCGCAATCGATGCTCTGTATCAAACCGACTTCAAGGCGCAGGACGCTGGGGACTGTCGCGTGCATCGCGACGGGCGCTCGTATCCGACGGTGCAGGCGGTGGGCGAGTGCTTCGCGCACGCTGGGTATTCGCTGACGATCCGGCACGTGCAGTTGTTTGATTGCTACCGGGCCGAATGGCGCGACCAGAACGCGACGCCCTGCGGCGCGGTGGTGGGGCAGAGCGCGGAGGAGGCGGCTGTGTATGCGCTGAGCCTCTTGCGCCGGCAGTTGCAGTCGATGCCGGCGTGAGCGCTGGCGCGATCAACATGCCTCGAAAGCACACTCGAAGCCTTCGTGACCCCGTCGTCTGATCTGGACTAGGACGCCAGATTCTCATCGCACTGTCTGATTGGTGCAACTCGGGTTCGAATCCCGCAGGGGTCATTGCATGTGGGGTTCGCTGGCCGCGTGGGCGGCGCCGCGCGACGCTGTCAGAAGTGTGACGGACTGTGATCCGGTCCCACACGCCACTACACGGCTCGAGTCCGCTTGCGATTCCATCGCTCGATCTCGCGAGCCAGATGCGAGCGTCGGAATCCCCTGCCGGCAAGCAATCGCTGCCAATCTGCCGCGTGATCGAAGTGCTGGATTTGAACGTGGTAGTAGTTGATGTACTCGAGCACCGCAAGCAGCAGCACCAGCAGCGACGCGACGCGATCTGGCGACAAGTGCAGTCCGCCAGTTGCCCAGTCGTATCCGCACGCAGCTGCGGCGGCGACGCACAGCGCAACTGCTGGCCAACGCAGCCGCGCCAGCAGCGGCACGACATGATCGGCCGCTTCGCCAATACCTTCCGCTTTCCGGAGCATCATGCGCAAAGCGACGGTGCCGATCACGAGCAGAAACGAACACGCGCACATGCAGAGCACCAGGGACAGGGTGATCTTGCCGCCAAAGCGATGCACGATGTATGCTGCCGCCGCCGGGATCAGCACGACGTTCATCGCTTCGATTTTCCAGTAGTTCCTCAAGCGGCGAACAGGTGCTGAAGTCGAATCCACTCATCCTCCACGGGTTGCCGATTGCTGACCGATCACTCGGGCTTCGCTCGATCGACATGCGAGCGTGATCGCCATGAAGCACAAAACTTCAACTGGCAAGTGTATCGCGCCAGGCGAGCACCGCTGTCCATCGCGTGTGCAACACGGTTGTCGACGTCCGATCTGTGGTCGATCACTGCCCGCACACCGTGCACGGTCCCTCGCTGAAGACCAGCAGGAAGCTGTCGATGTCGCAGGGATCAAAGAACGAGCCGTCGTTGTTGAAGTCGATGTCGTTGCAGGTGGCGTCGGGCGGGATGCAGGGGCCCTCGCTGAAGACGCTCAGGAAGGCGTCGATGTCGGTGGGATCAAAGAACGAGGAGTCGTTGTTGTAGTCGATTGAGTCGCAGCAGGGATTGGGTACCGAGAGGCTCACCGCGATGGTCGTTGCGGTGCCGCAGGGGTTGGTGATGACGCAGTCGTACTGCCCCGCTTCGCTGGCGGTGATGCCTGAGATGGACAGTGTTGCGCTGTTCGCGCCCGAGACCAGCGCGCCGCTGGGCAATGTCCCGTTCGCGAGCGGCAGGCCCGCACGTCGCCAGACGTAGTTGAGCGCATCGCCGTCCGCGCCGACAGTCAGCGTCGCGACGCTCGTCGGGCACGCGACCACGGGCACCGGATCGATGCCCACGCTGGGCGGCTCGCAGGTCACTTGGAACTGGCGCATCATCTCGTGATCTTCGTGCTCCAAGATGTGGCAGTGGTAGGGGAACAGGCCGTAGAAGTTCTCGAAGCGAGCGATCACCCGCGTGATCTGGTTGGGCGCGGCCGCGACAGTGTCCTTCCAGCCCGCTTCGTTCGCCGGGGGCGGCACGCGCGGGCCCACGGGCGTGACGACGCCCTGCACGATGTCAAAGTCCTGACGATCTAGGATCTGGAAACTGACCAGATGCATGTGCATCGGGTGCGTCACGCCCGAGCGGTTGATCCACGACCAGATCTCGGTGCTGCCCAGACGCGGGAACTCCGTGATGTCGTCCCACATCAGGTCGTTGATCATCCACATGCCCGTCGCGTGCGAGGGGCACTCGCTCGTCACCGGCGCCCGGCGGAGCACCAGATCGCGCGTCACCGTCGCTTCGCTTTCCGGGATGGGCGTGAAGGGCACGAGCGTCGCGGGCAGGGGATCGGTGTCGCCGATTGCGCTGCCCACCTTGAACTTCATGACATTGGGGATGATCGTCTGCGAATCTCCGCCCGGGAACGGGACGGGCGCGCTGTTGAGCAGCGTGATTTGCGTGCCGGCCGTGTAGGGGGCGAAGTCGATCACGATGTCGGCGCGTTCGCCCGGGATGATGGTCAGTTCCGTGAGCGGCACGGGCGCGGGAAGCAGCCCGTTGTCGGTCCCGATCTGCCAGAACGTCGCGCCGTTGGACAGCGACAGCCGATACGCCCGGCTGCCCGAGCCGTTGAGCACGCGGAAGCGGTACTTGCCACGGGCGACGTCGAGGTACGGCCACACCTTGCCGTTGACGGTGATGAAGTCGCCAATGAAGTGCTCTTCCCACATGCTCATGTACTTGAGCGAGCCGTCGGCGTTGAAGGAGCGATCCTGGATCGCGAGAGGAATCTCGTTGGCCCCGCGCGGGATGTTCAGCGCGTCCTCCTGCGAATCGCGAATCAGGTAGAAGCCAGCCAGGCCCATGTAGACGTTGAGGCGCGTGAGGCCCAGCGAGTGGTCGTGATACCAGAGCGTCGAGGCCTGCTGGATGTTGGGATAGATGTAGACGGGCGACTGCTGGCCGGGCGGGAACGAGGCATCGGGGTCGCCATCGCTCTCGGGGCCCACATGCCCGCCGTGCAGGTGCGTGACGGTGCGGGGCGTGTTGCCCGTGACGTCGGGGCCGTGCAGGCAGGTGTCCACGGGCAGCGCGTGGACGGTGCGCAGGTTGCCGTCTTCGAGGTTGCGGAGTTGGTTGCGCCACACGACCGTGACGGTCTGATCGCGGCGGGCTTCGATCGTCGTGCCCGGGTACGAGCCGTCGTAACCCCACACGCGCGAGGGTGGCAAGTCCGTGTGGAACTGCTGCTGCAGTTCCACGATGTCCATCACGTAATGGGCCGCGCCGCCCGACTGGCCCGACACGGGCTGGGCAACTTGCGGCAGGGGCAACTCGTCGACGAAGGGTTCGAGCGTGACTGGGCACGAGACGATTGCGCACGTGGTGTTGTCGCCCCGATACGTTCCGCCGAGGTTCAGGCAGTCCGCATTGGTGGCCTCAATGCACGCGCCCGCGGAGAGGCAACAGGCGCCGGTGGGCGCGACCGAGTAGGTCACCGTGAGCGTCGGCCGCTGGACGGGCGTGACGCTTTCGCTGGTGTCAAAGCCGCGCTGGGTGTTGTTGGTGGACTCGTTGTCCGCGATCAGCACCCAGCCGAAGTTGGTCGCGGGGAACTGCACCCACGACTGCACTTCGCTGATGAGGTCGGGGCTCGTCCAGGTGTGGAACGTCCCCGCGAGCGTGCCTACGGGCGTGGTGGCCGCGGGCGTGGGGTTGAACTCGCCTCCCGGCGTGGTCCAGTTGGTCGTATTGAAGAAGCGATGGAACCAGGTTGCGTCGCCCGCAAGGGCGGTGGCGCCGTTGCCCTGTGTGCCGCCGGCGGCGGAAGCGCCTTCGCCCCATGAGTTGAGGGCCTGATGCACGCTTACGTTGCGCTGCACGGTGTCGCCCGTGGAGTTGAGGTAGAGCTGCAGCGAGGCGTCCTGGATCGTCGCGAAGGCGGGAATCGAGGACAGGTCAAACTTCACGAGCGCCCGCCGGATCGGTGCGGGGCTGCTGGCTTGGTTGCGCCCGCCCACAAACATGCGCGAGCCCTGGCCGTTGCTGAGGGGAATCGCGCCCACGACGTACTGGTACATCGTGTTGTCGATCTCGGCGGTGATCGAGACGGTGTTGGTCGTGCTGCAGGGGTTGGGCGAGCAGGTGGTGTTCGCGCCCTGCCAGATGCCGCCTTGCTGAATGCATTGAGCGTTCGTCACGATCGAGCAGGAGCCGCCCAGGCAGCATGCGCCGGTGGGCTGCGGGCAAGGGTTAGGCGAGCAGACCGAGCCTTCGCCTTGGAATGTGCCCCCAAGGCTCGCGCAGTTCGCGCTGGTTGCGAGCAAGCACGTGCCGTCGGTGATGCAGCATGCGCCGGTGCCCGCGGGCGGCGTGAACGTCACCGAGAGCACGGGGCGATTCGCGACCGTCGGGTTCTCGCGCGTGTCGAAACGCATCGCCGATTGGAAATTGGGCTCGTTGCCTCGCAGGATCCATCCAAAGTTGGTCGATGGCGTGTTGGCCCACGCCTGCACGTCCGACACCATGCCCGCGCCGGTCCACGAGTAGAAGGTGTTCTGGTTGCCGATGGTCGTCGTGGCGCTGGGCGTGCTCACGAATTCGCCCCCCGCAACGTTCCACGACAGCGTGTCGAAGAACCGTCGCACCCACGTCGCGTCTCCCGGCGCGGGGGCGGTGCCCTGTCCCTCTTCGTTCTGCGCGTTCGATGCCCCCTCGCCCCAATCCGCCAGCAGTCTGTGCAGCGACGCGGGGTCGTTGCTCGCGCGCGAGCGCGACTGGTGCAGCGTCAGCGTCACGCTCGACACGGTCGAGCCCACCGGAATCGACGACAGATCAAACTTCATCAACGCGCGACGAACATTCCCGTCCGTGTTGGTCCCGGCGAACATGTACTGTCCTTGTCCGTTCGACGGATACTCGCCGTTGATCAGGTCAAAGATCGTGTTGTCCTTGGTCGCCGGAAGATTGACGGTGGTTTGCGCAGCCGCGCTGAGCGTCAGACACGCTCCCAATGCCACCGCCACCAGTTGCTTACACACACCCATGAGCCACTCCTGACTACACACCCCAAGCGGGCTAATCAAAGGACCATTTTATCCTCTGTTGTCCGCTTCTCCTAGCCGGTTTCGCTCACTTTTCGCAAGGATTGCGCGATCGGGTGCGTCGAGACTGGCCATTCCACCCATGAATGGGCGAAATCCGGCAAAACCGATGTTTTCATCGGCGGTGCCTTTCCCTATCGTCGTCGGATTCACGGGAGGACTTTGCAGGTGATGGACAGCCCCGCACCCATTGTGGCCGAGGTTTACGCTGAGCTGCGCAGGCTCGCGCAGCAATATCTCAGCGCGGAGCGCAAGGACCACACCTTGCAGGCGACCGCCTTGGTTCACGAGGCCTTTGCCCGTTTGCAGGGGCCGCGCGAGGTCCCGTGGCAGAATCGGGCCCACTATTACGCCGCGGCGGCTCAGGCCATGCGCCGCATCCTGATCGACCATGCCCGCGCTCGGGGGTCGCAGAAACGGGGTGGAAGTCGCCCGGGTGCGAAGGTCGCGCTCGAAATGGTCGGTCTGCCTGATCTTGCGCAGGAAGACCAGCGCGAGGGTTTTCTGATCCTTGAGGAAGCGATCTCACGCTTAGAGGAGATCGATCCGGAAGTGGGCGAAGTCGTGCGCCTTCGGTACTTCGCGGGGCTGAGCGTCGAGCAAGTCGCGGAGGCGCTGGGCGTGTCGGCGCCGACGGTCAAGCGACGCTGGGCATTTGCGCGGGCTTGGCTGAAGGACACGCTGGAGCGTGCGGACGGAAAGTGAGCACGCGGTCTCGCTCGCAAGGGTCGTTGGAGCGGCATGATGGAACAACAGGATCTCGCCAACTCCAAGCGCGTGCGCGAACTCTTTGAGGGCGCTATCGACTTGCACGGGGCGGCGCGTGATGAGTACCTGGCGCGGGAGTGTGGGGGCGATGCGACGCTGCTGTCGCGGGTTCGCTTGATGCTGGACTCGGCGGAGAGTCCATCGCGGTTTCTCTCCGAGCCGACGCAGGCCACGGCGGGCGGCGTGGGCATCGGTCCGGGGGCGGGCGAAGATCGCATCGGCTCGACGATCGGCGCGTACAAGCTGCTCGAGTTGCTGGGTGAGGGCGGGTTTGGCGCGGTCTATATGGCCGAGCAGAGCGCGCCCGTGCGGCGCATGGTCGCGCTCAAGATCATCAAGCTGGGGATGGACACCAAGCAGGTGGTGGCCCGGTTCGAGCAGGAGCGTCAGGCCCTGGCGTTGATGGACCACCCCAATATCGCGAAGGTCTTTGATGCGGGGTCGACGCCTGCGGGCAGGCCGTACTTTGTGATGGAGCTGGTCAAGGGCGAGCCCATCACACGATTCTGCCAACGCAACAAGCTGTCGACGCGGCAGCGGCTTGATCTGTTTCTGGCGGTGTGCAACGCCATTCAGCATGCCCACCAGAAGGGCGTGATTCACCGCGACATCAAGCCCGGCAACATTCTCGTGACGCTGCACGACACTGTGCCCGTGCCGATGGTGATTGATTTTGGCATCGCCAAGGCCACCAACGCGAGATTGACGGAGAAGACGCTCTTCACTGAGATGCGCCAAATGGTGGGCACGCCCGCGTACATGAGCCCCGAGCAGGCGGGGATGTCGGGCCTGGACGTTGACACCCGCAGCGATGTGTACTCGCTGGGCGTGCTGCTGTATGAACTGCTCACGGGCACGACGCCGTTTGACACCCGGACGCTGATGGAGCGGGGATACGCGGAGATCCAGCGGGTCATCTGTGAAGTCGATCCGCCCCGCCCCAGCACCCGCGTGAGCACGCTGGCGCGCACCGATGCGCCGACGCTGCAGCAGTGGGGGGGTGATGTTCAGGAACTCACCACGCTCCTGCGAGGCGACCTCGACTGGATCGTGATGAAGTCGCTCGAAAAGCAGCGCGTCCGGCGGTATGACTCCGCTGGGGCCCTCGCGGACGATGTTCGCGCGTTTCTTGAAGGCCGCGAAGTTGCGGCGGTCCCGCCCAGCGCTGGGTATCGCGTCCGCACGTTCGCACGCCGCAATCGCGTCGTCGTGGTGGGGGCTGCGCTCGTGCTGACTGCGCTGGGTTTGGGCGTGGTCGGCACCAGTGTCGGCCTGATCCGCGCCACGCGTGAACGCGCCGCGGCGGAGATCGAGCGCGACCGCGCCCGCGCCGTGCAGCGATTCCTCGAAGACACATTCGAGCGAGCTTCGCCCGCCGTCGCGAAAGGACAGGACGTCGGCGTGCTGGTGGACATGATGGACGACGCGGCGGCCCGCATCGACGCGGGCACGCTCTCCAGCGACCGCGAAGGCGAACTCGCCATGCGCTTGCGCATCGCAAGGCTCTACCACGATCTGGGACGAGAGCCCGACGCCAAGCGTGTCCTGGCTCCCGTGCTGAAGGCCGCCGACGAGCAGGCGGCGCCGATGTCAACTCTGGCCCGCTGCGAGGCTTGGATCCTGGATGCCAAGGGCGCGATGAGTGAAAGCCGGTATCAGGACGCCATCGACCAGTTGAACAGAGCCTTGGGCAACCTCAGCGACGGCGATCCCGAGCACCTCCGCGCCATCGCGGAAGCTCGCAGCGATCTGGGCGAGATCGCCCGCAGGCAGGGTCGGCTGGATGACGCCATCGCGATGCATCGCGCCGCCATCGAAGTCATCGAGCGAGGGTCGCCTGTCGACGATGAGATGCTGGTCTCTTCGCTTGGCAATCTCGCCTTGGTGCTCAAGAACGCCGATCGGTTTGCTGAGTCGCACTCGACCTATGACCGGCTCGCGACGCTGACCAGCGATGAGAAGTTCAGTAACCACCCCCTCACCGTCTCGATGCTGGGCAACCGGGGCCAGCTTGCCCTCGCGGAGGGGGACATTCCCGGAGCCGCCAAGATTCTCGCCCAGGCCCTCGAGGTCGCGCGAAAGGTCTACAAACCCGGGCATCCCGCGCTGCTCCAGGCGATGAACAACCACGCGGGCATGCTGCTGCGCACGGGCAAGCCCGATGACGCGATCGCGATGCTGCGCGACGTGCTTGCTGGCTACAAGGCGAACAACTCGGGCGACCATCCCGATGTCGCCGGGGCGTTGGTTGCGCTGGGCTCGGTGATTCACATGGTGAAGCCCACGTCCGAAGCCCCGCGACTCACCCGTGAAGGCGTCGAAATGTTCGCACGCATCGAGCCCAAGGGCTCCGTTGATGGCGAAGTCGCGCGGATCAATCTCGCCATCCAACTCGAACGCGCGAGCCTGGGCGAAGAAGCCATGCAGCAGGCCCAAAGCGCGGCGGACGCGCTCTCGCGCCTGCTGGCGCCGGACCATCCCGAGGTTCGCAGGGCCAAGACCACGCTGGGGCGCGTCCTGCGAGACAATGATCGATTCTGTGATGCGGTGCCGGTCCTGCGTGATGCGCTGACTCTCACGCTTGCGGCCCGCCCTGCGGATCACCCTGATGTGGCCAGCGCTCAGTCCAGCCTTGCGATCGGGCTGCTGGGGTGCAAGCAGCCGCCGATGCTTGCAGAGGCCGAGCGCGTGTCTCGCGAGTGTCTGGCGTCGCGAGAGAAGGCGATGGGGGCGGACGATTGGCGGGTCGCGGTGGCTCGCTCGCAGGTCGGGCGGGCGATTGCGATGCAGGTGCTGAGCGCGACCGCGGAAGGCGCTGCGGAGAGTCGTCAGCGGGCGTGGCGTGAGGCAATGCCTCGCATCGAGGAGGCGGCCGCGGCGCTTGAACGCGCGTACAACGCCATGAACGCGCAAGGCGAGCGGATGCGGGCAGACAAGCTAGGCCTGCGCATCGTTGAACCCGCGGCGGCAATGGCTGACCTTCAGGAACGCTGGGCCCAGATCGAGAATGATGCTGGCCATCGCGAGCTGGCTCGTGCTTGGCGGGAGAAGGCTTCCAAGGCAAGGGTGCTGCACGAGCGGTCACTGGCGCAGCAGGTTGCGCCGTAGCAACGAGAGCGCATCTTGAGTTTACTTCTTCGCCGGGGCTTTGCCGGAGATTGTCAGCGTCGTACGCACGCCGGGCTTTTTCCGTCGCAGCGGATTCCAACGCTCGGGCAGGACGGCACGCAGGATGTACAGCGCGGCACAGAGCGCGAGAGCGGAAACGATCCAGAATTGCCAGTCGTGAATGGGCAAGACCAAGGTTCCAAGTTTGCAAAGGGCCAAGTGGCCAAAGTCGGTGATCGGAGGCTACTTCGTTGCGACGGGCGTGAGGCGAATGATGTGGTCGGGGCCGTTGAGGGCCACGTACACGCTGCCGTCGGGTGCGACGGCGACGTCGCGCACGCGTCCGATGCCGTGCACGATTTCCTCGCGCTCTACGACGCGGAAGCCCGAGGGCTCATCGCTCGCCGGGACGACGCGGATGCGATCCACGTTCTGGCCGGACAGACCGCCCGCGAGGATGTCGCCCTTCCACTTGGGGAATGCTTCGCCCCAACCTTGATCACTGGGGCCTGGCCGCACGACATCCATGCCGCACGCGCCGATGCTGGGCAGCCAGCGGTCGGTGGGCATCATGATGTTGAGCTTGACGGCGTCCTCGCCCTCGGTGTCGGGCCAGGGCGTCTTGAAGACGCTGCCGTTGTAGTTGATGCCGAAACTGACCACGGGCCAGCCGTAGTTGCGGCCCTTGAGCACAAGGTTGAACTCATCCCCGCCGCGCGGCCCGTGCTCGGTGTCCCACAGGTTGCCCGCGAGATCGAGCACGAGGCCCTGCGGGTTGCGATGGCCGTAGGAGTAGATCGACGGGTACGCGTCCTTGGCTTCGAGGAACGGGTTGTCGCTGGGAATCGTGCCGTCGTCGAAGACGCGATGGACTTTGCCGTTGGGGCGAGCAAGGTCCTGGGCGTGGTCGGCCCTGCCGCGCTCGCCGATGGAGAAGAACAGGTGTCGCTTGCCCTTGTTGTCGCCGGTGAGCGGCTCTGAGAACACGATGCGGACGCCAAAGTGCAGGCCGCTGGCGATGGCGTGTTCTGGCTTGGCTTCGAAGATCGTCTGCTGGTCCTTCCACGTCCATTCGTCGCCATCGCGCTCGAGTTTGCCGCGGACGATCGTGGTCATGGTCTTGTTGCCGTCGAGGGCCTTGGTGTAACCAAGATACACCCAACCGTTGCTGGCATAATCGGGATGCACGGTCACTTCCATCATCCCGCCCTGGCCGGCTTCGACGGACTTTGGAATGTCCTTGATCTCGTCGCTGAGCTCGCCGTCCTGTGGCTTGCTCGAGTTGGCGATCGTCCACACCTTCACCTCGCCCGAGCGATTGGTCACCAGCATGTGCTGCGGCTCGTTGGGCTTGCTGGGCAGCCAATCCATCGCCCAGGGCGTGTCCAGCCCATCCGTGATGATTCGCTCAATCGTGAACGACTCGTGCTGGGTCTTGGAGACTCCGCCCTCGTCGAGTTTTTTCGAGATCGATCCGACGCGCTTGCGGTTGGCCGATGCCTGCAACTCGCGGATGTAGTTGACCAGTCCCCAGATCTGCTTGTCCTCGAGCGTCTCGCCAAAGGCCTCCATCCCCGCGTCGGCCTTGCCCTGCTTGATGACGTCAAAGAACACGCGGTCAAGCTTCGCCGCCATCAACTCATCCGTCAGCAGCGTCTTGGTCCCCGCGCCGCCCCCCTGCCCCTCCTCGCCATGGCACTTCATGCAGTTCGTGGCCCACAGCCGCTCGACCGACTGTGCGAGCGCAACCGAACCAACCAGCCCGGCATGAACCACCAACAACGATCCGACCAGAACTCGTGTACGCATGGGCAACGGTATGACGAACAGGAAGGCATCGCGGCACAAGGCACGCGGCATCAAGGCGTGATTGTCAAGCTCAGGCTTCGCGCCACGCCGGGAACTGCTCGCGCCATGCCCGCACCGCTCCAGCGTCGACCTCGACGCTCAGCACGCACGCCTTTGCGTCCGAGTTCGCCTCGCCCAGAATCTCCCCCTTGGGCCCGATGGCGATGCTGCCGCCGGCGTAAGGCAAGCCGGGGGAGCCATCGGGCTTGGGTGGGTCGTTGCCGACGCGATTGGCAGCGAAGACGAAGGCTTGGTTCTCAATCGCCCGCGCGATCAGCAGGCTGCGCCAGTGATGCTGCCGCACGCTGGGCCAGCACGCACCGAGTGTAATGGCCTGTGCTCCGGCGCGAAGGCCGCTGCGGAACAACTCGGGGAATCGAAGGTCATAGCAGATCGCAACCTGCACCGTGAGGCCGGCCCAGGGGTATGTGATGGTTTCGCGTCCGGGTTCGAAGCTCTTGTGCTCGCCCGCGGGGGTGAAGAGCCGCTGCTTGGCGTATTCGCAGATGAGTTTCTGGCCAGGCGCGACCACCGACATGAGGTTCCGTGCGCTGCAGGCCTGTTGGTGGCACGCCGCGAACGTTCGTCCGCCCTGCACCATCGCCCCGGTGTCGTCCGCGAGGTCGAGCAAAAACTGCAATGTCTC
The DNA here is from genome assembly GCA_022843045.1 of Phycisphaerales bacterium. Classification (GTDB taxonomy): domain Bacteria; phylum Planctomycetota; class Phycisphaerae; order Phycisphaerales; family UBA1924; genus BJHL01. The sequence continues at coordinate 79,171 of JALHOJ010000007.1, forward strand.
GCCCCGCTTGTCGTTTGTCGACTCGATCGCGAAGGAAAACCCCGTGTCAAACATCTCTGGGAGCAGGATCAGGTCGCCGGAAGCGACATCGACCGGGTCGAGCAACTGCCGAACATGCTCTTGATTGGCGGCCTTGTCATGCCAGCGGATGTCGGATTGGACGATGTGGACTCGCACGAAAGAAGGTATCACCGCGGAGCACGCGGAGGTCGGGGAGGGAAAGAAGAGTGGCCGCGGATTTTCGCGGATTGGCGCGGATTGGTGATAGAAAGTTCGGGGGTATCCGCCGCGAACAAACCTCAGACTTCTTTCTCTCCGCGTTCTCCGCGGTGCATCCTTCGCGCCGATACTGGAACGAACCGCCCCGAAAGGCGAACAACCCGAAGAACTCCGTGCCGACGCCACCTGCAATCCCCACCCCGCCCCTGCTCCTCGCGAGCCGGTCGCCCCGCCGCCGCCTGTTGCTTGAGCAGTGGGGCTATCCCCACGAAGCCGAGCAACCAGGGTTCGAAGACGGCGTGTTGCAGTCCCGCTCGGGCGGGGCCAGTACCACCTGGAAAGAGATCGCTCCGGACCAATGGGTGGTTTCTCTTGCCTACCTCAAAGCCTGGGCCGGCGCAAAGCTCGCCTCCGCCAAGGGGCGCATTGTGCTGGGTGCTGATACGACCTGCGTCGTTGATGGCGCGATGGCCGGCACGCCCACCAGCGAATCCGAAGCCCGCGACATGCTCAAAAGCATGGTCGGCAAGCAGCATCAGGTCTTGACGGGCGTCGCGCTCATCGACCTCCGCGAAGCCTCCGGCGATCCCGACCGCTCCCGCCGGATGTTCGTCGATCGTGCAAGCGTCCGCTGGGGCGATATCTCTGACGAACAGATCGACGAGTATGTCGCCAGCGGAGCCTGGCAAGGCAAGGCGGGCGGGTACAACCTCGCCGAGCGGCTCGCGGCGGGCTGGCCGATCCAGTACGAAGGCGACGAAACCACGATCATGGGCCTGCCGATGCGGAAGTTGCGGGTGG
>JALHOJ010000007.1:80200-91094 GCA_022843045.1 Phycisphaerales bacterium
GGTGGTGTTGGGGGGGATGTGAGAGGGGGCATTCGGGGTTCGGGATTCGGCATTCGTGGCGTCGAGCACGGCGCCCACACGCATGCTCGTTCGACTTTGGTTGCAGACCCACGAGTACGAACGCCGAATGCCTAGTGCCGAATCGCGAATGCCGACGTTCCTCGCCCAACTTCTTCCCGCCGCGCCGCAGGCACCCATTGCTCCTTCGTGGGTTGTGCTGCCCTTGTCGCTGCTCGCGTTGTTCGTCGTCGCCGGGCACTGGATCCTGCTGGGCAAGGCCCAGATGCCCCGCTTCCGCAAGTCCCTCCGCACCGCCAATGGCCTGGTGATGATGCTCGCGATTCCCGTCCTCGCCTTCGGGTTTGGCGTGGTCAGCCCCAGCAACGCTCGCCTGTTCACCATCACCTGGATGCTCGCCAGCGGCCTGCTCATGCTGGTCTTGCTGCTTGCGGCGGTTGATTTGATTCATACCAATGTGATTGCACGCCGCGAGCAGGAGCGGCTTTCGATTGAGATTCGGGCCGCGCGGGCTGCGCTGGCGGCGAAGCTGAGTGCTGCGGTTGCGAAGCAGTCGGCTTCCGGGGCGGCCACGGTTGCGCCATCCGACGTGTCCCCGAGCGAGGAACTTGCCTCCAAGCCCCACACCCCCAACGCTGGCAGCGATGGGCGTGCGTGATTCCCTCCGCAAACTCCTGTTCTGGGCCGGCCCCGCGTACGCGGGCGTGATCGCGGCGCGCAATCGTCGCTTCGATACCGGCAAAGGCGTCATCACCCTCGATCGCCCCGTCATCAGCGTGGGCAACCTCTCCACGGGCGGCACGGGCAAGACGCCCGTGACGATGCACGTTCTTCGCACGCTGCGCGAGGCGAACTTCAAGCCTTGCGTGGCGATGCGAGGCTACGGCGCGCCCCGCGGCAAGGGCCTGGAGGCCGATGAGGCGCGCGAGTATCGCGATGCGTTTCCCGACCTGCCCATCGTCGCGCAGCCCAACCGCATCGAGGGGCTGATCAAGCTGCTGGGCAGCCCCGAGGGCGAATCGTGCAATGTCATCGTGCTTGATGACGGTTTTCAGCATCGCCAGCTTGCTCGCCAACTCGACATCGTGCTGATCGACGCGAGCCGGGACTTTGCAGGCGAGCGATTGCTGCCCGCGGGCAATCTGCGCGAGGGATTCGAGTCGCTTTCGCGCGCCCACGCGCTCGTGCTCACGCATGTCGATCGCGAGCACGAGCCTCACGCTGAACTACTCGAACGCCGGGCCTTGGAACTGAATCCGCGGCTTGTTGTCGCACGCTGCCGTCACGTCTGGGGCGATCTGGTCGACGCCGAGGGACGCGTCGTGCCGGCCCAGTCGCTGCGGCGCAAGCCCGTCGCCGCGGCGTGCGCGATCGGTAAGCCTGAAGCGTTTCTGTCGCAGGCCCAGAAGGTCGTTGCGGGGCCGCTTGCCGGGTCGCTCGTGCTGCCCGATCACGATCCGTATGAGCCGGCGACGGTGCAGCGACTGCTCGCGATGCTGCGCGAATGCACGGCGGATGCCGTGCTGGTCACGCAAAAGGACTGGTCCAAGCTGTCACGTGTGCTGCGCGCCAGCGACTGGCCCTGCCCGGTGCTGCGCCCCAGGCTCAGTGTCGAGTTCACCAGCAATGGCGGGGCGTTGGGCGAGTTGATTCTCCGCACCGCGAACACGAGCATCGACGACTGACCAGGAAGCCAAACGGTGAAGCAAGCAGGGCGACTGCCCGAGCCTCCACGCGTTGGTATCGCTGTCCCTTAGCCCCGCCACGGGCCATCAATCGCCAGCGTCAGCCCATCGGCCTGAATGTTGACGAACATCGTCTTGCCATCTGGGCTGAAGCAGACGCCTGCAAGTTCGCTCTCGCTCTTGACGTTGCGGGCGAAGGTCGTGACGCGCCCGTCGGGCCGCACTTGCAGCAGCCGATTGCCGTGGTCGTCTTCCATGCCCGCTCCGTCTTCGCAGACGAACAGGTCGCCCCAGGGCGCGACCGTGAGGTTGTCGGCATTTTCCACGACGTGCCCGTCGTTGGGCTCGACAAACAGCTCGAGCATCCCCGGCGCGTCCGCTTCCGCCTTGGTGCCTTCGTGCACCGACGGGATGTACCGCCAGATCTGCCCCTTCTTGGCTCGTCCGCCGGTGGTCGCGGCAAAGTACACGCGTCCAGGCTGCGAATTGCCCTCCTGCTCGATCGGCTCGCCCCACCACATGCCTTCGCCGCGGGCGAACTTCGCCGCGCCGGCTGCAAAGCCGCGGAGGCGCAGATCGTCCTTGGGCGCTTCGATGTCCTCAAGGTCGATCCACTGAGTTGCGAGGCGCGTGCCGCGTTCGATCGTCGGAGCGTCGTCAAAGTTGGAGGTATCGCAACTCTTCTTGTCGCTGATCACCAGGGCTTGCAGCTTGCCGCCCGCGAAGTAGTCGCCATACGCCCCGCCCTTCTTTGCCGGGATGAATCGATAGATGATTCCGTCGGAGCGGTCCTCGGTCAGGTACACGATTCCCGTGCGCGGGTCCACCGCCACCGCCTCGTGCTTGAACCGCCCCATCGCCTTGATCGGGCGCGGATCCGCGAGGAAGGGCGTCTCATGCGATGGGACTTCGAAGACCCAGCCGTGGGTCTGCTCCGCGCCTTCGTCGCCCTTGTTGACTTCGTCCTCTTCGCACGTGAGCCACGTGCCCCAGGGCGTGGGCCCGCCCGCGCAGTTGCGGTTGGTGCCCGCGAGGCTCAGGAACTGACGATGCACGACGCCCGTCTTGGTGTCGTACACGATGTTGGTTGTTCCGCCCAGACTCGGAAACTTGTCCGAGCCCATGTCAAACATCTTCGCCTTGTCGATCGTCGCCAGCAGCGCGTTGTCGCGGCCGAAGGGGCCGTCCTTGAGCCACAACGCTTCGTTCTCGTGGTTGCAGACCAACACTGTCGCGCCGCTTCGCCCGGCAAACGCCGCCATCGCGTCAGGCCGGCCCGGCACCACCAGCCCGTCGGCCATCTTCTCGCCCTGGCGCGAAATCACTCGATACGTGAAGCCCTTGGGCAGATCAAGAATGCCTGCGGCATCGCGCACCAGATCGCCTGCATGCGAGGCGGGCCCCGCCGCCAGCGCCGCGGCGACCGAATGACCATGCCGGCCCATCAGCGCGGAGAGCCCGCCAAACCCGAGGCTGAAGGCCACACCACGCTGCAGGAAGTGACGACGCGAAACGCTCATGCCCGATTGTTCGCGTCCTGTGAAGGGGCATGATTCAGATTCGCCGCGATTTGCGATAACTTCGCGCGCAAAGCCGGTCTTTGCGGCGGGCTTGCGCGTCGGGAAGGCAGATCGCCCCGCACGAACCGGTTGCTCGTGCGGGGCGATTTCTCAAGCAGTGGATTTCGCGTGGGTTACTCGCCGCACGCTGTGCACGGCCCCTCGCTAAACACCAGCAGGAACGCATCGATATCGCACGGATCAAACAGCGAGCCATCGTTGTTGAAGTCGATGTCGTTGCAGGTGGCGCTGTCAGGCACGCACGGCCCCTCGCTGAACACGCTCAGGAATGCGTCGATGTCCTGTGGATCGAAAGACGCGCCGTCGTTGTTGAAGTCAATGGAGTCGCAGGAGTTGCCCAGTCTCCCGGCGAGCGTGAGGGTCAACTGGATCGAGGAGCCGTCAAGGCTGTCGCCGCTCATGACGCCAAACTCCGGCGCGCGGGACGACGTGAATCCGCGGAGCGTGTAGGTGCCTGGGGCGAGCTCGCCCGACACGCTCAGCGGCCCGTTGCCGGCTGGCGTGATGAACACCGGCTGGCCCACGAACTGCAAGTACGCGAGCGGATCTTCGGAGTCCATCGCGAGCGTGCCCGTGAGCGTGTAGGACGTGGGTTCGTCCACGGTCACATCCACGCTGAATGTGCCGCCGCCATCACTGAGGTAGCTTCCGCCATCCATCATGATCACCGACTGGCTCGCAATCACCGAGATGTCGATGGTGGTGCTGGCGGGGGCGGAGAGGGGGCTGGGTGTCACAGTGATGAACGTCGACGCGTTGCTTGTGGCAATCGCTGTCGTGCCGGGGAGCGAGACGATGAGGCCGGGTGCCACCGGGCCCACGGAGCTATCCGACGAGGCCCCAAACGTCCCTCCCGCAGGCGGCACTGCGCCGCCGATTGGTCCGACGCCCGACGAATCGGGGCCGCCGACGCTGCCCTGACGCCCCACCAAGGTTGTGACAAACGTGCCGTAGGTCACGTTGGGAATACGAACCGTCTCCGCGTGGGCCGCCGCCATGCACGCCAATACCGTCAAACCGCCCGTCAAACGCTTCTTCATGGCAACCTCCAATTCAAAAAGGGTGTGAGTGGAGGAGCGAAGCCTTGTGAAGGGTGGGCACAGATTCTTGGAAAATCAGGTCGGCGACGCGCGAGCCGCGACTTTTGGCCTTGCGGTCGCTTCCAGAGGCTTGTTTATCAGCACTAGTCCCCCAACCCGACGCGGACGCTCAGGCCTGCACGCTCAACCGCGCGCCGTCCATGACATCAAAGCTCACGAACTGCCCGGCCTGAAACTGGCTGGCGTTCTGGCGGGGGTCCGTGGGGGTGCAGTGGATCGGGACGCCCGCATCGACCACCACCTCGTTGCCCTTGATGGCGATCACGGTGCCTTGCACCCGGCGGGGTCGGCCCATGACGGGTTCCACGTATTGCCCACCGGTCTGCACAACGTCGATCCGCTTGGCCTGGGCGTGGATCGTCCCGATCAGCCGCTTGCTGATGGTCTCCAACTTCGCCTGCAGGGCCGCCTGGGCAGTATCCGCGTACTGCAGGTGAATTTGGTACGACGTCCCGGCGACCCCAAGGCTCAGAAACGCTGGCTTGGTGGCGGTGGCTGGGGTCAGGCCCGTCAGCGTGCCGCGGGCGAGGGTGGCGTCGATCTTGGAAGTCGGGTGTGGGGCGATCATGCGGGGCGAGGATAGGAAAGAAGGAGGCGGTTGGGGGCGGCGGACGCGGCAACCGGACCGAGTGGCAAGCGTTGCGCGGGTTCTTGCAAGCGCGTGAACGAAATCGGAGCAAAAACGGAACAATTCCCGGGCCGGGATGTATGATGGAAGGCGGTGGGTTGGGTCGGGGGTGGGGGGCGGGTTGGGCGAGCTATGGGAAGCCGGCAGTGCATCCCGCGAGTGACTGAGCCCGGGATCGGAGCGAGGATGTCGCCCCGAGCACGGGCTTTTCGTTTGGTCAGCGTCCTTTGCGTGGCGGCCTTGTTGACGGGCTGCTCGCGCGAGGCCCCCAGGGGCGGGCCGCTCGATGTGGTGGTCGGCTTCGGCGAATCCGGCAACGCTCCGGGTCAGTTCGGCTATCCCCGCGCCATCGACCGCGACGAATCGAGCGGCGTCGACACGATCTGGATCATCGACAAACTCGCCCGGGTCCAGCGCATCGATGCCAAGACCGGGAGAGCCCTCGAAGCCTGGCGCATGCCCAAGTTCAATAAGGGCAAGCCGACGGGGGTGACGGTGTGGGAGGGGGGAGCGAGGCGAATAGCGAGCAAGCGAGCGAGCGAGCAGGCGAGCAATGGGGAAGGCCAGCCTGGGCAGCCGCTGCTGTTCGTCGTGGACACGCACGAGCATCGCATCATGGTCTTTGCGATTCGGCCCGTGCCGCGGGATGGGGAGACGCTGACGGATCTGCCCCCGGTGGTGGCGACGTTTGGCAGTTATGGCGAGGGCGATGGGCAGATGGTGTATCCCACCGATGTCTGCGTCGTGCCGACGGCTGATGGAACGGGCATTGAGAAGGTCTTTGTCACCGAGTATGGGGGCAATGACCGTGTTTCGATCTGGGTGCCCGACACGTCCCAGAGCGGGGCGAGTGTTGCGGGCGCGTCTTCCGCGAGCCGGTACGCGAATTGGAAGTTTGTCCGCTCCTTCGGCACGTTTGGCGACAGCGCGGCAAAGGACAACGTCCAGTTCAGCCGTCCGCAGACGATGAGCCTCACGGATGATGGCTCGCAATTGATCATTTCTGACGCCTGCAACCACCGCATCGGCGTTTTCACGCTTGAGGGCGAACTGGTTCGCTGGATCGCGACGCGCGGGCCTGGCAAGGAGCCCGGGCAGGTGTCGTATCCGTATGCGATCGTGCCCCTTGGCGATGGCACGATCATGGTCGCGGAGTTTGGCAACAACCGCCTGCAGCGTCTCGATCTTGCGACGGGCGATTCGCTGGGCATCTTTGGGCAAGCCGGGCGGGCCAAGGGCCAGTTGTCGACGCCCTGGAGCATGACCCGCGTCGGTGATCTTCTGTACGTGCTCGACTCGGGCAACAGCAGGGTCGTCGCGCTCGACGTGCCTCGCGGCAGGCCCGAAGTGCTCACGGGAAGTCTGGCGAGCACGCAAAGCGACGCCAAAGGAGGCCCGCGATGAGCCACTCCATCTCGCTGGCCTCGCTGGTCTTTGGGCCCCTTGAGTTTGAGCAGCCCCTGTGGTTGCTGCTCATTCCGATCCTGGGCGCGCTCACCATCCTGCTCGCGCGCAAGAGCCTCTCGGGCCTGATGTCGGGCAGCAAGATCGTTGCGATCATCGTGCGACTGATCGTGATCATCTTGCTCGCGGGCGCGATGGCCGAGCCGCTTTGGCGCAAGGAATCCAAGGACCTCGCCGTCATCGCGATCGTGGACGTCAGCGAGTCGATCCCGCGGAGCGAGCAGCGGAAGGTGCAAGGCTACTTCGAAGAAGCCATCCGCACCCACAAGCAGCGCGACGAGAAACTGGGCGTCATCACCACGGCCCGCGACGCGTTCGTGGGCGCGCTGCCCAGCAGCCTGCTCACCAGCGTCGAGTACGCCCACCAGGGCACGCTCGACGCAACCAACCTTGCCGCGGGCATTCGCCTGGCCAACGCGCTGCCTCGCAACGCCGCGACGCGGTATGTGCTGATCACCGATGGCAACCAAACCAGCGGCGACATCATGCAGGCGGCCCAGACCGCCGCGGCTCAGGGCATTCCCATCGATGTCGTGCCGATCCGCTTTGAGTATGCGGGTGAAGTGATGGCCGATCGGCTGGTTGCGCCCGCGACGGCTCGCGAGGGCGAGACGATGAACGTGCGCGTGGTGCTGGTGGCGAGCGCGCCCGCGAAGGGCAAGCTGAACCTGCTGCTCAACGGCCAGCCCGTCGATCTGGATCCCGATGGACCGGGTCTTGGTCGCGACATCGAACTCAGCGCCGGCCAACGGGTTTTCCAAGTGCCCGTCACCGCTCTCAAGAGCGGGCCGCAGGAGTTCAAGACGGTCTTTGAGCCCGAAACCCGCAATGGCGTACCGGTTGCAGACAACCTCGCCCAGAACAACATGAGCACCGCCGTGACGTTTGTCGCGGGCAAGGGAAAGGTGCTGGTCCTGCACAAGGACGGGCCCGATGGCGAGAAGGAAGCCCGCGAACTGCTCGTCGCGATGGATGAGGCCAAGATCGAGAGCGAAGCCCGCCCCGCGAGCCAGGCGCCCGCGACGTTGACAGAGTTCACGACGTTTGACGCGATCGTGCTGGTCAATCAGTCCGCGTACGAGTATTCGCAAAAGCAGCAGGAGGACCTTCGCCAGTACGTGAGCGACGCGGGCGGCGGCCTTGTGATGATCGGCGGAGATCAGTCCTTCGGCGCGGGCGGCTGGATTGGTTCGCCTCTTGAAGAGGCCCTGCCGATTCGCCTCGATCCGCCCCAGAAGCGTCAGATGCCGCGCGGCGCGCTGGTGCTGTGCATTCACTCGGTCGAGATGCCCGAGGGCACGTTCTACGGCAAGAAGGTCTGCACCGCGGCGATCAATCGTTTGTCGCGATTGGATCTGGTGGGCATCAACGAGTATCGCTGGACGGGCGGGCACGAGTGGGTCTATCCGCTCTCGCCCGTGGGCGATGGCGTAGGCGTCAAGCGAGCGATCGAGAATCTCGCCTTTGGCGACATGCAGGACTTCACGCCCAGTTTCCAGATGACGCTCACCGCGCTCAAGAAGGCCGATGCCGGCCAGCGTCACATGATCGTGATCAGCGACGGCGATCCGCAGATTCCGCCCGACAGCCTCCTCCGCGAGTTCCGCGACAACGGCATCACCGTCAGCACCGTTGGCGTCTTCCCGCACAGCGGGCTTGATACCAGCCGCATGCAGGAAATCAGCCGCAAGACCGGCGGGCGGCACTACGAAGTCAACACGCAGGCCGCGCTCGCGAAGTTGCCCGAGATCTTCGTCAAGGAAGCGATGACGGTGAAGCGCTCGCTGATCTATGAGAAGCCCGGGCCAGGCATCGCGCCCAGCCTGTTCCCCGGCGCGAGCGATGCGCTGCGAGGCATCCGGGGCGTGCCCAATATCAACGGCTATGTCGTCACCGCCGAGCGCGAGGGGCTTGCGCTGGTCACAGCGAAGGTGCAGGGTGCCGACCCTGAGACCGCTGATCCGCTGCTGGCGCAGTGGCAGTATGGATTGGGCCGCGTCGTGGCGTTTACGAGCGACGCGACCACGCGCTGGGGCGGGCAGTGGGCGGCGTGGGATGGCTATCGCCAGTTCTGGGAGCAGCATGTTCGCTGGGTTCTGCGCCCGCAGGGCAGCGCGAACGTCCGCGTCTCAACCGAGAACAAGGGCGACAGCACGCTCATCACGGTTGATGCGCTCGACACGCAGGGCGAGCGATTGAGCTTTGCCAACTTTCGCGGACGCCTCGCGGCTCCCGACGGTCGCGGCAGCGACGTGGACCTCACGCAGGTTGGTCCCGGTCGATACCAAGCGATGGTGCCCACCGACCAGAGCGGCGCGTACCTGCTGAACCTGCGATACGCGGCGCCAGATGAGAACGCGAGCAGCGGCGTGCTCGAAGGCACGGTGCAGGCGAGCATCGCGAGGCCCTTCGCAGACGAGTACCGCGTGCTCAAGGACAACACTTCGATCCTGCAGCAGGTTGCGGACGCAACCAAGGGGCGGGTGCTGACGGGCGACCCCGCGACCGACGACTTGTGGTCTCGCGAGAAGAGCGACGGCACGATCCTTGAGCCGCCTGTCACCAAGACGCCCATTTGGCTGACGCTCACGGTGCTGGGGATCGGCTTGTTCGTGGTGGACGTTGGCGTGCGGCGCGTGCGGATCGATCCGGCGATGATCGCGGGGTTTGTGCGGCGCGTGACGGGCAAGAGCAAGGCCGCGGGCAGCGCGCAGATCGGGAGCCTCAAGGCGGCGCGGGAACAGGCCAAGCAGCGGATCGCCGAGCGAGCCGCAACCAAGGGCCAGGCCCTTTCCTCCGACGATCTCGCCAAGCAGGCCAAGGAAGAAGCCCAGCGCCTCACGCAGACCAGCAAGGCCAAGTTCGAGGCCAGCAGCGAGCAACTCCGCGAAGTCCGCGAGAGCGGCGGGGGCGTGGCGATGGGCGGGGCCGACGCGAAGCCCAGGCCCACGCAGCCCAAGGCCGCGCCGACGGATGGCCAATCCAAGGGTGGGCCGGGCGAAGAACAAGGCATGAACCGATTGATGCAAGCGAAGAAGAAGGCCCGTGAAGAGATGGAAGATCAGTCGTGAAGCGTGAGCCGAGCCGTGTCGGCCCGGTCGAGTATCCAATGACTTTCGATTTCAGCACAGAGACACAGAGAACAAAGAGGAAGAGGAGATAGAGCGGGATGAGAAGAGCAAGGTTCGAGTGCCGCCCCGGGATCGTCTGGCCGCGTGATTCGTTTGCATCAACCAGCCCTCCCTCTTCTTTCTCTGTGTTCTCTGTGTCTCTGTGCTGAAATCGATCCACCCTAGTCCGACATCAGGAGCAACCATGTCCTCAGTCGCCAAGCAACCGATCCTCGAAACTCCCGCCGAAGTCCGCGAGGCGTGCGAGAAGTTTCGCACAACCTTCAAGCAGCTCAAGGACGAAGTCGGCAAGGTCGTCGTGGGCCATTCCGAAGTCGTCGAGGCGGTGCTCATCTCGCTGTTCGCGGGAGGCAACGTCCTCCTCGAAGGCGTGCCCGGCCTGGGCAAGACCCTGCTCGTGCGCACGCTCGCGCAGGCGCTGCACCTCCCCTTCAGCCGCATTCAGTTCACGCCCGACCTGATGCCCGCCGACGTGATCGGCACCAACGTCGTGATGGAAGACCCAGCGACGGGCCGGCGCAAGTTTGAGTTCCAGCGGGGCCCGATCTTCGCCCAGGTCGTCCTTGCCGACGAAATCAACCGCGCCACGCCCAAGACGCAATCGGCCCTGCTCGAAGCCATGCAGGAGCGCAGCGTGACCAGCGGCGGGACCACGTACAAGCTCGTGCAGCCGTTCCTGGTGCTGGCGACACAGAACCCCATCGAACAGGAAGGCACGTACCCGCTTCCCGAAGCGCAGCTTGACCGCTTCCTCTTCAAGATCGTCGTCGGCTACAGCCAGCTTGATGATCTCATGACGATCCTCGATCGCACCACGGGCCAAGTGAACCCCGAGGCCCAGAAAGTGCTCGATGGCCCGCGCATCCTCGAAATGCAGCAGCTCGTGCGAGGCGTCATCGTCGCGCCGCACGTCAAGAACTACGTCGCGCGGCTTGTGCTCGCGACCCACCCGGGCACGGCGACCGCCGCGGGCGGTGCGAGCGGCCCCGTCAACAAGTACGTCCGCTGCGGCGCGAGCCCCCGCGCGGCACAGGCGCTGATGATGGGTGGCAAGGTGAAGGCGTTGATCGAAGGGCGGTATCACGTGGGCTTCAAGGACATCCAGCACATCGCGACGCTGTGCCTGAGGCATCGCTTGCTGGTGAACTTTGAAGCGGAGGCCGACAAGCTCGACACGGACGCGCTCGTGAAGCAGGTGATGGAGTTGACGCCGACGGAGGGTGGGCGCTAGTCGGAAAGGGCACGATTGGCTCTTGAACGCAGAGGAAGACAGAGGGGTGAAGAGAGG
>JALHOJ010000008.1 GCA_022843045.1 Phycisphaerales bacterium
ATGATGGTTGGATGCTGCATCGTTCTTGCGTTGGCGACGTAGCCGTGTTGTCGGAGTCTTTGATCGCCCTCATTCCACTGGCGTGTTCCATGCCGGGGTTGGCCTTCAGCGAACCCCTTCTATGGAGCATTGCATGTCAGACATTATCGATACGGCCGTTGCGAACGGGAACTTCAAGACGCTTGCGACTGCGGTCGGGGCGGCGGGATTGGCTGAGACGCTGAAGGGGGCGGGGCCGTTTACGGTCTTTGCGCCCACCGACGCGGCGTTTGCGAAGTTGCCCGCGGGCACGCTTGAATCGCTCACCAAGCCTGAGAACAAGGCGAAACTGTCGAACATCCTGACGTATCACGTGCTGTCGGGCAAGGTGCTCGCGGCGGATGCGAAGAAGATGACCTCGGGCAAGACCGTGCAGGGTCAGTCCGTGCGGATTGAGTCCAAGGACGGCGGCGTGCACATCGACGGCGCGCTGGTCACCACGGCGGACATCCTCTGCGACAACGGCGTGATCCATGTGATCGACACCGTGATGCAGCCCAAGTGATTGGGTCGGTTGGTCGTGGCGGCGGCGTCGCGACTGGTGGTGGATGTTGATTCTCGTGCTTGCGGTTGCGGCGCGTGACTTTGTTCAGTGCACTTGCGGCCCGACATCACTGGATGGCGGGCCGATTTTCTTGAGGTATTGCCATGTCCATGAAGTCCTTTCGTCTGCTCAGTCTGGTCAGCTTTGTCGCGGGGTTTGCGTCGATTCTCGCGTCGATCGGGATCTGGTTCTTCTACAAGACCGACGACATGGCCCATGCGGAGCGGTTTGGGATTTTCGTCGGGCTTTGGGCGCCGACGTTTCTGATTCTGTCGTCGTGGCTGCGCACGCGCGCGGATGCGTTGGTGGTCAGGCAGGTGGTGTGAGAAGTGCGCGGGGGCGCGAGGTGGTGGGGGCGTCATGAGGTCGCGCGGGCCTGGCTTGCGGGCTGCGTGGCTGGCTGATCGCAGCCTTCGACGTGGCCCGTGGCGTCGCAGGGCGTGAGCTTGCTTTCGATTTCGCGCTGCAGGGCGGTGACGATGGCGTGGCCTTGGTCGACGCTGGTGTCGCCCGGCACTTGAATATGAAACTCGACCCAGTGCATGCGGCCGCTATGGCGGTGGCGGACTTTGTGGTAGCCGCAGATGAAGGGTGGGGTGGCGATGGTGTCTGGCGGGGACGCTTGGCCTGCGTGCGTGTCCGCGCACTTGCCGCACGGCTTGATGTGGCTCGCGAGCAGGGCTTCGAGCATGGCCTGGTCCTTGGGGTCTTGTTCGTCGGTGAGGCCGGCCATCGCTCTGCGGAAGAGGCCCCATCCATTCCAGGCGATGTACGCGGCGAAGGCGATGGCGAGGGCGGGATCGATCCAGGCGAAGTGGTTGCCTGAACTGGGACTCGCCTTGGCGCTCCACCACACCAGCACGAGCGCGAGGATCGTGCCCAGGCTGGTGACGGCGTCGGTCATGAGGTGCTTGCCGTCGGCTTCGAGCGCGATGGAGCCGGTGCGGGTGCCCAGTCGCTTGAGCCAATAGCCAAAGCCGCCATTGACGATGATGGTCGCGGCGAGCAGCAGCACGCCAATGTCAATCTCGGCGACGGTTTGCGGGCGCAGCAGCAACTGGTCCATCGCCTTGCCGAAGATGATCGCCGCGGCGATGCAGATCATGCCGCCTTCGAACGCGGCGGAGAGGAACTCGAACTTGCCGTGGCCATAGGGGTGGTTGTCGTCGGCGGGCGTGTGTGCGGCGCGGATGGAGTAGTACGCGACGCCCGAGGCCAGGACGTTGGCGATGGATTCCATCGCATCGGAGAAGACGACGGCGGAACGCGTCAGCGCGTAGGCGGCGAACTTGGCGGCCATGAGCACGACGCCGATGATGATCGCGGCGAAGGCGGCTTTGCGTTCGAGGGAGGCGTGTGCAGGAATCGCCACGACTGATCGTATTGTGGGTAGGTCCGCAAAGGCTTCGCTTCGCGGAGCGAAGCATCGCCATCAGCAGAATCGTGCAGGATGCGGGGGCTTACTCGGCTTCGGCCGTCTCTTCGATGCCCGAGTCCGCATCGATTTCGGCGGTGGCGCGATAGCCCACGCCGCGGACAGTCTTGATCACGTGCGACGCTTCACCCAGCTTCTTGCGGATGCTGGTGATGTGCACGTCGATGGTGCGCTCGGTGACGGTCACGCCCGGGCCCATTGCGCGGTTCATAAGGCTGGCGCGGCTGAGGACGCGGCCGCCGGCCTGGAGCAGGGAGGCGAGCAGGCGGAACTCGGTGAGGGTGAGTTTGACGGGCTCGCCGTTCACGAAGCACTCGTGGGTGTCGACGTGGACGTCGATGCCGCCCAGGCCGACGACCTTTTGGTCGGCACCTGTGGGGCGGGCGACTCTGCGGAGCACGGCTTCGATACGGGCGATGAGCAGCTTCACGCTGAAGGGCTTGGGGACGTAGTCGTCGGCACCGACAGTGAGGCCGACGAGCTGGTCGACTTCTTCGCCCTTGGCGGTGAGCATGATGATGGGCAGGGACGAGGTCGCGGGACTGGAGCGGATGCGGCTGGCGACTTCGGTGCCGGAGAGCTCGGGGAGCATCACATCGAGCAGGACGAGGTCGGGAGTTTCCTGGGCGATGGCGTCGAGGGCGGCCCGGCCGGTCGTAGCGATGGAAACGTCAAACCCGGCTTTCCGGAGGTTGTAGGAAAGTAGCTCGCAGAGGTCCTTTTCGTCGTCAACGATGAGGATGTGGCGGCGTTGGGCCATGGCGAGGGTCCGGGTGGTGGCTGCGGTGAGCTATCGCAAGTGATTGAATGGTCGTGGCTTGCGACAGGATGAAAGTGGACTGCGAACGTGAGCCAACTTTACGGAAAGCCTCGTTGACGCGGTGATTCAGATTGCATGAAAGTTTCAAGTACTTGCGGCGATTGGGCTTGCAGAATTTCTTGGAGGCGATCCCAAGAGCGGGGCGGAGTGGCGCAGGATAGGAGCGCAGTGTTGGAATCTTCTAAGTGGTGAGTGAGACTTGATTTGCGTGTGATCGACGGCGGGATTGCGCGGGATCTGCGCGATGGTCTGTGAGGATGGGCAATCTGACGAGGCTTGATTCATGGTGAAAAAGAATGGTGAGCAGTCGGAAGAAGTGGCGAAGTGGATAGTGGATGCTACCATGCGCCCCTTCACGATACTACGAGCGCAGTCAAGCCAGTGATGAAGAGGCTTGATCCACAGAACCAATAGGGCTTTGCGCAAGAGCCTGATTGCGAGCGCGAATGCAGGGTGAACGCCCCTCTTGGAAGCATGTCGAGGGACGCCAGCCCAAAAGTTCTCAAGCCCATTTGTGCGGGGCCCGTAACGGAACACACGATCACGAATTCAATACGAATGGCAGGGGAATCTCGGGCGACCAAAAGGGGTCGCGTTCCCATCCGAATTTGTGAGCGATGCGAACCGTTGCGTGAGTCTGGTCTGGAGTTTGGTTTGGCGAGTTCGGTCGGTTGAGTTTGGTCTGAAAGGTTCCTGATCGTGTGGATCTGGAATCGTTAAAGGTCTTCAGTGTTTGTCGGGGGCATGTTCAGGAGTTTCGGGGGGCTGGAGCCTCCCAGGATGTACCCACCCGAGTCGTTCGAACGGTTTTTCTCAGCGTGCGTGCACGCTGGCGTACGACCCGAGTGAGTGCGATTTTCAGGTATGTCCGGGGGGCATCCCTTCCGGAACTTTAGAAGGAGTCTTTTCGATGGTGCAGAGCAGAACGCTTGTGGTGGTTGCGGGCACGCTGGGCTTCGTCGCTTCGGCCTTTGCCGGCAACACGGATTTGGTCGCCGATGCTGGCGCTCGTTTGAGCTACCAGGGCGGCGGCACGTACGGTGCGCAGGGTTTCAACATCGCTGACGCGAGCGGCAACAACCGCCTCACGATCGGTGGTGCGGTGCAGACCCGCTTCAACATCAACGTCCGTGATGACAGCGTCGTTGGCGACACCAACGACCTGACCACCGGTTTCGAGAACAGCCTGACCCGTCTCCGCGCGAGCGGCACGGTCGGCACCAGCCAGCTGGGCTATAAGGTCCAGGCGACCTTCAGCGATCTGTCCGGCGGCTTCGCCCAGATCGATGACGCCTACGGCACCTGGGACTTCCAGAACGGCTGGAACCTCAAGTTCGGTCAGTTCAACCTGCCCGTGATCCGCGAGATCATGGTCGGCGCGGAAGACCACCTGGGCAGCGACTTCTCCGTCAGCAGCGTCTTCTTCGGCCAGGGCTACAGCCAGGGCATCCAGGCCGGTTACACCGGTGAACAGTTCCGTGCGATGGTTGCCTTCTCCGACGGCGCCGGCACGGCCAACACGACCTTCGAGAGCGATCTCGAGTCGGACTACGCCTTCAGCCTCCGCCTCGAAGGCCTGCTGATGGGCAGCAACTGGAACCAGTTCAACACCTACACCAGCTGGCAGTCCGAGAGCGGCGACAGCGTCCTCCTGGGCGGTGCGGTTCACTGGCAGGACGGCGGCGAAACCGGCGGCACGCTCGACAACGAAGTGCTCCTCTACACCATCGACGCGAGCTGGGAAGGCCCCGGCTACAACCTGACGGGCGCCTTCTACGGCAACACGATTGAGACCCCCGGCGCGAGCCAGGACAACCTCGGCGCCATGATCCAGGGCGGCTTCTTCTTCAACGATCAGTTCGAAGGCTTCGCCCGCTACGAAGGCTTCTTCCTCGACAACACCGTGTTCACCAACGACGAAGCCAACTTCGCCTTTGTCGGTGTGAACTACTACGTCCTGCCCGAGACCAACGCGGCCAAGTTCACCGCGCAGCTCGGCTACGCCCTCGACGACACCGATGAGCTCTTCAGCACCCCCCAGCTCAGCGGCAGCAACAACAACGGCTTCCTGGGCCAGGCCACCGACGGCGAGTGGGCCATCCAGCTCCAGTTCCAGCTGGTGTTCTAATCATCCCTACCTACACACTCGCCCGGTGCTGATTCGCGGCTCGTCCGCTCTTCACGCCGGCTGAGAATGCAACTCACGCGGCCGCTCTTCAAGGAGCGGCCGCGTTGTTTTTGGGGAGAAGAGACGGAGAGACGGAGAGACAAAGAGACAAAGAGACAAAGAGACGAAGAGACGAAGAGACGGAGAGACGGAGAGAAGAAGAGACGGAGAGACGAAGTGGGGGGAGGGGGGAAGTGGAGAAGTCTCGAAGATGTGGGATAGATGAGGGCTAGGGGTGATCGTGAGGGAGTGATGTTCCCAGCAAAGCTTGGCTTTCCCGGTGGCTTGGCCTCTCCGGCATTTCATCTCTCCGTCTCTTCGCCGCGTCGCCAATGAAAAACGGGACCGTTGCCGGTCCCGTTTGGTGATCTGGTTCGCGTTGTGGTTTACTTCTTGGCAGGCTTGTCAGCCTTCGCGGGCTTTTCGGCCTTTGCCTCGGCCTTGGCAGGCTTCTCGGCCTTCTCGCCTGCATCGGCCTTGGGAGCCTTCTCGCCACCCTTATCGCCCGCGGGCTTCTTGGACTTCTTGTCGCCAGTGTCTTCAGCGGCAGCCTTCTTCTCACCACCACCCCAGCCACCCTTGGCGCTGCCCTTCTGGACTTCTTCGATGGCCATGTCGAGGGCGCCCTTCTTGCGGCCTTCGGCGCCCTGGCCAAAGCCGGAGGAGGCCGCGATCACTTCGCCGCCGTCGCGGTCCTTGGGGAGTTCGCGGTCGGCCTTGACGTGGACCTTGACGATGGCGTCGAGGTCCTTGTCGAGCTTGACGTGGACGTCGGCGTTCTCGACGCGCTTGATGCTCTGGGTCAGGCGGACGTCGCGCGGGCCGACCTTGAAGCCCTTGGCGTTGAGGGCGGTGGCGATGTCCTGCTGAGTGATCGCGCCGTACAGGATGCCCATGTCGTTGCAGGAGCGGACGAGTTCGATTTCGACGCCCTGGAGCTTGTTGCTGAGGGACTCGCGGTCCTTGCGCTGGGCGGCGACGAGCTTCTCGGCGTCGGCTCGCTTGCCGGCGAGCTTGGCGATCAGGTCCTTGTCGGGCTTGGTGGCCAAGTTCCGCGGCAGCAAGAAGTTACGGGCGTAGCCGCTGCGCACACGGACGACGTCCCCGACGATGCCGAGGCTGTCCACGTTCTCAATAAGCAAAAGTTCGACGTTAGCAGGCATGTGCTGTCCTCCACGACCGGGCCGGGTGACTCCCGCTTGGAGCAGGAAGAAGACCGGTCGTCGCTGAGTTAGCAGCCTCGTGAAGGGGTCTTGTGCGAGCAGTGCGAAACGCACTGCAGGCTGATCCTAACACATACCGAAACACTCGGGGAGGCCGCAACTGGGTTGTCCCGTTTGAAAACGGGCCTTGATTCTAGCCGCGAACCTGCAGTGGGGCGAGCATTGGATTTCGGTTCCAATCCGGCCGGGAAGTTGGCTACTTCTTGATGTCTCGCACCACGTTCATCTTCGCCATCGCCTTGTTGGCAAAGTCGAGGATCGCGCCGATGTTGTCGGCCTGCTTGAGCCACTCGCGGTACGCCGCGACGCTGTCGTGGACGCTGCGGGTGGGCTTCCAGCCCAGGGCCTTGAGCTTACTGACGTCGCTGAAGATGTGGCGGGTGTCGCCAAAGCGGTACTTGCCGCTCGCCTTGGGCACGTAGCCCTTGACGCCGAAGACTTCGGCGACGGCGCTGGCGAACTGGCTGACGGTGTAGGCTTTGTCGCCGCCGACATGGAACATCTCATAGTCGGCGCGGCTGTCGAGCAGGCAGAGGACGTTGGCGTCGACGACGTCGTGGATGTTGACAAAGTCGCGGATCTGCTGGCCGTCTTCGTAGATGCTGGGTTCCTGCCCCACGTGGAACGACAGGCAGAAGATGCGGCATGCGCCGCTGTAGGCGTTGTAGAAGCTCTGGCGCGGGCCTTGCACGATGGAGTACCGCATCGCGACACTGGGGATGCCGTAGCGCTTGCCCAGGTGCAGCGCGACCTTTTCCTCGGCGATCTTGCTGATGCCGTATTGATTCTGCGGGTTGGCGACGGTTTCGTCGGTGGCTTGCCACTTCAGCGGGCCGCGGAAGCCCTTTGGGGCCTTGCATTCGAACTCGCCTCGGGCGAGCTGCGCATCGTCGCGAATGTCGGGCAGGCAGCGCTTGCCATCGGCGTCGAGGTAGAGGCCTTCGCCGAGGGTTGCCTGGCTGCTGGCGACGATGACTTTCTTGATCGGCAGCTTCTCGCGGACGATGAGTTCGTAGATGAGGGCGGTGCTGGTGACGTTGACGTCGAAGTACTTGCTGAAGACGGGCAGGTAGTCCTGAAACGCAGCGAGGTGGTAGACCGCATCGACGCCTCGCATGCTGTCGAGCAGGAGCTTTTCGTTGCGGACGTCCCCATGGACGAACTCGATGCGCGGGTCGAGATACGCAGGCTTGCGGTGGCCCGGGTGGACGGGTTCTTCGAGCGAATCGAGCACGCGGACGGAGTGGCCGAGCTTGAGGAGGGCGTCTGCGGTGTGGGAACCGATGAAACCGGCGCCGCCGGTGATGAGGATGCGCATGGGGTGCTCCAAGGACAGTCGGCGCGAGTTTACGCGGAGCGAAGGCGATGATGGAACATCTGGGCAGCGATGTGGCCCACGCTCATGTGCAGGTCTTCGATCACGCCGAAGTTGTCGCTGGGGACGTTGATGTGGATGTCGGAAAGCGGACCGAGCTTGCCGCCTTGGACGCCCGTGAGGCCGACGAGCGTGAGATTGAGCCGCTTGGCGACGTCGACGGCCTTCAGGATGTTGGGCGAGTTGCCCGAGCAGCTGATCGCGACGGCGAGGTCGCCCTTGCGGGCATAGCTCTCGAGTTGGAACGCAAAAGCGTCGGCATAGGACAGGTCGTTGCCCACGGCGGTGAGCATCGGCAGATTGTCGCTCATGCAGAGGGCCCGCAGGCGGCGCTTGCCGTCGACCATCGCGGTCTTGACAAAGTCGGCGACGGTGTGGCTGGCGTTGGCGTGGCTGCCGCCGTTGCCGAAGATGTGGACGGTGGCGTCGCGCTGCCAGCAGTCAAAGAGGGCGTCGGCGTACCGCTGGACGGCGCGCTGGTCGATGCCGGCGGCGGCGCGGGCCATCTCGGCGAAGTACGCGGCGGGTGCGTTGATCATGCTGCCGGCCATGGGGGTCCTTTCAAGAGAGTCCAAGGCTATTGAACGCAGAGGAAGACAGAGTGGGGAGCGGAGGAAGACAAGAGTAAAAGGTGAGACAAGAAGGATTGCCGTGAAATGCACTTGCGCTGGCTTTCAGCGAGTCCTCGAGCCGGCTCTCTATCGTGTTTCTTCTCTCCTCTGTCTTCCTCTGCGTTCAAAGGCCTTGGACGCCCGCTCAACTGATGAAAATGATTCTGCTTCCCAATCGATCGATCTGGAACTTCAATTCTCTTGGTCTGCCCATCGCTTCGCGGATGGCTTCGTGCTTTTCGGGCGGCGCGACGAGGAAGACGAAGCCGCCGCCGCCTGCGCCGAGGAGCTTGCCGCCCTGAGCGCCGTGCTTGCGGGCGGTGGCGTACCAGTCGTCGACGAAGGCGTCGGAGATGCCAAATCCCAGGCTGCGCTTGAGCTCCCAGCCTATGTGCAGCAGGCGAGCGAATTCGTCGAGGTTGCCGCGTCCGCTGATGACGCCCCGCATCTCGCTCGCAAGGTCGCGCATCTCGCGCAGGACGCGCATCTTGTCCGCTCCGGCGGTGCCTTCGCTTTGCTTCTTCAGGATTTCATCTGCGTCGCGCTTCTTCTCTGTGTACAGAATCAAGGCACGCTTCTCGAGCTCCGCGAGCGTGTCGGGGCCGGTGGGCACGGGCTGCACATCCACGCTGTCGTCGGTGTTGAAGCGGATGTAGTTGAGCCCGCCGAACGCCGCGGCATACTGGTCTTGCTTGCCGATGGGCTTGCCCAGGATGTCGATCTCGATCTTGCAGGCTTCCTCGGCGAGCTTCTTGGAACTCGTGACGTTGCCCTTCATCGCGTAGAGCGCGTTGAGCAGGCCGACGGTGAGGGTGCTGCTGCTGCCCATGCCCGTGCCCGCGGGGACGTCGCCGATGGTCACGATCTCCATGTGCGGGCCAAGGTCCACCATCTTGAGGGCGGCCTTGACGATGGTGTGCTCGACGTGCTCGCGGGTCTCGGCGATTTCGGTGCGGGAGTAGGCGACGCGCACGCTGGGCTCGAAGCGCTTGCTGAGCGCGACGTACATGTGCTTCTGGATTGCGACGCTGATCACGGCGCCGGCTTCCTGGCGGTAGAACGCGGGCAGGTCGGTGCCGCCGCCGGCGAAGGAGACGCGGTACGGGGTCTGCGAAATGATCATGCCGCGGCCTCCATCCCCTGCAAACTGATACGTTCGCCGACCCGCGCGGGTTGGCCCAGGGCCTTGCGATACTCGTTCAGGAGCGGTTCCAGGCTCCGCGTGATGTCGAACTTTTCGAGCACCCACGAGCGGCCCGCGCTGGCGCAGCGTTGCGAGAGCTCCGCGTCGGCCATCATCCGCTCGATCGCGTTGGCGAGGGACTCTGCGTCGTTGGCTGGGACGAGCAGGCCGGTTTCTTCGTGTTTGACGAGGTCAGGGTTGCCGACCAGACGGGTGGTGATGGCGGGGACGCCGCAGCCCATGGCTTCCATCGTCAGTTGGGGCAGGCCATCGACGTCGCCGTCTTCCGCCCAGACGCAGGGCAGGACGAAAACATCGCCCTGATGCATGTACGCGGGAATCTTCTCCTGCGCGAGGGCTTGACCAGTCATCGTGACAACGTCCGCAAGGCCCAGCTTCGCAACCAAGCCTCGCAGCATGGCCTCGTCGGGCCCGCTGCCGGCGAGAATCACGCGAAACCCGGCGGGGCGGGATGCGTCCCACGTGCCCAGCTTGTGGCGCTGGCGGTCCTTGAGGAGCTTGCACGCTTCGAGCAGGTACGGAAAGCCCTTCTTGCCGATCAGCCGGCCCGCGGCGAGGATCGTGTACGGCTCGCGCCGCTTGCTCGCGAGCGCGTCGGCGCTGGGGGGCTTCATTTCGTGGGTGTAGATGCCGCAGTATGCGACGTGGATCTTGCTCGCGAGGTCGGGCGTTGCGTTCTTGTCCTGCTCGATGTAGAACTGCTTGTGCCACTCACTGATGGCAATGATGAACTTGGCCCGCTTGATCTTGTCGCGCAGGGCGACGCGCTGTTTGGTCAGGTCCACAGCGTGGCCCGTGAAACTGAAGGGCACACCCAGCAGCCATGCGCCATACATCGCGATGCTGCCCGAGGAAAAGGCCCACTGTGCGTGAATGTGGCTGACGGGGCGCGTGCCGCGAGCCCGCCACATGCGGAAGGCCCACATGCAGGCGACGAAGAAGTGCGCCAGGCACGCGACACGCCCGCGGAGGTTCTCGCGTTCGCCGAACAGGGCGTTGGCGAGCGCGCCGAACCAGCGGACGTGAAATAGCAGCGGCGCCAGCAGGTTCGCGAGCACGAACTCCGCGAAGGGAATCGGGTACAGCGGCTTGGTCATGCCGTCGTGGATGCGCTGGGCCCACGCGGTGCCGAAGTTGATCTTGCTGGGCGAGCGCATCGTGTGCAGCACGTATGGCACGCCCGCCGCACCCACGATGCGGAGTTCGTTGCCCACCCAGGGCGATCCCAAGCCATCGGCGGTCATGTAGTGGATCATGGCAAGGTCGCAAGCGCGCGAAGCAAACACACGCCGAACACGCTTCGGCGGACACTGCCCCACAGTATCGACTTATCGGCTATTTGGACGGGTGACTTCGTTGGTGGGGGCGGGCCAAAGGGGATCGGAAGAGTGGCCACGGATTTGCGCGGATAGACGCGGATCAAGCCAGGTCCTTGTATCCGATCTGCGCAAATTCGCGCAAATCCGCGGCCACTCTTCTTCTCCTTCTCCCCTCCGTGGCTCTGCGTGGCCCTCCGTGGTGATTTCTCCGCTCCCTACGATGCACGGAATGTCCCAAACATCTACCAATCTCCCCGAGTTGCCCAAGGCCTACAAGCCCAGCGAGCACGAGGATCGCGTCTGGAACCAGTGGATCGCCGCGAAGGCGTTTCTCGCCGACCCGCAGCGGGTGCTGCGTGATCATGCCAAGCCTTACGCCGTGTTCATTCCGCCGCCCAACGTCACGGCGGCGTTGCACCTCGGCCACGCCCTCAACAACACGATCCAGGACATCCTGGTGCGGGCCCATCGCATGCGCGGGTACGAGGCCCTGTGGATGCCTGGAACCGACCACGCCGGGATCGCGACGCAGGCGGTGGTTGAGAAGCGCGTGATGAAGGAAGAGAAGAAGCGCCGCAGCGACTTCCAGCGCGACGAGTTTGTCGCCAAGATTCAGGCGTTCAAGGACGAGTATGAGGCGGTGATCACGGGCCAGCTTCAGAAGATGGGCTGTTCGTGTGACTGGGATCGCCAGCGGTTCACGATGGACGAGCAGTGTGCGGCGGCGGTGCGCGAGGCGTTCTTCCGCTTGTTCAGGGCCGGCCTGATCTACCGCGGCAAGCGCCTCGTCAACTGGGACCCGGTCTTGCAAACCGCCGTCGCCGACGACGAGTGCTACGACGAAGAAATCGACGGGCACTTTTACTACTTGCGGTACCCGCTCGTGCACGCGCTCGCGCTGGAGCCGGGCGCGACCCGGGCCGGCGCGGGCAAGGGCCACACCCACGAGATCGATCCCAAGCCCGTGACCTGGGACGAACTCGCCTCGCGCGGGTATCCCGGCGCGAATGACCACCCGGCGGACCAACAGGCGTGGATCACGGTCGCGACCACCCGCCCCGAGACGTACCTCGGCGATACCGCCGTGGCGATCAATCCGCATGATCCGCGGGCCACCGCGCTGCGTGGGTTATTTGTCGAGTTGCCGCTGGTGGGCCGCGTGATTCCCATCGTCGAAGACAGCTACGTGGTGCTGCCCGAGCGGTATGCGCGGAACGATGAAGAGAAGAACGACCCCAAGGCCAAGATGGCGACCGGATTCCTCAAGGTGACGCCCGCGCACGATCCCAACGACTATGAGATCGGTATGCGGCATGGCTTGCCGATGGTGAACATGATGGGGCCCGATGGGCGCGTGAGCGACAAGCACGGCTGGTCGGACGTGGGCGACGCGCACCTGCTGGTGGGCCTGCCGCGTGAGAAGGCGCGGGCGAAGGTGGTGGAGGAGTTCAAGGCGCGAACTGTGGGGACAGAAAGCCTGTTTGAGGGCAGCAAGCCCACGCGGCACAGCGTCAAGCACAGCGATCGCAGCAAGGCGATCGTGGAGCCGTACCTGAGCGATCAGTGGTATGTGCGGGTGACGGATCCGCGGATGGCGCAGGCGGCGAATGCGGTGCTGAAGAAGGCATCGGGCACTGGGCATCAGGCATCAGGAGATACAGAAGGCGGCGTGACGTTCTTCCCTGAGCGATACGCCAAGACCTACGAAGATTGGCACAACGGCATCCGCGACTGGTGCATCTCACGGCAGTTGTGGTGGGGGCATCGGATTCCGGTTTGGAGCGGGCATTCCACGGGTGGATGGCAAGATGATCCGAATGACATCGGTCATCGAATCAAGAAATGGCAAGCCGAAGGCAGAGTGCAGTTGCAGCATCGCGTTGTCGAGTTGGCGGACGCGCTTTCCAAGTCAAACCCCTCAGAGGATTCTTTTGAGAGTGTGTGTGTGCGCTCACTTGATGATGCTGAGGTGATTCAAGCGCTGGAAACCAACGGCTTCCATCAAGACCCCGACGTCCTCGACACTTGGTTCTCCTCTGCCCTCTGGCCGCTCAGCACGCTTGGTTGGCCCGATCCCTCGAAGTTCAACCCGCAGATGAACGCCGGGCTGCTGGAGGCGTTCAATCCCAGTCAGGTGCTGTGCACCGCCCGCGAGATCATCACGTTGTGGGTGAGTCGGATGGTGATGTTCAATGGGTACCTCAAGGCACCAGGCACTGGGCATCCGGCACTAGCAAAGCCCGACGAAACTTCTGACGCCTCTGCCAGTGCCCAGTCCCTCCTGCCCAGTGCCTCTTCCGTTCCTTTTCACCACGTCTTCATCCACGCCGTGATCCAGGACGGCGAAGGCCGCAAGATGTCCAAGAGCCTGGGCAATGGCGTTGATCCGCTGGACATCATCGCGACGCACGGGGCCGACGCGATGCGGTTCACGCTTTGCCACATGGCGACCAACACGCAAGACGTGCGGATGCCTGTGAAGAAGGATCCCTCGGGCAAGAACACCAGCGAGAAGTTTGATCTGGGCCGCAACTTCGCGACCAAGCTGTGGAATGCGAGCAAGTTTGCTCTGAGCATGATCGGAGCAAGAGACGAAGAGACGAAGAGAAGTAGAGACGAAGTGGGGGCGGGGGGTGGCGAGACTTCGTCTCTCCGTCTCTCCGTCTCTCCGTCTCTTCTGGATCGCTGGATGCTCTCCCGGCTCGCCAGCGGCTTCGCCGAGGTCGAGCACGCCCTCGCCAACTACGAGTTCCACGAGTACGCCCAGTCGCTGTACGACCTGCTCTGGCGGGACTTCTGCGATTGGTACTTGGAGGGCGTCAAGCCCACCATCGCGCAGAGCCCGGCACAGCAAGCCGTGCTTGGCAACGCTCTCAGCGCGATCGTGCGGATGCTGCACCCGGCGATGCCGTATGTCACGGAAGTGATCTGGGAGCACTTGGGCAAGGTGAAGATCGCGCGCGTGGATGGCGTGCGGCTTACGCACGACGATCGCTTCGCGCTCGACGACACGCTCAAGAGCCGCGTCGCGACGGGGCTGCTCTGCCATCAGGCCTGGCCTCACGTCTCCAAGGCGCTGCGCGATGAGGCGGCGGAGAAGACGTTTGATCGCATGCGATCCCTCGTCACGATGATCCGCGACGTGCGCGCGACGCATCAGGTCAAGCCCTCGCAGCGGATCAAGCTGCTCGTGCCCGCACAGGCGAGCGAGTTTGTCATGCACGCGGATGTCAAGCCGCTGCTCATGACCTTCGCCGGGCTTGAGGCGGTCGAGGCGCGTCCTGCGGGCGCGCCGCCCGAGGCGTCGGTCGCGTTCACGTTCGAATCGGCGGAGTTCCTGATTCCCGGCATCGGCGGCAGCAAGGAAACCGAAGCCGCGCGACTGACCAAGCAGATCGTCGACCTCGAAAAGTCGGTCGCGACGCTCGAAGGCCGGCTTGCGAATCCGGGTTACGCCGATCGGGCTCCGCCCGCGATGGTGCAGCAGACCCGCGATGAACTTACGAAGAAGAAGGGCGAACTCGACGCGGCGAAGGCGGCGTTGGCGAAGGTGTCGTGAGCGGCGTTACCGCGCCGACTTCACACGCCGCGGCTTGGCCGACGCCTTCGCGGCTTTCGCGCCGGGCTTGGCCACGCTCGGCGCAACGCCGTTGTTCGTGTGGGAGCCGTGCGCATGGCCCATCGCGCCGAACTGGTTGAGGGGCGTGACGCCGATGGTCGCCCCGGCGTCGGCTTGCAGCAGTTCCATGGCTTCGGGCAGCAAGCGCACGGGGCCTTCGTCGCTCATTTCCACGTGGGTTTCAGTGCCGCGGAGGTCGCCATCGCTGGTCAGGACGCTGACGATCGCGCGTTCGGTTGCGCGTTCGGGCGTGGTCGGCTTGGCAAGCTCGGCCCGGCGCGTCCACTTGATGAGCGGCACCTGAGAGGTGGGGCAGTCCAGGTGCGGGCCGCCGTCGAAGGGATCGACGTAGCCGCGATACTTGAAGCCCAGCGTTTCGAGCATGCGGCGCGCAGGAATGGTGTCGCGACCGACGACGCCCACGAGGTTGATCACTTCGAGGGGCAGCAGCGTGAGGTAGATCTCGTCCTTGGGCAGCAGTTCCTGGATGAACGAGCGGTTGTGTTGGCAGAAGCGATCGGCCTCGGCGAACTTCACGGGGATGAACTTGCGGCCGAAGGCGTCCCAGAAGGGGTTGTCGCCATCGCTCGTGACCGGACCCATCATCTCGGCGAGGATCGTCTCGGCGAACTGGTCGCGGAAGAGGCCGACGAGGTGGAAGCGGATGAACGAGAGCAGTCGCCCCGGGCGATTGCGATGGCCGCGGAAGCCGGGGTCCAGGATCAGGCCGCCGATCTCGCTGGGGCCGGATTCGTCGCCATCGAGTCGCGCCACGGTGTGCGTCGTGCCGAAGCGCAGGCTGGGGGAGTAGAACTTCTTCTCGGAGACGGCAAGCCGCCAGTTGGGGTTGCCAGGGCCGCCCATGTGCGCGCGAATCTGGCTGGTGCCGATCACGCCGCCATGCTCGGAATCGACGATCGAGAACATGAACACGTCTGACTCATCATCGAGCGCGGCCATGCCGCCCGAGCCGCCCTGTGCCCGCGCCGGTTTGGGCTTGCGGGACTTTCTCGCGGGTGCGTCGGGTGACGTGTTCGCCGGATGGGTCGCGAGTTTGCGGAAGCTCCGCTGGCTGCTGTCGATCCGGGCGTTGATGAGGTTCTCGGCGGGGGGCAGGTTGATGAAGTAAACCGTCCGTGCCAACTTCACCAGCGTCGTGGTGTCTTCGGGTTTGGATTGGCGGATGAGGAACACGGGGCCTCCGGGGAGGGGGTGGGGCGGTGAGACGGTGAAGACCGTCCCACGTGGTCACGTGGGGGAAGGGTAGTGGCTTCCCATCATCGGTCCGAGCGGAGTGGGGGCCCAAGTGTGGTTTGGGGCTGGTTTTGCGGCGGAATTGAAGCCGTGAGCCACGCAAGACTTAGGTCGCGGAAGGGGTTTGTGTGGGTGGTGCGACTGGTGCCGCTGCATGCTCGTTGTTTGGTGTGTGATCGGGCTTGGGCTTCGCCGGGAAGATGGCCTCGCTGACCTTCTGCACCACCACGTACAGAGCGGGGATGAAGATCAGGCCCAGGATCGTCGCGCCGACCATGCCGCCGAACACAGCCGTGCCGATGGCCCGCCGGCTTGCGGCTCCCGCGCCGGTCGCGTTGAGCAGGGGCACGACGCCCAGGATGAACGCGAAGCTGGTCATGAGGATGGGGCGAAAGCGGGTGCGGGCGGCTTCGACGGCGCTGTCGACGATCGACTTGCCTTGCATGCGATTCTCCCGCGCAAACTCGACGATCAGGATGGCGTTCTTCGCGCCCAGACCCACGAGTAGCACAAGACCGATGCCTGTGAAGACGTTGTTGTCCATGCCGCGCCAGAGGACGAAGCCCACCGCGCCGATGACGACGAGCGGGACGCTGAAGACGACGGCGAGGGGCGTGGTCCAGCTTTCGTACTGCGCGGCGAGGATCAGGTAGACCAGGAGCATCGCGAGGCCGAAAACGAGCACGGTCTGGCCGCCCGATTGCTTTTCCTGGAAGGCCATGGTGGTCCACTCAAAGCCCATGCCCTGCTCGGGCAGCTTGCTCTGCGCGAGTTGTTCCATGACGCTGATGGCCTGGCCCGACGAGCCGCCCTGAGCCGGCGCGCCGTTGATGGTCGCGGTCTGGTACATGTTGTAGCGCTCGATGCGGTCGGGGCCGGTGGTTTCGCGCACCGTCGCGAAGGTGGACAGGGGGATCATCTGGCCCGCACGGTTGCGGACTTCGAGGCGGGTGATGTCCGTGGGGGCAAGGCGGAACTGGGCGTCGGCCTGCATGTTCACCTGGAACGTGCGATTCTGGAAGTTGAAGTCGTTGACGTACGCGCTGCCGAGGGCGGCCTGCATCGTGTCGAAGACGGATTGGAGCGGGATGTTGAGGTTGTACACCTTTTCGCGGTCGATGTCGACGAACAACTGTGGCACGCCCGCGCGATAGCTGCTGAAGGAGTACGCGATGGCTTGCGGATTGCCGAAGCTCGCGCCGACCAGTTCGTCGGTGGCTTGCTGCAACGCCGCACGCCCGCGGTTGCTGCGGTCCTGCACGCGGAGGTCAAACCCGCTGGCGTTGCCCAGGCCTTGGATGGCGGGGAGGCTGAAGACAAAGCACTGGGC
The DNA here is from genome assembly GCA_022843045.1 of Phycisphaerales bacterium. Taxonomy (GTDB): domain Bacteria; phylum Planctomycetota; class Phycisphaerae; order Phycisphaerales; family UBA1924; genus BJHL01. Next base: position 16,941 of record JALHOJ010000008.1, read on the forward strand.
CTCCATGATCGGAGCGATCTTGCCCTGGATCTCGCCGATGATCGTCTGCACGCTGCGGTTGGTCTTGGCCCGCTCGTCCCAGGGCTTGAGCACGATCCAGCAGTTGCCGTAGGTGGTGCCTTGGCCTTGGATGACGCTGAAACCTGAGAGCGTGACGACGTCCTCGACGCCTTCGACCTTCTGGGCGATCTCGCTGATGCGGTCGATGACCTGCTGCGTGCGCTCGAGGCTCGCGCCGTCGGGCAACTGGGCGGCGACGACGACGAAGCCGAGGTCTTCGTCGGGGACGAAGCCGGTGGGCACGCTCTGGAAGACGCGGTAGGTGCCGAACATCAGCGCGCCGAAGGCGATGAGGGAGACGAAGGCGAGGCGGACGTTCCAGCGGGTGAACCAGACGTAGGCATTGGTGATCGCGCCGAAGACCTGGTTGAACTTGTCGCCCAGCCAGACCAGCGGGCGGAATAGCACGAAGGGCTTATGGCCAGGCTGATGCACCTTGAGCAGCAGCGCGCACAGAGCGGGGCTGAGCGTCAGAGCGCAGACCGCGGACAGCGCCGTGCTCGCGGCGATGGTCAGGGCGAACTGGCGGTACATCTGGCCTGTGATACCCGACAGTGCGGCGGCGGGCAGGAAGACGCTCATCAGCACGAGCGTGATGGCGACGACGGGGCCGGTGATCTCGCCCATGGCCTTGATGGTGGCCTCGCGAGCGCCGAGCTTGAACTCGGTCATGTTGCGTTCGACGTTCTCGACCACCACGATGGCATCGTCGACCACGATGCCGATGGCGAGGACCAGCCCGAACATCGTGAGCATGTTGATCGAGAAGCCAAACAGCAGCATCAGCAGGAATGTGCCGATCAGCGAGACGGGGATGGTCAGGGCGGGGATCAGCGTGGTGCGGAAACTCTGGAGGAAGATCAGGACCACGATGAAAACCAGCACGAAGGCCTCGATGAGCGTCTTGAGCACTTCTTCGAGCGAGGCCTTGATGAACATCGAAGAGTCGTAGAAGAACTTGGCTTGCGTGCCGGGCGGGAGCTTCACGGGCGCGTTGGGGGCGGTCAGTTCCTTGAGCTTGGCCTGCAGGGCATCTGCGATCTCGACGAGGTTGGCGCCGGGCAACTGATACGCCACCAGAATGGCGTTGGGCTTGCTGTTGAAGGTGCTGACTGTGCCATAGTCGCGTGCGCCCAGCTCGACACGGGCGATGTCGCGGACGCGGACGGTCTGGGTGCCATCGGCCTTGATGATGATCTCTTCGAACTGCTCGGGCTGCACCAGGCGGCCTTGTGTGGTGGCGATCAGTTCGAAGTCCGTGCCCGCCGGCGCGGGCTGGCGGCCGATCGCACCGGCGGCAACCTGCACGTTCTGTTCGCGGATCGCGCCGGCGACGTCGTTGACGGTCAGTCCCCGGGCCTTGAGCTTCTCCGGGTTCAGCCAGATCCGCATCCCGTAGTCCTTCGCGGGCAGGATGTTGATGGCGCCCACGCCCGGAATACGCGCGATTTCATCGCGCCAGTAGATGGTCAGGAAGTTGGACAGCGTGACGTCGTCGACCTTGCCGTCGGGGCTGCTCAGCGAGATCACGCCCGCGAGCGTGGTGGACTGCTTGCGGGTGGTGACGCCTTGCCGACGCACTTCTTCGGGCAGCTTCGCGAGCGCGATCGCGACGCGGTTTTGCACCAGCACCGCCGAGAGGTCCACGTCCGTGCCCGGCTTGAAGGAGATGTCCAGCCCGTAGCGCGAGTCGCTGGACACGCTGCTCATGTAGATCATGTTGTCCACGCCGTTGACTTCCTGCTCCAGCGGCGCAGCGACCGTGTCGGCGATGGTCTGAGCGGACGCGCCGGGATACAGCGCTTCCACGCGGACAATCGGCGGGGCGAGTTCGGGATACTGGGCCACGGGCAGCCGCGTCGAGGCGACGTATCCCATCAGCACGATCAAGATGGAGATCACGCAGGCGAAGACGGGCCTGGTGATGAAGAACTTGCTGAACATGGGTGGGGTCCGGGGAGGATGCAGAGAATGGAGAGGGGAGAAGAGAGAGCAGGTCGAAGGAGCACGCCGTCGCCTCGCGCGAGCGAAATCACTTCGCGCCGTCGGCGGGCTTGGCGGGAGCAGGCGGCGCAGGGGCCTGCTCGGCAGGCTTCGCGGCGGCTTGCGGTACGGGCTTCACTCCTGCTCCAGGGCGGGCCCGCTGGATGCCGTTGACGATCACCCATTCCTCGCTGGTGAGTGACGGCGCGCCGTCGGGTCCTGGCTCGATGATGCGGGAGCGATTCACGATGGGGCCGGTCGTCACGTTGCGACGTTCGACCTTGTTCTCCTTGCCCACCACCATGACGAACGCGCCCATCTGGTCGCGCTGTACGGCGACATCAGGCACCGTCACGGCCTGCTTGTCGTCGTAGATCGCCTGGATTCGGACAAAGAGGCCCGGGAGGATTGTGCCGTCGGGGTTGTCAAACACGGCTTCGATCTTGATCGTGCCCGTTTCAGGATTCACGCCAGAGTCGGCCCAGGCGAACACGCCCTGGTGCGGAAAACCTGTGTCGTTGGCGAGGGCCATGCGTACGGGCAGGAGCTTGCGTCCGTCTTCGCCCGGCCGGCGATTCTGGTTGGCCTTGCGAAGGTTGAGCACGTCGCGCTCGCTGATGAAGTAGGTCGCGTAGACCTGCGAATCGTTGACGACATGCGCCAGCAGCGTCGATTCGTTCGCGCCGACGAGTTGGCCCACTTCGATGGGCGAGATGCCCAGGCGACCGTCAATAGGGCTCTTGACCTGCGTCCATTCGAGGTCCAGCTTCGCGGTGTCCAATCGCGCCTTTGCCAGCGCGAGGCGGGCGTCGGCCGAATCACGCTCGGCCTGGGCCCGATCCAACTCAATCTTCGCCGCGGCGTTGCGGGCGACGGTTTCGCGTGTGCGATCAAGGGTGGTTTCCGCGAGCTTGAGCGCTGCATCCGCGGCGGCGACTTCGGCTTCGCCCTGACGGACCACGGCTTGGAACGGGCGCGGATCGATCGTGTACAGCACTTCGCCCGCCTTGACGCGCTGGCCCTCGCGGACGTGCTTGGTCTCGATGAATCCACGCACGCGGGCGCGAATCTCGACGGTTTCCTTGGCTCGCGTCGTGCCCGTGAACTCCATCGTGTCGGGCACGGTCTGCACGCTGGGGTGCGCGACCTCAACTTCGGGAGGGGGGGGTGGCGCAAACGCGGCGGGCTTGGGCTTGCATGCCGCGCTCGCGAGCGCGAGACTCGTGACCACCATCCACACGATCGATCGACGCACGCTCATGGAGCGACCTCCGGATTGACTGCTTTGCGACTGACTCGCGACCCATCCCACGCAGCGCGGGTTACTAGGGAAACCCACGGCAGGGTACCTTCGCACCACCCCTTTGTGCGATGCAACATACGGACGTTGGTGGCTGAAATCCTCTTCGGGCGGCTCAATTCTGGGCAAGCGGCGGACTTGCGAATCGGGTAGTCGCACAAAGCTTGCAGATCGCGCAAAGGTTGCGACGCCGCGAGTATCTACTTCACGCTCGCCGAGGGCGAAGTCGTGCGCTTCCACAACTTGTGCGGCGCGAGCCAGATCCACGCCGCGATCGCCAGTGGGAGCGAGGCCATGAACTCGCCCGCGGTGCACATCAGGGCAAGCAGTGCTAGGGTGTCGGGTTCCAGGCCCATCAGGCTGCCCGCGGCGGCGGTGCCGGCTTCGGTGAAGCCAAGCGTGCCGGCGGGCGCAACGGCGCGGAGGAGCATGTTGGTGCAGCCGACCTGGAAGCCTTGCGCGGGCGTGAGATCAATCCCAGCGACACTCGCTGCGATCCAAAAACGCAAGCCGTAGGTGATGAGGTCGAGGATGCGCAGGCCGACGTGGGCCGCGACGACGCCTGGCGAGAGCGCGATCTTCTCCGCGCCCAGCGACAGCATCGCGAGACGCGGGAAGGCCTTGGCGACCATCGGGATGATGCGACCGCCCAGATGGACCACGCCCATGAAGCCGACGAGGGCGAGGGCGATCAGGCCGACGAGCGCGAGGTCGATGCCCTTGCCCTTGCGGGCCCACCAGTACACCAGGAACCCGACGGTGAGCACGGTGCCCAGCGTCAGGCCAGCAAACGCCGCGTACCACGCGCCCATTTGCTTCCACGAGACGCCGTGCTTGCGGATGTGGACGAGCGAGCGGACGATGAGACTGAGCTTGAACGGGAGGATCGAGAGATTGGTGGCGATGCAGTTGGCGGCGACGGTTTCACCGGCAGGGATGCGTTTGAGGGGCAGCAGCGTGAGCCAGAACATGACGCCGTTGAGGATCAGGCTGAGGGCGGAGAGGCCCAGCATCGCCGCGACCTTCGCGGGCGAGGCGGACTTGAGTTTCTCGATGGCCTGGGCGTTGTCGCCCGAGAAGGCCAGGTGCAGGGCCCACCACAGCAGCGCGAGGCCGATTGCCGCGCCGATGGCTTGGATGATGAGTCGCTTGGGCGACCAGGCGCCTTTGCGGGCCTGGGTTTCGATGGATTCCTCGGATGCGATGGTGCTTGATGGGTCCATGTCGCGTCCGACGGGCGGAGCGGCATCGGGAGTTGGGGGCGGTTGCTCGGGCAAGGTGCAAGGTAGCATCGGCTGGTGGGGTTATCCTCGTGCACGAGCATGAGGGCATCACACACACAACCACCAGCCACGATCCCCGCGCTGCTGGCCCCGCCTGCGGTGCCCGCGCGATTTGCGTTGCTGCGGACGCCCACGGGGCTGATCGGGCTGGGCGTGTTGCTGTCGATGGTGCTGGCGTGCCTGCTGACGCTGCCTTGGACGTTGGGCGAGGTCCGCGCGAGCAGTGGCGCAGGGGGCGGGTCGGGCGTGCCGCGGTACAACCTGGGCGAAACCAGCCAGAACCGCTTGCCGCCGTTCTGGGTGTCGCCCCGCGAAGTGGATGTGCCCAAACTGCATGGCGCGGTGGATCCGCAGCGGGTTGCGGCCATCGCGAGCGAGCTTGGTCTCTCACCCGAGCAAGTGCTGGCGAGCCGCGAGGGCCCTGCGTTCGAACGCTTGAAAGAGCACTGGCCGCGGTTCTTGCTGGGGACCGACGCCTTGGGTCGCAGCGTGCTGGTGCGCGTGCTCGCGGGCGGGGGCAGTTCGCTGGTGATTGGCATCGCCGCGGCGGCCTTGTCCGTGTGTATTGGCACGCTGTACGGGGCGATCGCGGGATACGTGGGCGGGCGGGTCGATGGCGTCATGATGCGCATCGTCGATGTGCTGTATGGCTTGCCCTATGTGCTTCTGGTCGTGCTGCTGGCGATTGCGAGCGATGCGATGGTGGGGGAGTATCTCTCTCGCCAGAAGGAACGCACGGCGTGGGTGCGCGAGCAGGCGATTACGTTGGTGCAGGCGGACCTCGTGATCCAGAGCGATCCGAATCCACCCGCCTCGCGTGCCCAGTGGCGCGACGCGGCCCGCGACTATCTCGTCAAGCACCCCGACGAGCAATCCCGCCTGAGCCGCGAGGCCCTCGATCGCTTCAAGCCCCGCGAAGTCTCGCAGGCGACCCGCACGATGCTCGACATGGCCACGCTGCTGATCGCCATTGGCGGCGTGAGTTGGCTGACCATGGCCCGTGTGATTCGAGGCCAGGTCTTGAGCCTCAAACAGCAACCCTTCATCGAAGCCGCGCGAGCGCTGGGGCTCTCGACCCCTCGCATCTTCTTCAGGCACCTGCTCCCCAATCTGGTGGGGCCGATCATCGTGTACGCGACGCTCACGGTGCCACAGGCAATCCTTCAGGAGTCCTTCCTCAGCTTTCTGGGCATCGGCGTGAAGCCGCCTCTGCCAAGCTGGGGCAATCTCGCGGCGGAAGGACTTGTCGAACTGAATCCGTATCAGTCCAACTGGTGGCTGCTGCTCTTCCCCTGCCTGCTGCTGGCGATCACGCTGCTGTCGCTTAACTTCCTGGGCGAAGGCTTGCGCGACGCGCTCGATCCCAAGCGCAGTCGCGGGCGGTGAAAGATTGTTGCAGCGAACTTGCCGATCTGGCATCGCAGAAGTGTTCCGATTCAACCAAGAGGAGATCAATATGCCCCGTATCGCTCCCATCGATCCCGCCCTTGCCTCCGGTCGCGCCAAAGAGATCTTCGAAGGTCCTCTGAAAGGCAAGCACTTCAACATCTTCAAGAGCATGGCTTCAAGCCCCGCCGTGCTCGACATGTACCTCGGCATCGCCGGCGCGATGAGCAAGGCCAGCCTGTCGATGAAGGAACAGGAAGTCGTGCAACTCGCCATCGCAGAAGCGCAGAACTGCGACTACTGCGCTGCCGCGCACACCGCCATCGGCAAGATGCACGGCCTGTCCGACGCGCAGACGCTCGAAGCTCGCCGTGGCCACCTGCAGGACGCCAAGCTCAACGCGCTCGCCAAGTTCGTGCTCGCGATCCACGAGAAGAAGGGCTTCGTGAGCGACGCCGACGTGAGCGGGTTCCGGGCCGCGGGCTATGGCGACGCTCAGATCGCCGAAGTGGTCGGTTCCTACATCCAGATGATGTTCACCAGCACGTTCAACCACGTGAACGAAACGCCTGTCGACTTCCCAGCCGCGCCCAAGATCTGACGCAGTGGCTGGGGCGTCCCGCCCGAGCGTCCAAGGGCCTTCAAGGCCCTTGTCACAAACGCAATCCCCATGCACCGCGGAGCCCGCCCGGTCCCGCGTTGCAATTTCGCTTTTGGGGCGGTCTTATCCAGCCCCTCTACCCTTGCCGCCATGGGAGTCTCCGTTCCCCATTGGGCCTTGACTGCCGGCGCTGTCGCCGCGCTCCTCGCGGGCGTGACGCTGGTGGTCAGCAGTTGCCCGCGGAACGACCCCGCGCGAGGAACCCAGCCCAATCAGCGCTCGGTATGGCTTGATCCCTTGCCCGCGCCGCCCGCGGGCACGACGCTGGTGCGTCCCGAGGACTTTCCGGCGGGTGTGCGGATTCGCGTGCGCGATGACAGTGGCCTCGCAGGCCCGCGCCAGCCTATGTGCATCGCCCACTCGCGCAACGGCTGGTCGGCCAATGCCACGCCCATGACGCTGGGCGATGACGGGCTGTGGGAGGTGTTGATCCCGCACGATCCCGCGCTACCGCCCCTCGAATTCAAGTTCACGCTGGGCAGCTGGGAGCATGGCGAGGTTGACACCGCGGGCTTTTCGGTCAGCAACCGCACGCTGCCGTTCGTCGACGCGAGCAAGCTCAATCGCAACGCGGTGGTGAACATCGATATGGCGGTGCCGCGGTTCCTTCGCGCGGGCGAAACCGAGAATCTCGCGCGGGGTTGGGTGCCGCGGGTCGCGAGCGGGCGGATCGAGGTGCTCACCGTTCGCGGCGGCGGCGGTCGAGCCAAGGACCTCGTGCGCGACATCTGGGTCTGGCTGCCGCCCAGGTATGACGATCCCGCCAACGCGGCGCGCGAGTATCCCGTGCTCGTGATGCTCGACGGCCAATCGATGTTCGAGCGCACGCCCAGCTTCGAGAGCGAGTGGGGCATGGACGAAACCGCGGCACGACTCATTGCCAGCGGCGCGATCGAACCGTTCATCTGCATCGCGATTCCGCACTCGGGCGGTTTCCGCTTTGACGAGTATCTCACGTCCCCCATCAAGCCCGCCGACATTTCCAACGACTACATGTATGCCGACGCGCTGCGGACCAGCCAGGCGAGCGGCGAGCAATTCGCGCGATACATCGCGGAGGGAGTCCTTCCCGATGCTCGCGAACGGTTCCGGATCACGCGCGATCCCGCGAAAGTCGCGATTGGCGGCGGAGACCTCGCCGCGAGCTTCGCGTACTACGCCGCGTCGCGTCATCCAGAGCACTTTGGTTTGGCGTTGTGCGAGGATCCGTGGGTGCCCGTGAGCCCCGATGGCGGTCGGGCGTACATGAGCGAACTGGTGGTGGGCAAGCCCGCGCCGGGCGTGCTGTACTTCGGCTTTGGCGATCTCATCTCCGTCGAGCAGCGCGTGCTGGGCGTGGTGGGCACCGATGAAGTCGTCAGCCAGATCGAACTCAGCCGCTCGCTGCTCGCTCGCGCAAGCACGCAGTCCAAGCGAACCCGCATCAACTTTCAACGTGGCACCGGCGCGGGCGTGACGTGGTACGCCCAGCGTCTGCACGAAGCGCTCAAGGCGATCTTCCCCGCGAGCGGCACGCCGCTCCTTGCTCCGCAGCCCGCGATGCCGGCCGCGCCCGAATCAGGCCCGGCGTCATAGCCCATCGACCCGTCGTAGACTCGCGCGTGAGCACATCGCCCCCCAGCGCTTCCGCCGCGAGCCCCACCAAGGTGTGCGTCGTCGGTTCGCTCAACATGGATCTGGTTGTCCGCGCCCCGCGCATTCCGCTTCCCGGCGAGACCGTGCTCGGAGGCGGATACCGCACATTTCCGGGCGGCAAGGGCGCGAACCAGGCCGCCGCCGCCGCCCGCATGGGTGCGAGGGTGTCGCTCATCGGCTGCGTGGGTGACGATGCGCACGGCCCGCGCGTCCGCCAGGCGCTCGAGCAGGAAGGGATCGATCTCTCAGGCCTGGCGATTCGTCCCAATCAGGCGACTGGCCTTGCGCTCATTACGGTTGCAGAGGGCGGGGAGAACGCCATCGTCGTCGCGCCGGGCGCCAATGCCGATCTCTCCGCGGAGCACATCGGCCTGTACGCGAAGCTGATCGACGCGTGCGACGTGCTGCTGTTGCAACTCGAAGTGCCCAATCAGGCCGTGATCGCCGCCGCGCAGCGGGCTCGGGCCGCGGGCGCCGCTGTGATCCTCAACGCCGCCCCAGCGCGGGCGCTCTCGGCGGAATTGCTCAAGCTCGTCGACGTGATCGTCGTAAACCGGGGCGAGGCGGCACGCATCCTCGGGCTTGATCCCAATCTCGATCCCGCCCGGCTTGCATTGCGGATGCCTGAGCTTGGCCCGCTGACCGCAATCCTCACGCTGGGGTCGCTGGGCGGCATCCTCGCCCATCGCGGAAGGCCCCGCCGAATCCCTTCGCTCACCGTCAAGGCCGTCGACACCGTCGGCGCGGGTGATGCCTTCTGCGGCGCGCTCGCGGCGGGCTGGGGCGTGGTGCACCGTGCCGCGCAGCGTCGGGATGCCGAGGAGTTCGCGTTGGTGGAGCAGGCCGTGATCGCCGCCAGCGTCGCCGGGGCCCTTGCCGCGAGCAGGCAGGGGGCGATTCCTGCGATGCCGACCAGGGCCGAGGTCCAGACGCACGCGGCGGGCCTGACCATGCGGTGAAACCGATCGGGCGTGTCTCCGAACAACCCGGACCGGCGTGGTTGCGCCGGTGAGGAGCTCGCCCATGAACCGTCTGCACACCTTGGCCACTGTTGCACGTCTCGCCCTGCCTGCGCTGGCGATGCCTGTTTTTCTGACCGGCTGCATCAGCGTCAACGCCGGCGGGTGCGCCTCGACCGTGCCGGGCACGCGCACGCTCTCTGCGGTCCACGAAGCGACCAAGCCGGTTGTGGTCCGCACGCAGAACGGGCAGATTGAAGTCGTGCAGTCGGCGGCCGCCACCGACGTCTCGATCGTGGCTGACATACGGGCTCGCGATCAGCAGCGCTTGGATCAGGTGCAGTTGATCGCCACGCGAGACGCTTCGGGCGTGCTGTCAATCTCCTGCCAGTGGCCGGGCGGTAAGCCTCTGAGCAACGAGGGCGCGAGTTTCCGCATCACCATGCCGGACTTTGCGAACCTTGATGCCGCGACGTCCAACGGCGCGATCACCGTCACCGGCTTTGGCGGCTCGGCGGACCTGGACACGAGCAACGGGCGCATCAGCGTGACGAACTTCGCCGGCAGCGTCGACGCAGAGACCAGCAACGGCGCGATCGAACTGACGGACATCAGCGGCGCGGTCACGGCGGACACCAGCAACGGCAGCATCCGCATCACGCTTAGCGATGACACCTCTGGTCCGGTGCGGGCCGAATCCAGCAACGGCGCGATCGTGCTGAAGGTCGGCAAGAACTTCGCGGGCGAGATTGACGCGGATACGAGCAACGGCGGCGTGACGTGTGACGTGCCCGGCGCGACCATCGTTCGCAAGGATCGTTCCAGCGGCCTGTTCCGCATCGGCACGGGCGGCGGTACCCACATTCTGGACACCAGCAACGGCGGGATTCGCATCGAGTCGCGATAATCGCCCGCATTCAGATCCGGTTCGATCCACGCGGGATCACGGCTTGAATCGTTCGGCGTCTTCTCGAGTGAGCCCCGCTCGCTGGGCCACCATCGCCAACTGGGTCGAGTTTGCGCAAGAGAGCTTCCGCAGCAGCGCGGCCTTATGAGTGTTGATCGTGTCCTCTGAGCGGTGCAGCGCTTTGGCGATCAGCGGTGCGCCAAACCCCTGGCCCAGCAGGGCCAGTACCTCAAGCTCGCGCCGCGAGAGCAGTGCGAGAAGGCCAAGGTCCTGGTGGTCAGGAGAGAACCAGAGCCGGTCCGGCTTGATCGAGGGCGGAGCCTCGCCCTGAACTCTGAGATTCAGTATCAGGAATCGTCGCAGCGTCTCCCCAGGGAGCCTCGGCAGCAAGAGCACGTGCGTGAGAAACTGCTGCCCTCGCCACAGGTCGCGGATGACGCCGTGCTTGCCCTTGCGCGCCAGTTCATGCAGCAACTCGATGCGTTCGTTGAAGAACTCCAGCGGGCCCCCGTCGCGAATGTTCGCACCGGTCAGTTGCTCAGGTCGCATGCCTATGCGAAAGTGGTCGCAGAGCGCCTGGTTGCTGAACAGCATCAGGCCATCCTCACGTACGATGCTGATGGGCGTTGTGCTGGTGGCGAAGGTGGACATGGGGAGCCAGATCCCCTCGACGATGGGCACGGACTTTTGAGGATCAGTTTTCGGCATGGGTCATCACATCGCCATCGCAGCAAGCGTTCACTACAAGTAATGAATCTGCGTGGGATCCGCTTGCAAGGCGTATTGAGGATAACTTAGGTAAACTATGGTCCACCTATAATATGGCACCCGAATCTGAATATGCCGCATATGGGGTGGATTTTCTTGCTCAACTTCGTGCTACCTCGCAGACCTTTTCCAACCTGGCCCGCGTGCCGCTCGCCCCGGTGAGCAATTGGGCGGAACGTGCGGCGTTTGCGCTGGCCCATATCCGCGAACCATCCCCCGTCGTGGTGTACCTGCTCGAGCCAGTCCAGCGATCCAAACATCGCGTGCACTGGTCCACAGTTCACGCAGGAGCGTGGATGTTCGCGGGCGATGGCGTGGGTGGCCGCTGTCCGGAACTGCACGACGCGGCTCAACACAGGACCATCGCCGAGGTTGAAGTCGTGGGATTTCCGAGCTGGCGCGAGGAGCTTCGGGAGGCGGGGCTAGCCGGATCGGGGCGAAATGAAGTTGGAGCGGAGCTGTATCGCCGCGCGCAGGCGATCAAGACCGATCCGCGTGTGCAGGCGCGCGGGGCGCACACGTTGGAGCAGGGCGTGCGCTGCCGGCCAGAATTGGCGATCGTGGTGCAGCGGCTTCGAGACCAGCCCTGGTCACCGGTTGATGCCATGCGATTGCGAGTGGCTGCGCTGGAACTTGCCCGCATTGCTGATGACGCATTCAAGTCCACCGTCCGCGCGGCGTGGCTGACGGTCCGCGAAACTCAGGTGCTCGACCTGCTCGTGACGGGCGATGGTGAGCAGGAGATCGCCGACAAGATGCGCCGCAGCCGATTCACGGTGCACGATCATGTCAAGAACATCTACCGCAAGCTGGGCGTGACCACTCGCGCGGAGTTGGTGCGGCTTGCGGTGGGCGCGCGGGTGCTGGGGCTTCCGGAGCAGTCGGTCGGAAATTCTCCGGGAGGCCAGCGCGATTAGTTGATCAGGAGCAATGCGAGGAAGAGCGTGACGGCGGCGAGCAAGGACGCGAAGAAGACCTTCCAGAACGTCAAGTTCATCGCTGGTCGCTTGCTGACTTCGTCCAATCGCTGCTCGATCACCGCGAGGCGGGCCCGAAGCTGCTCGACCGTCGCGGGACCCTCAAGGTCGCCCTCGACCGTCACGCTCGCGATCTTCCAGCCTGCCTTGGCCATGCGTTCTCCGGCTTCCTGCGCCGACGCCGCTTCGACCGTCACGCGTGCGGACTTCTCGGCGGGGCCCTGTTCGACGACCACGAATCGCGGCATGCAAACCTCCCTTGCCGCTCGCGTGCGCGAAACGGCACGCCATCATACTTCGTGAATCCACCGGGCGAGTTGCAGCGCATGGACCTCTACAATCGCTCATGTCCATCGAGAGCCAGGCCATCCAGATCAACTTCGGCCGGCCCATCCCGCTCTTCCCGCTGGACTCGGTGACGCTGTTCCCGCAGCAGTTGCTGCCCCTGCACATCTTTGAGCCTCGCTATCGCCAGATGGTCGCCCACGCCCTCGACGGCGCGGGTCTGATCGCCATGGCCGTGTTCGAAGGTGACGATTGGCGGCAACGCTACCACGCCCGCCCGCCCCTGCGCCCCATCGTCTGCGTCGGGCACATCGCTGGACACGAACGCGTCGAGGGCGATGATGCACTGCCAGGCGATGACGATGCGCGGGCTCCGCACTGCAACATCGTGCTGCAGGGCGTGTGCAGAGCGCGGATCGTCGAGGAGATGGCTCCAGACGGCGTCCGCCTGTATCGCCTCGCGAAGCTCGAGCCCATCGGCATCGAAGGCAAGCAGATGGGCGCGGAGTTGTACGACGACGACGCGACCAACACGGCTCTCGACCAGGCCCGCGCCCGCGTGGCGACGATGCTCGAAGCCGGGCCCCTCAGCAAGCTCGCCCAGGCCGAGCCGCTCATCGAGTTCCTGCACAACGACGAGGTGCCCAGTGAAGTCGCGCTCGAGGTGGTGGGGTTCAAGATCCTCTCCGATCCTGCGCTGCGATATCGCATGCTCGCGGAGGCCGACGCGCGAGTGCGGGCGACCATCCTGCTGAAGGAACTGACTGGGTTGGAGCGCTTGGCACGTCTCGCGGCGGAGCAACACCCCGAACAGTGGCCCAAGGGCCAAAGTTGGAACTGATCTGGCCAAGGCCAGCATTGGAGGCGCGTGTGGGCAACTGGTGGCCCGATCTTCGCGAACGGCGCCTCGTGGGCGAACTCATGGACGATCCCGCGCTGCCCGCGGCGGAACTGGATCGGGCGTTGAGAGGTCTCGAACGGCTGAACCGGGTTTCAGCGAGTTGGCGAGTCTTCACGCCTGTGCTGCGGGAGATGTGCGAGCAATCCCAAGGGCCGATCCACGTGCTGGACGTCGCCAGTGGCGGCGGCGACAACGTCGCGGCGTTGATGCAGTGGGCTTCGAAACAGCGTTTGCCCATCGCGTTCCACGCATGCGACATGAACCCCGCCATGGTCGCTCGATCCCTGGCCGCGATGCGCAGAATCGACTCCAAAACCCCCGAATCCGCAAGTTTCGTCTGCGACATCGTCCGAGGCGGCCTGGCGAACGTATACGACATCGTGATCAACTCGCTCTTCCTGCATCACTTGTCACGCGACGAGGGCGCAGCCGCGCTCGCCGCGATGCACAAGGCCGCGTCGCGGGCGCTGGTGGTGAGTGATCTCGCGCGATCGCGCTGGAACTGGGCGCAGGTGTTGATTGCAAGCCGCGTGCTGACGGGCAGCCGCGTGGTGCGGATCGATGCGATGCGTTCCATCGAAGCCGCGTGGACGAAGGACGAACTCAAGGCACTTGCGGTGCAGGCAGGCATCGCAAGCGGGAGTGAGCGAGTCGTGCATCCCGCGCGGATGGTGCTCAGCGTGTTCAAGGCCGAAGCGGCGCGTGACAGGCGAGGTGTCGCATGAATCCTCCTTGGGACGTGATCGTGATCGGCGCCGGACCCGCCGGCAGCGCGGCGGCGATCGCTTCCGCTCGTTCGGGACTGCGCACGCTGCTCCTCGATCGTGCCGGGTTTCCTCGCTCCAAGGTTTGCGGCGGCTGCGTGAGTCCGGCGGGGCTACGACTGCTGCATGACTGCGGCGTGCCGGTGGCGATAAACGCCGTAGGCGGCTTGACGGTGTGGTCGCGGGGTCGGTCGGCCCATGTACGCACACACGCCGGCGGTGTTGTGGAGCGATCCTTGTTGGACACCGAATTCACTCACGCCGCAATGCGAGTTGGCGTGAAGTTCATCGATGAGTGCTCGGCACGAGTCGCTTCACACGACGCGAGTGGCGTTGTGGTGCAAGCCACGCATCGCGGCGAGCAACGCACGTTGCAAGCACGTGTGGTGGTCTGTGCCGATGGCCTGCAAGCACGCTCGCTCGAACACGTGCCTGGGCTCGCGACCAAAGTGTGGACGCGCTCTCGCATTGGCCTGGGCACGCTTGCCCAGCCGCAGGCTATGGACACGACCATGCTGCGCGAGCGCGCGATCACGATGCTGGTCGCTCCTCGCGGATATGTCGGCTTTGCCAGGCTGCACGACGGCCGCTGGGACATCGCCGCGGCGGTGGAGCGAGCGATGGTCGACGAAGCGGGCGGCGCGGGGGCGGCGATCGCGAGCATCGTCGCGCACGCGAGCGGCGATGACACGTTCGCGCGGCAGGTTGGGCGGTTGACGGGCTGGAAGGGCACGCCGCTGCTCACGAGGCGCCGCGAGCATGTCGAGGCACCGGGCATCTTCGTCGCAGGTGATGCAGCGGCGTACGCCGAGCCGTTCACGGGCGAGGGGATGACGTGGGCGATGGAAACGGGACTGCGTGCAGGCGAGTGCGCTTCGCAGTTGGCGCGCGGTTTGTACGAGGCCGGCTCGTACGAAGCGTGGTGGCATCGATGCATCGCGAGGCAGCAGCGGCGGGCGATGCGGTTGGCGCGGGTGTTGCGGATGTCCGGACTCGTGCACGCGGGTGTGCGGGTTGCCGGTGCGAGCGATCGTGTGGCACGTCTGCTGACGCGCGCGGCGGGCTCGTGGAGCGGCGCGATAAGCGTGGATCGACGTGATGGGGCGGATGATCGTGAACAGATTGATCATGGGAGGCTGGCATGAGCGAACGCGCGGCATCGCTCGTGTCGGTGGCGATGGCGTTCCCGCACGCCAGCGCGACTCAGCAGGACCTCGCGTCCATCGCGCTGCAAGCCTCGGCGGAACTCCGCGATCGCGACGACGTGATCCGTAGGCTCTACGAAGGCACCAAAGTCAGCACCCGGGGCGTGTGCGTGCTCGACGCCGACGGCAGCCAGCGATTCTTCCCGCCCGCGGGCGAGGTGCAGCGTTCCACACGCGAACGCATCGCGGCGTGGGCTCTGCATGCGAGCGAAATGGGCGTGCGGGCGGGAGCCGACGCGCTGAAGCGCGGCGGCGTCGCGCCGCACCACATCACGCACGTCATCACTGCGTCCTGCACAGGCTTCACCTCGCCCGGCATCGATCAAGCCCTCATCGAGCAACTTGGGATACCGCCAATCGTGCAGCGCGTGCATGTGGGGTTCATGGGCTGTCACGCGATGATCAACGCACTGCGGGTCGCTCGCGCGATCGCAATCAGCGAACCCGACAGCGTCATCCTCGTGGTCGCGGCGGAGGTCTGCAGCGTCCACTTCCAGCACGAGCATCTCTCAACCGATCGGATCATCGCCAACGCCCTCTTCGCCGACGGGGCCGGCGCGTGCGTGGTGGCCGGCAGCGCGGCGAAGGCACGCCTGAGTTTCCGCCCGCTCGCCGCAATCGCGGGTACAGCCGCGACGATCATCCCCGGCACGCGCGACGCGATGTCGTGGACGATGGGCGATCACGGCTTTGTCATGAGTCTGTCCAAAGACGTGCCCGCGATCATCGAGCGAGAGGTACGGGGGTGGCTGGGCGCGTGCCTGGATTCGCAGGGGCTTGCGCTCGCCGACATCCGCTCGTGGTGCGTGCATCCGGGCGGGCCGCGGGTGCTGGAGAGCGTGCAGCGGGCGCTGGGGTTGCCAGCCGATGCGCTGGAGGATTCGCACGCCGTGCTGCGCGAGCATGGGAACATGAGTTCGCCCACGGTGCTGGCGATTCTGGAGCGGCGGCTCGCGCGAGACGCGCATGCGTGGCCGTGCGTGATGCTGGCGTTTGGGCCTGGACTGACGGCGGAGGCGGCGGTGATGCGGGCGGAGTGAGTCAAGTCAGCGCATCTACGAAGGTTTGCGGCGCGAGCGTTCTTCGTTACTCCCGCGTGTCAGACGGGGACCTGCCGCACTCTGGGCAGCGACTCGCGAGCAAGCCCGTCCTGTCGTATCCGCAGGACACGCATAGGTGCGGCGGGGGTGGAACTCCGGGTCGATAGATCAATGCTGAGACCCCGAACACGACCATGCATGCGAATGGTCCAAAGATGGCGGTTTCCAGCGACGGTGCGAGGCGCATCAACGAGCCGGCGAAGAAGCAAACCACGATCGTCGGAAGCGCCACGCGGAGCAACGCAAGGCTCATTGTGCCGCCTCGCATGAAGAACCCTGCGGGAGCCGGAAAACACACAAACGCAAGAAGTCCCCCGACTACAGCGGAGGCGGCGAGGAGGAACAACGCGTCTCCAGGAGAAGTCAGCAACGACACATCAGCGGCGGCAATCCCGAGCAAGTAGGACCAACCGCCAATGGAGCCAGTCAGCACCGACAGCGCAATGCCCTTGAGCATCCGCTTGTTGAACTCGACATCGGAGAGGTCAGACATGAGTCCTCTCGGGCTCTGCTGGATGCAATCGTCAAACCCGCCATATCCGCCCATCCGCCCCATCCCGAATCACCCGCCGATACAGCGTGTCGCGTTCGATGGGCTCAAAGCCCGCTTCGCGGATCGCCTTCTGCAGCGTCCAGACGTTGACTTCCTGGTTCGTGACCGCATTGCCCGCCCCCACGCCCGCGCCGTGGTTGACCTTTGTGATGTCGTACCACACCACAGTGCCATCGATATCGTCCGCGCCGCTCTGCAGCATCACCTGCGCCATCGGCAGCGTCTGCATGATCCAGAACGCCTTGACGTGCGGGAAGTTGTCAAGCATCAGCCGCGCGATCGAGAGCGTGCGGTAGTTTTCGAGGCCAGATGGGCCCGGCAGGTGCTCAAGGTCGCAGCCGTCGGGGAAGAAGGGGAGGGGGATGATGGTTTGGTAGTAGCCGGCGGACCCGGCATTCGGGATTCGGGATTCGGCATTCGGGTTGAAAGCCACATGTTCGGGCAGCGGCGTGCCTGGCTTGGTCAGTGTGATCTCGGGCGCATCGCCGCCCTCAGCACCCGTGTACCCAAGGTGCCCCGATTCCTCGCCTTCACGAATGCCGAACCCCGAATGCCGAATGCCGCGATATCCCATCCTCGCCAACGCCTCATCCTGCGCCCGCCGCAGCATGTCCATGTGCACGAGCCGATCGTGGCGCTGCTCGATGTGGCCGTAGAGGAGCGTCGCGTTGGTGTTGAGGCCTAGTTCATGCGCGACGCGATGCACGTCGAGCCACACGTCGCTGCGGATCTTGCCCTTGTACGCCTCGTCGTGGACGCGGTCGTCAAACACTTCCGCCCCGCCGCCCGGCAGGCTCCCCAGCCCTGCGTCCTTGAGCGCGCTGAGCACGAAGCGGATGGCTTCACGCCTGGCCTTGCGGCCTTCCTCGCCCGGCGCGCTCGCGCCCTTGTAGACCTTGGCGATCTTGCAGAGGTGCACGATCTCAACCGCCGTGAATGCCTTCACGTGCAGGTCACTGCCCAGCCGCTTCGCTTCGTCGCGGATCGTCGCAATCAGATCGGTGTAGTAACTGAACGGCAGCGTCGGGTGCAGGCCGCCCACGCTGTGGATCTCGGTCGCGCCCGACTCGACGGCACGCCGCGCCTGCTCGCGCACGTACTCCATGTCGCGCGTGTACGCCTTCTCCTCGCCCGCCTTGGCGTAGAAGTCGCAGAACTTGCACGACAGGGCGCACACGTTGGAGTAGTTGAGGTGGCGATTGATGTTGTAGTACGCCGCGTTCCCGTGCAGCCGTCGGCGGACCATGTCGGCGAGTTCAAGGACCGTCCAGATGTCGCGGGTCGTGAAGAGCAGATCGCCATCAGCGAGGCTGAGCCGCTCGCCCCGCTCGACCTTTTCGCGAACCGCGTCCAGGCGCGGGTCGGCCTGGGGGCGAGAGGTGCGGGGGGTGGCGGTGGGGGCGGAAAGGGTCGCGACGGACATACACGATCATAGAGCGAGGAGCGGGAAGTTTCAAGAAACTTTGAAAGATCGCAAACACATCATCAAATTACCACTCGTTGGAGGACGGAACGCACCGAATTGGACGGAGTGCGTACGTTTCGCCGGAGCACTGAGTGGACTTCTGGCTCGCACTGGTTCTGGCAATCGCTGCCTCCAGCTTTTTCGCTGGCATGGTTTGGGTTGGTGCCTGCTGGCTGCTTCCGGAGCGATGTCCGAACGCTCGGCGAGATTACAAGTGGAGAGGCATTGAACGCTGCATGCGATGCGGCTACGAACTCGCTGGGCTCACCGATCCCCAGCCCTGCCCGGAGTGCGGCCTCGCAAACGAGAAAGAATGGCGACGACGATCGCGACCCCCGCGTTACCTGTCACTTCAAGTCGGTACAGCCTTCATGCCGGTCGTGGGTGCCGGAACGCAAGCTCTGATGCACGGTTCCATTACTGGCCAAGGGTTCGCGGTGCTGTCGGTGCTTTGGGCCCTTGGAACCATCCCTTGGGTTTGTGTCCTCGTTGCAGCATCGAACAATGCAAACTGGTTCAAGCACCAAGTTGTGACGATTGGCGTGTTGAACTTTGCAGGAATGTTCTGCGTGGTCGCCCTCGGTTGGCAACTCCTTGACCTCGACGCATTCGAGTTGATTGTGGCCGCTGTTGCTGCCCCATTGGCCGGGGCGATAGTCGCTTTGGCAGCGGCGGCGTGCATTCGGTTGTTGCGTCGCGCGTGATTCTTGCTGTCGACAGTTCCTCCAGAATCAAGTCTGAAGCGTCTGTCGGGCGTTCAGTTATAGCGTACACTAACTTAGACTGTGGACATCCTCATTCTCATCCCGGTGGTTGGTTTGCTTCTTTGGTGGGGCGCGATCTATGCGATGCGAGAAAGAAGCCGATGCGAACAGTTCGTGAGCGTGCGGCAAGGAGCGATGTGTGGGCAGTGCCGTTATTCGCTCGATGGGCTCGCAGTCGGCGCGAACTGCCCGGAATGCGGAGCGGACCGTTTGACCGTGCCGCCCCTTGCGTCCATGCCGCCTCGGGCGTCCGCGCGGCTGGTATGCGTGCCGCTTCTGACCATGCTGGCGTGCGCGGTGGGTTCGATGGCCATTGGCAACATCACGTACATCGTTCTTGTGCTCTGGGGCGCGTTGGGCGTGTTGGTAGTCCCCAGCATCGTCGCGATGATCATGGGTGTGTTTCGCCTTGGAACAACGGCCGTGCTTCTGAGCCACTTGTGCGCGGCGGCGTGCGCTGCGATCGGGTTGAGCATCATGTACAGCGTCACACTTGCAAAGGTTCAAACGCCCCGCGGTGACGAAGGTTGGATCACGCCATTCATGTGGGTCTTCGGGCTGCTCGCCGTGCCGCTCTTGACGTGCCTGTGGGAAGGCGCGGTTGTGATCTGGTCGCAGCGGAGGCCAAAGCCATGAACGACCTGCTGCCGCTCGTCATCCTCTGTTCGATTCCAGTGTGCTGGTTCGGCGCGTGGTGGGTGATGCCCAAGGCGATCCTCGTTCCACGCTGGAACCTTGCTCGCTGCTACTGCGGCTACGACCGCAGCGGTCTCGGGCTGGATGCAAAGTGCCCCGAGTGTGGCCAAGTGCAACACGCGGCGTCGCGAAGGTTGTTCCCGGGAGTGGTGAAACTGATGGTGGGCACGATTGCGTGCGTTGCGGTGGTCGCGGTGGGTATCACCACATTCGCAACGAGCCAGGAAGACTGGTGGTCCGCAGTGCTGGCGTCGGTGTTGTACGCCGCGTTCGTCACGTCCGGGTTGGCTCCGTGGATTGTCTTCGCAGTCCTTGGCAGCGAGCAAGCCCGCGTTCGCTTCACACATCTGGCGGCAATCGGCATCGCACAGGCGATCGTGCTGATCGGCTCCGCCGTGCTGGTCGCGGCGGAATTCGACAAGGACGCGCTAGGTATTCTGACGATCTTTGCCTTGCCATTTCTCGCGGCCTCCTCGGGCGGTCTGCTGGCGCTGCTCATTGCCGCCTTAATCAGATTCCTTCCCCAACCGTGACCCTTGCGTCGACAGCACCAACCTCTGGTTGCATCGCCGAGGCCCTCTTATTGGACGGGCTCGTTCGCCCGCTGATCGGTGAGGCGAACGCTGCAGAGAGCCATTGCCTTCTGCCGCGAATCTGGTATGCTCAGGCGGGAAGTTCGCTGATCAGGATTGAGGAGGTTCTCATGGTTGCTCGTCGTGTGTTCGCCGTCGCCGGGTCGATGTTCGCTTTCTGGGGCTACGCCGCGCACGCGCAAACCATCCAGCCGCCCTTCAATGCCAACTACACCTTCACCACGCTTGGCAGTATTCCCGGCGTGCCTGCGCCGTACGGCGGCTTGACGCTGCTTCCCGATGATCCGAACGTCTTGCTGATCGGCGGGATGGCCAACAGCGCCTCCGCATCGATCTACCGCGTGCGACTCCAGCGAGATGCGTGCGGGCAAATCGCCGGCTTCGTGGGGACCGCCACCATCTACGCCTCGTGCCCCAACATCGATGGCGGCCTTGCCTTCGGCCCCAGTGGCGTGCTCTTCGCGACGCGATTCAGCAACAACGGCATTCATCAGTTCCTGCCTGGAGCCACCAGCCCCAGCCGCACGATCGACTTCACGCCGCTGGGCATGGCCTCTTCGACCGGCTCTTGCAACTTTGTGCCGCCTGGCTTTGGCGGCGCGGGGCGATTCAAGTCTGTCTCGTACAACACCGGGCAGTTCTACGACGTGACGCTCACGCCCGATGGCAACGGCACGTTCAACTGCGTGAATCCGGTGCAGACCGCCGACTTCCCGACCACGATCGAGGGCTTCGCATACGTCGCCGCGGGTTCGCCCAACTTTCCGGTCGCTTCGATGGTCGTCTCCGAGTACACCGCGGGCGTGGTCGCCGCGTACGAGATCGATGGACAGGGCAACCCGATCGTGTCCACGCGTCGCCCGCTGCTCACAGGCTTTGGCGGCCCCGAAGGCGCGTTCATCGATCCAGGCACGGGCGACTTTCTTTTCAGCACGTTTACGGGCAATCAACTGGTGATCATCCGCGGGTTCGAAGCCGCGGCCGACTGCGACAGCATCGACTTCAACAACGACGGAAGCCTCTTTGATCCGGTCGACATCGACGCCTTTCTGAGCGTCTTCAGCGAAGGCCCTTGCATCCCCGAAACCGCCACGTGCAACGACATCGACTTTGACAACAACGGAAGCTGCTTTGACCCCAACGACATCGACTCGTTCCTAAGCGTCTTCAGCGAAGGCCCGTGCCTCTGAGCGTGTCTTGGTGTTGGCGAGTCGCTCGAAGACTCACTCATCGTCGGCATGACAGATTCAATCACGCTCCACGTTGCACGATCCACATCGCCCCGCGGAGCGGTCCTTCCAAGAGGCCAGCCGCTTCCTGCTGCCCGCGCACGAACTCGCGCAGAGTGTCGGCCAGCGCCGGCTCCCGCCTTGCAAGCCGCCTCGCGTTGATCGCCAGCTGTTTCTGCAACGCTGCTTCGACCTTGGCCATCGCCGGGCGGGCCAGCACGCGAGCATCCAGCACCTCGTCGCCCAGCTGCGCAATCCGCTCGCTCACATGCTCGAGCGTGGGCACCCTTCGCCACGCGCGATCGTCGCACGCCGGATCACGCACGGCGTCATCGATCACGTACACCCCGCCGATCCGCACGAAAGCCCGCGTCGCGCGGGCGGCCCGCATGGCTGGCCAGACGTTGAGCATCAGCGCCACGTCGTAATCGCGATGCAGGGCCCGCGAGCGGGTGAAGATCTCGAGCGAGGTTGCGACGAAGGCGCAGCGATCAGAGACGCCCGCAGCCGTCGCCAACTCCCTCGCGCTGTCGATGAACGCCGGGCAGCCGTCGATGCCCACAACGTCCATCCGCAGCGTCTTGGCGAGTGCCACCGCGACGCCGCCAGGCCCACACCCCAGGTCGATCGCGCGGAGCGGTTCTCTTCGACCCGGCAAAGCAATACCCAAACCGCGAAGGCGACGCATGATCAAGCTGGGCGAGGCCCCCAGCGTCGGCATGTTCGCAAACAACTGTCCAAGATGCGGATACAGCCGATCCGGCGCGTCCACCGACGCCACGACCTGGGCGCGGAGTCGGTGTCGCGAGCGTGTGGAGGGCGGCATGTTTCCAGCGTAGCGGATCAACGCCCTTGCCCCTCCGCCCCGGGCACGAACGAGTTTCGCGATCGCGTCGCCCTGCAACAATCCCGCGTGCGACGAGGCCCCTCCATCCGAACTTCGCTCATCGGCGCCGCGTGGCTCTGCGCGTACGCGCTGCTCGCCCTCGCGCCGCTGCTGCTCATCCTCGCCACGCCCCGCCCGCCGGGCCGAGACTTCTGGACCGAGTTCAGCGTCGGCCTGGGCTTCGTCGGCCTCGCGATGATGTGCCTGCAGTTCGCGCTCACCGCCCGGTTCGAATGGCTCAAGGCCCCGTACGGCAGCGACGTGGTCTACGCGTTTCATCGTGCTATCTCGATGGTGTCGATCGGGCTCATTCTGATCCACCCCGCGATCCTGTTCGTCACCAAGTGGGAGGTGATGAAGCAGCGGCCCTTCACGCACCCCGTGCCCTTCTGGCTGGGGACGCTCGCGGTGGTGTGTCTGCTCTGGATCGTGATCGTGAGCGTCTTTCGCTCGCGCCTCAGTGTCAACTACGACAACTGGCGGCGCGTGCACGCCCTCCTCGCGATCATCGCTGTGGTCGCGGGCGTTGTGCATGTGCTGGTGATCGGGCATTACCTCGCCGAGCCGCTGCAGCGCGGGTTATGGCTGGCGTACACGCTCGCGTTCACCCTGCTGATCTTGTACGTGCGCGTGATCAAGCCGATCATGCAGATTCGCAGGCCCTGGATCGTCGATGCCGTCATCCCGCAGCCTGGCGACAGCACCACGCTGGTGCTGCGCCCCGACGGCCACGCCGGGATTCGCTTTCAGCCAGGCCAGTTCGCGTGGATCACGCTCTGGGAGTCCGCGTTTGGCGATCGCGAGCATCCGTTCTCGTTTTCAGGCAGCGCGATGGCCCCGGGCGGGCGGGTCGAGTTCACGATCAAGAACCTGGGCGATTGGTCCAGGCGCGTCCGCGAGGCCAAGCCGGGCGACCGGGCATTCGTCGATGGTCCCTTCGGCGCGCTCTCGGCGGATCGGTTTCCCGACGCGCGCGGGTTCGCGTTCTTCGCCGGCGGCATCGGCATCACGCCGATGGTCAGCCACCTCCGCACCTTCGCCGATCGGGGCGAGCCTCGCCCCTGCTGGCTCTTCTACGCGGGCAAGGACTGGGAAGGCCTGCCCTTGCGCGAAGCAGTGGAGGAGCTGCGGCGGCTGCTACCCAACCTCAAAGTGATCTACGTGCTGGGCACGCCGCCACCCGCGGGCGCGACCGACGCGCCAGTGGAGACCGGTTTCATCACACGCAACGTCATCGACCGGCACGCTCCCGACATCGCACGCTTCGCGGGCGACGCCAGCCACATCGAGTGCTTCATTTGCGGTCCCGCGCCCATGATGAACGCGGTCGAAGAGGCGCTGCGAGCCTCGGGTGTGCGATTGGGCGACTATCACGCGGAGCGGTTCAACCTTGTCTAAGAAAGCAGTCCGGAGGTCCGTATGCGCGAGCGAATGAGCACCATCGTGGCTTTGGTTGTTGGCGGCGTGTTGCTGCTGGCCTGCGCAGTGTTTGCCTGGCTGCGAAGCAGCGGGCGAGTGTGACCGCCGATGCGTAGTCTGCCGGTTTGGCAGGCTTGGCTCCCGCCAGGGGCCACACCTCGCCACCCGACACCCCATCCCTCGTTCGTAGTGCATGGCTGATCAAGCACTTGCGCGGCGTTGGCATTGGCACCAGACTTGCTCTTTCATGCCCCTCGGAGACCCACCTTATGTCCAAAATCATCGGCATCGATCTCGGCACCACCAACTCCTGCGTCGCCATCATGGAAGCAGGCAGCCCCAAGGTTTTGATCAACGCCTCGGGCGCCCGCACCACCCCCAGCGTCGTCGGCTTTACCGACAAGGGCGAGCGCCTGGTCGGCCAGCCCGCCAAGCACCAGCAGGTCACCAATCCCAAGAACACCGTCTTCAGCATTAAGCGGTTCATTGGCCGGCGTCGCAACGAAGTCGCCTCGGGCGGCGAGGGCGGCTACGGCAAATCGGGCAACGAAGAAGCGAAAGTGCCCTACGCGATTTCCAGCGGCGGGGGCGATGATTCGGTCAAGGTGAAGGTCAACCAGGGCGAGTTCACGCCCCAGCAGATCAGCGCGTTCATCCTGCAGGATCTCAAGAAGACCGCCGAGGATTACCTTGGCGAAAAGGTCGAGCGGGCGGTGATCACCGTCCCGGCGTACTTCAACGACGCCCAGCGCCAGGCCACCAAGGACGCGGGCGAGATCGCGGGCCTGAAGGTCGAGCGCATCATCAACGAACCCACCGCCGCGGCCCTGGCCTACGGCATGGACAAGAAGAAGAACCAGAAGATCGCCGTCTTCGACCTGGGCGGCGGCACGTTCGACGTGTCGATCCTCGACATCGGCGATGGCGTCTTCGAAGTGCTCTCGACCAACGGCGACACGCACCTGGGCGGCGACGACTGGGACCAGGCCCTGATCGACTTCATCGCCGAGGAGTTCCGCAAGAAGGAAGGCATCGACGTTCGCAAGGACCCGATGGCCCTGCAGCGCCTCAAGGAAGCCGCGGAAAAGGCCAAGGTCGAGCTCTCGACCATGAACGAAACGACCGTGAATCTGCCCTTCATCACGGCGGACCAGACCGGCCCCAAGCACCTGCAGGTGTCGCTCACGCGTGCGAAGTTCGAAAGCCTGTGCGCGACCCTGTTCGAACGCCTCAAGGCCCCGTGCAACGCCGCGCTGCGCGATGCGAAGCTCGACGCCAGCAAGATCGACGAGGTCGTGCTCGTGGGCGGCAGCACCCGCATGCCCAAGGCCCAGCAGATCGCCAAGGAGATCTTCGGCAAGGAACCCAACAAGAGCGTCAACCCCGACGAAGTCGTCGCCATCGGCGCGGCGATTCAGGGCGGCGTGCTCATGGGCGACGTCAAGGACATCCTGCTGCTCGACGTCACGCCCCTCAGCCTGGGTGTCGAAACCCTGGGCGGAGTCATGACCAAGCTCATCGAGCGCAACACCACCATCCCCACCAGCCGCAAGGAAACCTTCAGCACCGCGGCTGACAGCCAGACCAGCGTGATGATCCATGTCCTCCAGGGCGAACGCGAATTCGCCAAGGACAATCGCACGCTGGGCCAGTTTGAGCTGTCGGGCATCGCCCCCGCCCCGCGAGGATTGCCCCAGATCGAAGTCGAGTTCGCCATCGACGCCAACGGCATCCTGACCGTCACGGCGACCGACAAGGCCACCAGCAAGAAGTCCGACATCAAGATCACCAACAGTGGCGGCCTGTCCAAGGACGAAATCGAGAAAATGAAGCGTGACGCCGAGGCCCACGCGGCGGAAGACAAGCAGCGCCGCGAACTGATCGACCTCAAGAACAAGGGCGACCAGATGCTCATCGCGACTCGCAAGAGCCTCGAGGAGCACGGCGGGCGCGTCAGCCAGGACGTTCGCGCCAAGATCGAGACCGCCCTCAGCACCCTCGAAACCCGCCTCAAGGGCGACGATAAGAAGGCCCTCGAGATCGCCATCGCCGACCTCGACAAGGCCACGATGGAACTCGGCAAGATCGTCTATGAAGAGGCCGCGAAGGCGGCAGGCGGCGGGGCACAGCCCGGCGCGGCGTCCACCGCCGAGCCCAAGGCCGGCGCGGGCGCAGCCGGCGGCAAGGACGACGTCATCGACGCGGACTTCAAGGTCAAGGAGTAACTGAAGATCAAGGCCTGGAAGGCCCTGGGACTCGCTGGGCAGCATGCCCGAACCCTTCGTGACAGCTTTCAAAACCAACGCCCCGCAAGGGGCGTTTTTCGTTTGCATTCTCCGTCTACCCTACCCATCTTCCCGGCTTTCGGGCGAACCTTGCGCTCCCGCCTGCTCGTATGGGTTGGCACGCAGTCGGCCCTCCAAACGCCCGATAGATGGGAGGTCCGGCGGTTTTCTGATTTTGCCTTCGCGATGAGCAGCACGGCTTCCAACCCCACCTCGCTTGCCCCTGCGGTGCGCGCCTCGAGCGCGGCTGGGAATCCGGCGTGGAAGGTCTGGGTGCCTATCGCCGTGATCGGGGTCGCATTTCTCGCGCTCTTCTTCCGGTTCTTCGCCAAGCAGGGGCAGCACAGCTGGGGCGCGCTCGACGACTGGGGCCACTCCTTCGTGATTCCGCTGATCTCGGGCTTCATGCTGTGGAAGCAGCGGCCGGCGCTTGCTGCCGCGAACTTCCAACCCTTCTGGCCTGGCGTCGCCCCGTTGGTGCTGGGCATCTGGTGCTACTTCTTCTTCGTGGTGGGCGTGTCCAATCACATGTTCCAGGGCGCGTCGATGGTGCTTGCGCTCGCGGGGCTGACGATGCTGGTCTTCGGGCTGGACGTCTTCCGCATCGCGTTCCTGCCCATCGCGTACTTGCTCTTTGGCATCACCATCTCCGAGCAGGTGATGATCAAGATCACCTTCGAATTGCAAGTGCTCGCGACCCACGGCGGGTGGCTCCTGCTCAAGATCATCAGCCTTCCTGGCAATTGGTTCCTGGTGGAGCAGGCCGGCAACACCCTCGAAGTCACCTACAAAGGTCGCAGCATTCCCCTCAACGTCGCAGAGGCATGCAGCGGCATGCGGATGGTCATCGCGTTCATCGCCCTCGCCGGGGCCGTTGCGATCTTCTCGTGCAAGCACTGGTGGCAGCGGGTGGCGGTGGTGGCTCTGGCGGTGCCCGTGGCGTTGATCATGAACGTCATCCGCGTCGCGGTGCTCGCGATTGGCTCGATATACGACGCGAATCTCGCGGCGGGCAACGCCCACATGCTGATCGGCACGCTGCTGCTCATTCCGGGCCTGTTCTTGTTCATGGGCACGGTCTGGTGCTTGGAGCGGATGGTGGTGGAGCCGGGAGACGAGGCCAAGGCGGCTTCCAAGTCATCTGCGAAGGGGGCGAAGTGACACACGCAAGTTCCAATCGCACCGCCGGGCTGCTCAGTCTGCTCAAGAGCCCCGCCACTTGGGTTGCGGTGGGCGTCTTGGCTACGGCGGCCCTGGGCTTTGGCGCGGCGGTCTCACGCTATCGCCTGATGCTCAACAAGGAAGCGATCTATCCGCCCGCGAATCGCCAGTTGATCGCGCTGCCTCGCGAACTGGGCGAGTGGACCGCGCTGGGCCAGGATCGGCGCGAAAGTCCGGAGATCGAGGCCGAACTGGGCACGACGAATTACGTTTCGCGCCTCTACAAGCGCCGTGAGAGTGAGTCGGGCAATGCTCCGATGATCGTGGACTTCCACGCGGCGTATTACACGGGCATGATCGACACCGTGCCGCACGTGAGCGATCGATGCTTTGTGGGCGCGGGGATGAGCCTGGTCTCGGCGGGCGCGGATGTGCCCATTCCGATTGACTCGACCCGCTGGCGTTTGGTGGATGATGAGCAGGTGCCCGAGGTACTCGCGGGCACGCTGTATCGCGCCCGCCTGCCCAACTCGTCTGACCAGCCAGGCGGCAAGGTGTACGCGACGTTCAACCCCAACGAGTTGAAGCTCCGCACGTTCAAGTTTCGCGACACACAGGGACGCGAGTTGTACTCGGGCTACTTTTTCATCGCCAACGGCGGCGTGGTGTCGCGTGCCGAGGGCGTGCGGCTGCTGGCGTTCGACCTTCGCAGCAAGTACGCGTACTACTGCAAAGTGCAGTTCACCAGCACGAGCGTGAAGTCAGAGGCGGAGCTGGGCGAGAAGGCCGGAAGCCTGCTCGACGAACTGTTGCCGGAGATCATGCGGTGCGTGCCGCCCTGGCAGGATGTGGAACGGGGCACATTCCCCGAGCTGGCGAAAGTGGCGGGTAAGTGAGTGCGCAGGGTTATACCCCTGACAAAGCCAAGACAAACCAGATGATCGCCACCCGTGCCACGTCCGGCGAGGACTGCGCGAGGCGACTGGATCGCGTTTGAAGTTATGGGCTGAGGTTGCAAGTGCAACCGTCCGAACGAATGATGGTGTTCGCGCGTAGTCGGGACAGGGGTGCGGTGGGGTTGGCGGGGTCGGTGCCCGCGGGGTGGGGGCGGCGCGAGGTCTGAGGAGTCGTCGGCGGGGAAGATCGGAAGCCAGAGCACAATCAAGACCGCCCAGGTGCACGCGAGCGTTGCTTTGCGTGCAGTCGGCGGGGAAGGCCATTGGAGAGTCGCATGCCCTCGAAGGTGAATACGAAGTTCGTGATCGGTCTGTCCGCGGTCCTGCTGGTCGCTGTCGCGGGGATGGCGTACACCGCCTACACGCTGGTGAGCAACTCCGCGGCGGACCTGATGAAAGCCGGCGACGAACGCGCGGCGTCGGGCGACATGAAGGACGCAGTGACGCTCTACTCCAAGGCGGTGAACAAGGAGAAGACCAACTCCGCGTACCTCCGCAAGTGGATCGAGGCGATGGAGAAGTTCACGCCTGAGAACCAGCTCAAGTACGAGAAGCAGTTCATCGAGTACACCGCCGCGGTACGGCAGCTTGCGACGGTGCAGCCTGAGGAGCCGGCGAACCACCAGAAGTTCCTGAACATGCAACTGACCGCGCTGCGCGGCACCCGCTATGACGATGGCTCGTGGACGAACTTCGCCAACGAGGCGGACGCGGGGCTGCGCGCCTTTGAGGGCAAACCCGCAGGCGAGTGGGAGAAGTTGCGCCGGTATCGGGGCATCGCCAACGCCCGCCGGTACGGCGCGAGCACGAGCCCCGATTCCAAGATGCGTGAGGGAGCGATCGCCGACCTGCAGGCCGCCATCAAGGCCGATCCCAACGACGGGGAGTCGCTGCTGTCGCTGGTGGAGATGTACGGCGCGGACGCGAATCGCGCGTCGGTGAGCCGTCCCGAAGATGCCAACAAGCTGATCGCGCAGATCGAGCAGGTGATCGACGGATTCCTGGCCAACAGCCCCGACCACCCCAGCGCGCTGATGGCGAAGGTGCAGTTTGACCTTGCGAAGTCCCGCCAAGGGATCACGCCCACGACGACGCAGACGCAGATCGACGAGGTCACGAAGAACTTCTTGGATCGCAACAAACCCCTGCTCGACCGGGCGGTCGCGAAGGCCAAGACGATGCCTATGCCCCTCTCTGACATCGTGATCCGCCAGATCATGATGGGCGAGAACATGCTGGACGGGGCCTCGCGCATGGCCCGCACGGAGGAACTGATCCGCATCGGCCTTCGCGCCAAGCCCGACAGCGCGATGCACATGCTGATGCTCGCGGAGCTCGCGAAGCAACGTAACGACTACACCCTCGCGACCGAGCAGCTCGAGAAGGTCACCAAGCTGCCCGACCTGCCCATCAGCCAGGACGGCCAGATGCTCTTCGCGCAGCGCAACGCGGCCCTTGTGCAGCAGGCCCTCTGGAGCCTGCGGGCCTGGCAGTTGATGCCCGACGGCCCCGACAAGACCGCGGCCTTTGACAAGGCCAAGGATCTGCGTTCCCGAGCCGCGAGCACCGTCGGCGCCGACGACGCGCGGATGCTGCTGGTGGACGCTCAGCACGCGTTCATCGCCAACACGCCCGAAGAAATCCAGAAGGCGGCGCGCCTGCTCGAGGAGTACAACCGCAAGACCGACCGCACCGACGCCGAGGCCCTCTTGCTCACGGCCCAGGTCGCCGTGCAGCGAAACCAGCCCGGCCTTGCGCGCGACACGCTCAATCGCATTCTTCAGGTCCAGCCCGGCTCGATCACGGCGATCCTCGCCCTCGCGGAACTCGAGCGGCAGTTTCAGAACTTCGACGCCGCGATCAGCTTTTATCAGCAGGCCCTGCGCCTGAACCCTGGCAACGAGCAGGCCCAGCGCGGGCTGACCGCCCTCCAGATTCTCGACGACCCGACGAAGGCGACCGACCCGATCATCGCGGAACTCGCGAGGGTGAATCAACTGCAGGAGCGACTGCGCGACCAGCCCGGCGCGAACCAGCAGATCTTGAACGAGCTCAAGCCCCTGGGTGAGCGATTCCAGTTTGACCCCCGCGTCGCGCTCCCCCTGGCCCAGGCGTACATGGTCAACCAGCAGCGCGACAAGGCGATCGAGACGCTTGAGAAGGCGGCCGCGAAGGCACCCGACAACCAGTTCCTCAAGGATCAGCTCGCGTTGATCAGGGTCGACGACCCGATCGCGCGCCAGTTGCTCCAGATCGAAGGCTCCCGGTTGGAGCCGGTGGAGAAGCTGCTGATGAAGCAGCAGGTCTATCGCCAGGCGGGCAACCAGGCCAAGGCCGACGAGATGCTGGCCGAAGCCGTCAAGACCGCGCCCAACGATCGGCGCGTGATCGAGGGACAGTTCATCGACACGATCGAGAAGGGCGACCTCGCCAGCGCACGCCCGCTGGCAGAGCGAGCCGTCCGCGAGAACCTCGACGGCTTCAACGGCGACACCTATCGCGCCCGAGTCCTGGGCGTGGAGCGCAAGTTCGCCGAGGCCGCTGCGATGCTCAAGGGCATCGTCGATCGCGGCGGGGCCCAGCCCGAAGTGCATCGCCTGATGGGGCGGATGTACGCGCTGGACAATCGCCCGGGCGAGGCGGCCACCGCGTTCCGCGAGGCCATCAAGATGCGTCCCAACGATCCGCAGGCGATCGTCGACTTGATCAGCGCGCTCTTGGCGCAGGATCGTGCGGGCGAAGCCCTGAGCGTGGCACGCGAGAATCGTCGCTACGCGGAGAACGACGTCCGCTTCCTCAAGCTGTGGTGGGGGCTGGAAGCCCAGTCGGGCGATCGCAACCTCGCGATCCGCCAACGCGAGCAGTTCGCGGCCATGGTGCCGGGCGATCGCGAGAACACCATTGCCTTGATCGGCCTGTACGTGCAGGCCAGCCAGTTTGACAAGGCCCGCGAGCTGGTCGACAAAGCCCGCGCCTCCAAGGATGATCTTGAAATTGCCGGCATGGACGCGATGCTGCTGTGGGGAACAGG
The DNA here is from genome assembly GCA_022843045.1 of Phycisphaerales bacterium. GTDB lineage: Bacteria > Planctomycetota > Phycisphaerae > Phycisphaerales > UBA1924 > BJHL01. The sequence continues at coordinate 48,153 of JALHOJ010000008.1, forward strand.
CAAGCGCGACGACGCCAAGAAGGTCTTCGAGGCCGCGATCGCCAAGTTCAACGATCCGCCCACCAGCCGCCCGGAGATGATGTACGCCGCGTTCCTGCGAGAGCGGGGCGACATGCTCGCCGCGGTCGAGGCCTACAACCGCGCCCGTCCCAACCAGGATCCCAAGTTGATGGAGGTCGACCGGGCGGTGAGCGACTTTGGCGTCTCCATCAGCGCCGCGGGACTGGCCGAGGGCGGGGCTCGCAATGTCGTGAACGCCAACGCCGACACGCCCGACCGGTTCTATCAGAAGCGACTCGTCGAGGTGCTGCTGGGACAGAACAAGCTCGACGACGCCCAGGCCGAGGTCGACAAGCTGCCCAAGGGCACCGACGCCGACGTTGCGACCATGATCCTCCGCTCCGACGTCGCGCGTCGCAAGGGCGAATCGCGCGTCGCGCTTGACATCTTGAACGAAGCCGTCACCCGCTTCCCGCGCGAGTACACGCCCTTCATGCGCCGGGGCGAAGTGCTGATGCAGGACAAGTCGACGGTGGGCGACGCGATCCAGGACTTCTCGCGCGTGATCGAATTGCTGCCCGACAATTCACTGGGGTATCGCCTGAGGGCCCAGGCCCACGAGCGGGCGGGCGACGCCCGCAAGAGTGAGTCGGACGTCCGCGCCGCCATCCGCGTCGCACCCAACGACGAGACCATCATCTTCGGATTCATGAGCGATCTGTCGTCCAACGCCCGCGAAGAGGAGGCCGATCAGGTGGCGCGTGAAGTGCTCCAGGTTCGCCCTCGCGATCTTGGATTCATGATGCGCACCGCCGCGTTCTTCCGCTCGCGCGGGCGACTGGACCTCGCGGCCCGCTGGACTCGCGAGGCCTTCGCGATTGAGCAGACCGACCAGATCGCGATGACGTATCTGGCCAACCTGCTGGACGTTCCCAGGCCAGATCTGGCGGAAGCTCAGCGCGTCCTGACCGAGCTGGGCCCACGCGTCAAGGACAACCCCGTGTACATGATGTCCAGCGCGAAGATCGCGTACGCCCAGAACCGGGCTCCGGAAGCGCTGAAGACGGCCCAGGACACGATCCGGATGCTCAACCCGCAGAATCCGGTTGAGATGCAGAGCTGGTACGTCGACATGGCCCGGATGATCACCGACGCCAACCAGCTGCGCACGGTGCTCAACAACTTCGCCAACCAGGGCATCGCGCCGGAGTGGATGGCATACTTCCGGGCGGGATCGTTCTTGAACGCCCCCGAAGGCCGGGCAGAAGGTCTTCGAATCCTCGATCAGTTGGCCACCTCGTCGAAGAACCCCGCGTTGCTCCGGCTGGTCCACAACCGTCGCGGCGAGGCGCGATACGGCGGGGGTGAGTACGAACTCGCCGCTCAGGCGTGGAAGGAAGGCATCACCCAGTTCCCCGAGGACTGGGGCATGGCCAACAACCTGGCGTACACCTACACGAAGTTCCTGGGCAAGCACGAGGATGCCCTGCCGCTCGCGGAGGCCGCTTCCAAGGGCGTGCCCGATTCGCCCGACATCCTCGACACCCTGGGCGTGGTGTACCTGAATCTCAATCGCAACGAAGAGGCGGGAAAGACCCTCGAACGAGCAGGACAGTTGGCTCGTACGCCGGTTTCGACGCTCACCATCGCCGTGCACTACGTCGAGGCCCTGCGTCGCCTCAACAAGACCGAGGAAGCCCGCCAGTTCATGACCCGCATCCAGGAAGTGTTTGACCGTGAGAAAGGCCAGTTGCCGGAGGAAATTCGAGCCCAGTGGGACGCCCATCGCGACAGCTTGAAGTAAGCGACGAACTCGGCTGTCATGTTGGATTCTCGTGGGAGAGGCTATAGGACCGAAAAACCTGGAGGCGACCGGCGTTCCTACGCTTGCCGTCCTCTCGAATTGTTCGTATTCCGTTCGTAGTATGCACGACGGGCGCTTCCCGCTTCTGCCAACCCCCCAGTTGGTCGATGCAAGGGAACCGCGGGATCGGAACCCGTGGCGAGCAGCGCCCGCCCAAAGACCGGATCGACGATGTCCACCCTTCCAGCCAACCCCGCGTCCCTTCCCGCCCGGCCAGCGTACACGGGTCCCACGCCCATGTCGGGCGGGGGCTCTGCATCCGCCGCGGGCGTGATCGACCCGGTCAAGCTGCTGCAGCGGTACAAGTGGATACTGCTGATCTCGTCGATCGTGGGCTTGGGCCTTGGCGTCGGTGCGCACTTTGTGTGGATGAAGGTGTACCCGTTCTATCGCCCCAAGGCGACGTTCTTGGTGCTGCCTCAGATCGGCGACGTGAGCGAACTCGCCGCCCCGCAGGCGAGCACGAACGAAGAAATGAACCGGTTCATGATGACCGAGGCACGCATCATGGTCAGTTCGACGATCCTTTCGCGTGTCGCGGAAGATCCTTCGCTCGCCCGCAACGCTCCGACGTGGTCCAGCCAGTTCCAGAAGACCGACCCCAACACGGGCACGCTGCGTTTTGACAGCATCACCGCGGCCCGCGAACTCGAGGAATACGTGGTCGCACGCCCGCTGGGCGGAACGAACCTCCTGCAACTCCAATGCACGTACAAGAAGGCCGATGAAGCGACGGCGATTGTCCGCTTGATTCGCGAGAAGTACCAGACCCAGTTGCAGGACCGAACCCGCACGCGCCGTGAGGAAAGCACCTCCGCTCTTGAGTCAGGGATCGACTCGCTCAACCGCGATATCGCCGCCAAGGCCGCCCAGCGCGACAAGTTGATCCGCGACAGCGGCCTCGACAGCGGCACCGAAGCCAAGGGCGTCCGCGACATCAAGCTCGACGACATCAACGAGCGCCTCAACGAACTCAACACGACGGTGTCGAGCCTCACCGAACGGATGCGCGGCATGAACGAGCAGCGCAACGCCCCCGTGCCGGTCTTTGGCGACGAACTCGAGGACCAGGCCGACAAGGACCCCGTGATCATCGACTTGCGCAGCCGCCTCGAAAGCCTGCGCTCAATCGACAATGCCTACGCCGAACGCGGCTGGGGCCCGGACCACCCGCAGCGCAAGGCCCTTTCCGCCCAGATCGCCGGGAGTGAGACCAATCTGCAGACCACGCGCCGCCAGGTGCTCGAGCGCCTGTTCAACTCGCAGTATGAGCAGATCAAGCAAGGCTTGGAAAGTTCGCAGGCAAGCGTCATCAGCCTCAAGACCGAGCAAGAGCAGCTCCAGAAGCAGATCGTGGACCTGAACCAGGTCCGCAATCAGGTCCGCGACCTTGAGAACGACATCGAAGCCCTGACCGAGGAGCGGGCGGGCAGCCAGTCGGTGCTCAACAACGTCAACCAACTCCTGAGCATCGACACCGCCAGCCGCATCCAGTTGCAAGAACCCGAGCGCGTCCCCAGCGAAGCGGAGTTCCCCAAGCTCACCATGCTCGCGCCCCTGGGCGCGCTGCTGCTGACCGCACTCGCCGCAGGCCTGATCGTCGTGCGTGAGTTGGTCGACCAGCGCATCAAGGGCCCCAGCGACGTGGGCCTCATTCCGCGGACCCGCCTGCTGGGCTTCGTGCCCGATGCGGGCGAGGATCCCGCGGGCCAGGGCGCGCCCGAGACCGCCTTCCGAGATCGCGGCAAGGGCGTGGTTGCCGAGTCCTTCCGTCAGTTGCGAGGCACGCTCGCAAAGCGGCTGGGCGTGGTCGACCATCGCTGCATCCTGGTGATGAGCAGCATGCCCGGTGCGGGCGCGACGACCGTTGTCAGCAACATGGCCCTCGCCTACGCCACCAGCGACCGCAAGGTCCTGATCATCGATGCCAACCTCCGTCGACCTGGCCAGCACAAGGTCATGGGGTTGCAAGAAGCCCCGGGCCTGTCTGATGTGCTCGCCCAGCGGCGCACGTTTGAAGACGTCGTGCAGGCTACCAGCACGCCCAATCTTGATCTGCTCTCCGCAGGCACCAAGGACCTGCGCCAGTACGAACGCCTCTCGACCCAGGGCATGACCGACCTGCTCAGCAAGGCCCGCCAGGCCTACGACATCGTGCTCGTCGACTGCGCCCCCGCAGTCGTCGGCGGCGATGGTCTGGCCCTCGCCCAGCGCTGCGATGCGAGCATCCTGGTCGTCCGCGCCATGGCCGACAAGCGCGGCATGGTCGCCCGCGTCAAGAACGAACTGGCCGACTGCCCCGCCGAGTTCCTGGGCGTGGTCGTCAACGCCGTGAAGGCCAGCGCGGGCGGGTACATGAAGAGCAACATCAAGGCGGCGAGCGAGTACTCTGAGGGTTGAGCACGGGCGATGATGGGATGATGCGATGGGCAGACGATGTGAAGGCATCGATGCCGCATCGACCTCTTTCTCATCATCCCGTCATCGCAACATCCCATCATCTCTTCGTTGCCTCCCATGTCATCTGCCTCGCCCCAAGCCGCACCAGCACGCCACGTCCTGATTACGGGCGGCGCGGGGTTCATTGGCGGACATCTCGCGAACCTGTTGCTGGCCCGGGGCGATCATCTGACCATCGTCGACAATCTCTCGACGGGCCGGCGTGAGAACGTGCCGGTGCATGAGCGCGTGGTGTTTCATCACCAACGAGTTTCGGAAGCAGTGGGAGGGGTGCTGCAGGGCTCGAAGTTTGATCAGATCTATCACCTCGCGGCCTCGGTGGGCGTGAAACTCGTCGTGGACGATCCCGCCGGGTGCATCGAGAACAACGTGCACGAGACCAGCGCACTGCTGCGTTTCGCGCGTGAGGCGGGCGGGTCGCCCCAGGGTTGCCCGACGCTGCTCGCGAGCACATCCGAGGTTTATGGCAAGGCCGACAAGAGCCCTTTCCACGAGGATGACGACGTGGTGTACGGACCCACGACCGTCTTCCGATGGGCTTACGCCCAAAGCAAGGCCATCGATGAATATCTGGGCATGGCGATGCACCGCCAACACGGCTTTCCGGTCGTGATCGCGCGGTTCTTCAACACCGTCGGCCCGCGCCAGGTGGGCGACTACGGCATGGTGCTGCCGAGGTTCGTCGCGGCGGCGCTCAAGGGCGATTCGCTCCGCGTCTTTGGCGATGGACTGCAAACGCGTTGCTTCTGCGACGTTCGTGATGTGGTTGGCGTGCTGCCGAGGATGCTGGCTACTCCCCAATGCACGGGGCGGGTCTTCAACGTGGGCACGGATCGGGTGATCAGCATGCTCGATCTTGCGAAGTTGGTCATCAAGACCTTGCGAAGTTCCAGCAGCATCGAGATGGTCCCATATGATCGCGCCTTCAGCACAGGCTTCGAGGACCTCCGCCAGAGGCGGCCCGACATCACCCGCCTTCGCGAGGCCGTCGGGTTTGAGGCAACCATTCCCCTGGAACGGACGATTGAGGATGTGGCCGCCAGTCTGCGTGGCGGGCGGTAGAGTGCGGTCGGGGGAACGAGTAACGGGGTTCTGGACGACGAGAGATGCTGGGCAGCGCGAACATGTTGATGGCCGCCGCCTCGTTGGCCGTTGCCGACCCGGCTGTCGCCGCGGCCGAAGGGCCGACGGTCGCGAGCGCGAGCATCGCGGATCGCCTTTCGGTGTTTGAGGGCTATGTGCCCGTCTTCATCGTGTCGTTCCTCGTCACCCTCGCGATGACACCCGTGATGCGGCGACTGGCGATCTGGCAGGGTGTGATCGACCGGCCCAGCGACCCTCGCAAGATCCACCGCATTCCGGTCGCGTATCTGGGCGGGGTTGCGGTCTTCCTCGGGATCATCGCGGGCATCTTCTTCAGCCTGCTGGCCAGTCGTTTCCAGTGGATGGAGTTTCACAAGTCCGAGCACCTCGTCGACGGCCTCGTGCACATGCCCGTGCCATGGTCCGTCTTGCTGGGCATGCTGGTCATCACGCTCGTGGGCGTCATCGACGACATGAAGGGCATCTCGCCCCGCGTCAAGATCGGCGGTCAGTTGTTCGCCGCGGCGTGCCTCGCGTTTGAAGCGGTGGGGGTGCGGCTTGCGGAGGGCATCATCCTGCCTATCGCCCGCAGCGCGAACATACCGCTGATGGAGGTGCAGATCAGCGGTCAGATGATCGAGACCGTCGGCTTTGTGATTCCCGGCACCGGCATTCCCATCGACATCGTGTACTGGGCGGGCACAGCCATCATCGGGCTGTCCGTCGTGGCTTTGTGCAACGCCGCGAACCTGATCGATGGGCTGGACGGATTGCTGAGCGGCACGACCGTCTTCAGCGCGGGCGGGATTCTGATCATCGCTCTGGGCATGGCGGTGGCCGATGATGGGCCGCTGGACAGCCAGCGGTTGGTGCTGTGCCTCGCGCTCATCGGCGCGCTGATGGGCTTCCTGCCCCATAACTTCAACCCGGCCACGATCTTCCTCGGAGACGCTGGCTCGCTCCTCATCGGCTTTGTGATGTGCGTGCTGATTCTGTCCCTGGGCCAGACCGGCAAGACGCACCTCGTCGCGGCGGGCCTGATCGCGTTCCTGCTGCCCATCCTCGACACGGCGTTGGCGATCGTCCGACGAAAGATGGAAGGCAAGCCGATTTCCGCCGCCGACGACCAGCACCTGCACCACCTGCTCAAGCGTGCGTTGGGAGTGAAGCGGGCCGTGCTGGTGCTCTATGCAATCGCCGCGAGCTTTGCGTTCCTTGCCGCGTTCTTGACATTGGGCCGGGCCCGGCTGGTCTACCTGCTGGCGACCGTGCTGGTGGCGTACATCGGCGTCACGGCGATTAAGATCGCCCGCCGCAAGTTCATCGAGCAGCAGATGCTGCTGAAGGAAGCCGGCCTCGCCCCCAGCGTGCCCCAGCCCGCCGAGCCGCCCGCTGCCCAGGCCAGCGAGCACCCGGCGGCGGCGAAGCAATAAGAAGGCCTTGGGGACTGGGCATCGGGCACGGGGGACGGGCAAACGACCGGCCGCTTCGAATTGAACGGAGCTTTGAAGGTCTTTCCGGGGCTCAAACGTTCGCTTGCTCGCTTCTTCCTCCCCCTATCCTCCCCCATGGCGGACAAGACTCCAACGCCGCGCTCCAAGCGCGTGATTGCGTTCATGAACCAGAAGGGCGGGGTTGGCAAGACCACGACAACGGTGAACCTCGCCGGCGCGCTCGCCGCAGCTGGTCGTAACACGCTGCTGATCGACTTGGACCCCCAGGCCCACGCGACTTTGCACGTGGGCGTTGATCCCAACACCATCGAGCGATCGGTGTATGACGTGCTGCTGGATCCAGCCCTCGATCCGCGTGCGGCGATCGTCAAAGTCCGCGACAATCTCTCGATCTTGCCCGCTCAGACCGACCTCGCCGCCGCCGAGGGCGAATTGACACCCGTCGCCGACCGTCAGAAGCGCCTCGAAGCCGCGCTCGCGAAGCTGCCCGAGTATGAGTTCGTGCTGATCGACTGCCCGCCCAGCCTGGGCCTTCTCACGCTCAATGGCCTCGCCGCGGCTCGCGAAGTGATCATCCCGATGCAGGCCCACTTCCTCGCGCTGCAGGGCGTGAGCAAACTGCTGGAGACCATCGCGATGATGAGCCAGGCGGTGAACCCGCGTTTGCGAGTCACGGGCGTGGTCCTGTGCATGCACGATGGCAACCTGATGCATAGCAAGGAAGTTGTCGCCGATCTCGAGGGCTTCTTCGACTCTGCCCGCGAGCAGCAGACGCCTTGGCGTTTCGCCCGCGTGCTGCGACCGGCGATCCGCCGCAACATCAAGCTTGCCGAGTGCCCGAGCTTTGGTCAGACCATCTTCGAGTACGCTCCCAACGCCCCGGGCGCAGCCGACTACCGCGAACTCGCGAGTGGCTTGCTTGCGGAGTGGGACGCGATGCTGAGCCGGGCCGATGCGGGCGCGCCCGAGGTCGTCGTGCCGCCCACCAAGGTTGCCGCGAGCGCTTGACCCGAATCAAAACGGCTCTCGCCTCATCGAAAGCCGGGCCTGAGGCTGTGCAAGCGTCCCGGTGGTCCACCCGCAACCCCGTAGCGTGCTGTCGCAGACGCCCGTTCATGCCGTTTCCGCCGCCTGGCGCGTCTGTATGAATCATGCAAACCGCAAGCGGCGAGCCGAACCCGTGTCGCGTGACGCGAGTATGGTGGGCCACCCGATGACTTCTCGTGTGACGTCCATGCCCGCCGATCCTGTGCTTGAGCTTGATTCGACTGCGGATCTGAGCGCCGCGCCGCCCGTTGCCGCGCGGTGGTACGAGCGTCGGTTGCTGGGCGCTCGCGTGGCGGTCTGGATCTTCCTGGGCTTTGCGGTGTTGCTCTTCACGGGCACGCACTGGCCGCAGCTGCGCATCCAGGGCCCGATCCCGCGTCCTGATCTGTGGATTCACTTCGCCGCGTTCGCGACGTGGACGTTCCTGTGCGGCTGCTGCGCCTTCTTCGGGCCCCGCTGGAGCAGGGCCAACATCGGCACAACCTGCCTCGTCGCGTTGCTTTACGCTGCACTTGATGAGGGCTTGCAACTGATCCCGCAACTGGGTCGCACCGCAGCGTTTGACGACTACGGCGCAAACGCGATCGGCGTGGCGATCGGGTGCCTCGCGTTGTACTCGATTCGGACGTGGAAGATCAGGCGGGGCGTGATTCCCCGGATCGAGCCCGCCGAAGCGGCTGCGCGCACGCAATAATCGGTTCACTTGACCGAGGCTTCCGCACACACAGGGCAATCGACAGGCGCGATGGTCGCGCAGTGGCTGGGGGCGATCGCGCTGGGCGGGCTTGCGGGCGGAGCGTTGGCCAAGCTCGCGCCGCTGACCGCGCCCGCTGAAGGCCACTATCAGATTCCGCTGTGGTTGTGCGTGCCCTTCGTGACGCTGCTGCTTTCGATCGCGTGCGGCCCTTTGTTCTTCGCGAAGCTCTGGCATCGGTTTGACGCGGCGTGGGCTTTCTTTCTGGGATCGCTCGTGGCCGCGTACTACCTGCTCGCGCTCACCCACGACCACCACGGCCTGCATCACCTTCAGCACGTCGCCAACGAATATCTCGCGTTCATCGCGCTGGTTGCAGGGCTGTACATCGCAAGTGCGGGCATCGTGGTGCACTACGGCAGCACGGAGCAGTTCCAGGAAGGCGCGCCCTTCGGTCACGCGACCCACGGCGGGTATCTTGGCACCGGCCCGCTCGCGAACACCGTCCTGTTGCTTCTGGGGGCGTTGCTCGCCAACGCAGTGGGCACCACTGGCGCGAGCGTGTTGCTTGTTCGTCCCTTCATCCGAGCCAACGCCGGGCGACTGACGCCCATGCATGTGGTCTTCTTCATACTGATCGTGAGCAACTGCGGCGGCTGCCTGACGCCCATCGGTGACCCGCCGCTGTATCTCGGCTACATCAAGGGCATTCCGTTCTTCTGGGAACTGCAGCACATGTGGGCGAGCTGGCTGATCGTGGTGGGAGGGCTGCTCGCCGTTTACTACCTATACGACCGGCGGGTCGAAGCCAGCCTCCGACGTGCGATGCAGGGCGCGTACAAACCGCCGGCCCCATTCGCCGCGATTCGCATTCGCGCCCGCTGGAGCAGCATCGTGCTGGGCGGCTTGATTTCTGCGGGCGTGTTCATAGATCCGATCATCCATCGATATCACGCCAACACGCCGCCGATAGGACCCTGGATTCAGCTCGGGCTGGCTGGTTTGTCGTTCGCGCTCGCCGACAAGTCGCTGGTCCGCACGAACGAGTTCTCGTTTGCCCCCGCCAAGGAAGTTGCGACCCTGTTCGCAGGCATCTTCCTCACCATGATGCCCGCCCTGACCTACCTCGCGGAACACGGCAAGGACCTTGGCATCGATTCGCCCATCAAGTTCTACTTCGCGACCGGCACGCTCAGCGCGGTTCTGGACAACGCGCCCACCTACCTGAACTTCCTGCAAGTCGCCCTTGCGCCGCAGGACGTCACGCCCGACACTGTGCACGCCCAGCTTGCGACAGGCGAAGGCATCGCCGACGTCATCGCCATCTCCACCGGCGCGGTCTTCTTTGGCGCGCTCACATACATCGGCAATGGGCCCAACTTCATGGTCCGCGCCATCGCCCAGTCGCGGGGCGTGGCGATGCCCAGCTTCTTCGCATACGCCGCGTGGGCATGCTTGATCCTGGTGCCGATCCTCGTGCTGCACGCGCTGATCGTGTTCTGATCGAGCAGGCAAGCGGCTCGCGAGGCACGCAGGCCGACCGTGAGGGAGTCTCGCTCCCGCCCGCACGCTTCGCAAGCCCTCCCGTGCCGTCGGGCTGCATGTCTCTTCTACACTCCCTCGTGACCGACACCAACGCACTTTCCCTCCCCGCGCTCTTTGAGCACCTCGCCAGCACCGGCCTGATCCGCCGCCTGCTTGAACTCGCGGCGGACGAGGACCTTGGCCAGCTGCACGAGCGCGATACCAGGGGTTCGCACGCGAACACACCCACCGAGTACGGCGGCGACCTCACCAGCGAAGTCTGCATCGATCCCGCAAGCCGCGCCACCGCCCGCGTCGTGGCCCGCAAGCCCGGCACCATCGCCGGGCTCGCGGCGTTGCCGATGTTGCTGGATATCTTCACCACCGACGTGCATGCGAGCGGCGTTATTGCAGATGGCTCGGAGGTGTCGCAGGGTCAGACGCTCGCGACGCTTTCAGGCCCGCTTGACGAACTCCTGACTCTTGAACGCACGCTGTTGAATCTCGTCGGCAGGCTGTCGGGCGTCGCGACGCAGACCAAGCGATACGCCAGCGCGATTCCGCGCGGCTCGCGCGCGAAGTTGTACGACACTCGGAAGACCACGCCGGGCCTGCGAGTGCTCGAGAAGTACGCCGTGCGCTGCGGCGGCGGGCACAGCCATCGCATGGGTCTGTTTGATGCTGTGTTGATCAAGGACAACCACATCGCGGGTCTTTCGCTGGCCGAGTTGCCCGCGTATGTCTCGGCCGCGAGCCATCGCGCCCGCGAGCTCGCGAAGGGCACGCTCCAGTTCGTCATGTGCGAGGTCGACACGCTGGAGCAACTCGACACGCTGCTCACCCTCCCGCCCGGCTCTCTCGACATCGTTCTGCTGGACAACATGAGCGTCGACCAGCTCCACGACGCCGCGAAGCGACGTGACGCCCGCGCTCCAAAGCTCGAACTGGAAGCCTCAGGTGGCGTGACGCTGGACACGATCGCGGCGATTGCGACTACGGGCGTGGATCGCATCAGCGTGGGGGCGCTGACGCACTCCGCTGTACAGTTGGACGTCGCGTTGGATATCCACGAAGCACGACCGTAAGGGAGTGTCGCACACCGCACGCGTGCGAACTGCAAGCTTCCAGTGCAATCAGCCTCGCGTGCGGTTGACGCTCCTTCGCGGTCGCGTTTCGTATACTGATCGAAGCGAGCTCATGCAGGTGCCTTCTCCATCACCGTTCGACGCACACGCCGCGAGAGAAGGGCTCGCCGAAGGCCTCTCCACGTGCCGCTTCATTACCAACGCCGAGGTCCTGGGCGAGTGCGATAGCACGCAGAACGTCGCCCGCGCTCGGGCCACGCCCGGGCTCATGATCCTGACCCTTTCCCAGACCAGCGGCCGCGGCCGCTTGGGCCGAACCTGGGCCGCGACCCGGGGCAAGGGCGTCGCCGCGACCTTTACGCTCGATGCTCGCCAGCACGACCCCGCACACGTTTCGCTCGTTGCGGGATTGGCGGCGCTGCAGACCTGTGCCGAGGCGATGAACCGCGCGAAATTTGATTCGGGACTTGGCTTGCGCTGGCCCAACGACGTTGTCGAGGCAACAGGCGCGATGCGCAAGCTCGCGGGCGTGCTGATCGAGCGTGCCGACGACCTGCTGCTCGTGGGCATCGGCATCAACGTCTTGCAACAACCAGAAGACTGGCCCTCAGAGCTCGCGGGAAGGGCGACTTCCATCGCTGAACTGCTGCTCGATCCCGAGATCGAGCCCGAAGAGTGTGACCAGCCGCCGACCATGACGCAGGCCGCCGCGATCCTCGCCCGCATCCTTGACCAGACCCTGCAAGCCACGCCCCAAGACGCCGCGGCGAACTGGCAGCGGCTGAACGTGCTTCGCAACCGCACCGCGACGTTTGAACACAACGGGATGCGATACACGGGCGTGGTGGAGTCCATCGATCCCACGGCGGAGATCGTGCTTCGGATCGCGGATGGCACGCAGGCGCGACTACCCGCGCTGAGTACCTCGATGGTGCACGACGCGTAGGAACCGAGCGGCGCAAGCCGCCGGACCAGCCGCAAAACGGATCCGCATCGCTCTCCCGTGCCCCTGGCGACCCGCCCCGCTCGGCTCCTACATTCTGCCCATGCCCGACCACGCACACACGATTCTCAACACGCTCCAGTCCAACGAAACCGGCTCGATCCAGCGTTGGATGGATTGGCTCCGCATCCCCAGCGTCTCCACCGATCCCAAGTTTCGCGACGAGACCCGCAAGGCGGGCAAGTGGATCGCCGATCAGTTCGCGGCGCTTGGCTTTGACTGCAAACTGGTCGAGACCGGCAAGATCGGCAAGGATGGCAAAGGCGAGGGACACCCGATCGTCCTTGCGACCATCGACGCCGCGCCGGGCTACAAGGGCCCGCACGTGCTGTTCTACGGGCACTACGACGTGCAGCCGCCGGATCCGCTCAATCTCTGGGACAGCGCTCCTTTTGAGCCGGTGCTGCGTCCCGCGAAGGCCGGCGAAGAGGGCGGCGAGCGCGTCGTCGCGCGCGGCGCGGTGGACGACAAGGGCCAGGTGATGACGTTCCTCGAGGCCTGCCGGGCATGGAAGCAAGTCGCTGGCCACCCCACCAACGGCGCGAAGTACACGCTGCTCATCGAGGGCGAAGAAGAAAGCGGCAGCGCCAACCTGGCCCAGTTCGTCAAGGACTACAAGAAGCAACTTGATGCGTGCGATGTCTGCCTTGTCTCTGACACGGGCATGCTGGGCCGCGCCAAGCCCGCCATCACCTACGGCGTCCGCGGCATCGCATACACGCAAGTCACGCTGCACGCCAGCAACCAGGATCTGCACAGCGGTCTGTGGGGCGGGCGCTGCCCCAACCCGATCACAGAACTTGCCCGCGTGCTGGCGCAGCTGCACGACAAGAAGCGCCGCGTGACGATTCCCGGTTTCTACGACGATGTCGTGCCGCTCACGAAGAAGGAGCGCGACAACTGGAAGAAGCTCAAGTTCAACTCCAAAGCTGCGCTCAAGAAGATCGGCCTTGGGGCCGCCGCGGACATCGGCGAAGCCGGCTACACCGCGATGGAACGCGAGTGGGGGCGTCCGACCGCCGAGATCAACGGCATCTGGGGCGGATACATCGGCGAGGGCGCCAAGACCGTGATCCCCGCGCACGCGAGCGCGAAAGTGTCTTTCCGCCTGGTCGCAAACCAGAACCCGCACAAGATCACCAAGCAGTTCTTCAACTGGTGCAAGAAGCACACGCCGCCCGGATGCAAGTGGGAACTCACCGACCTGCACGGCGGCTTCGGCGTCACCGTCCCCATCGATTCGCCTCATTTGGCCGCCGCGAGCAGCGCCCTCAAGCGTGCCAGCGGCAAGTCCCCCGACCTCATCAAGAGCGGCGGCTCGATTCCGGTGGCTGGCATGCTCAAGGACATCCTGGGCATCGACACGATCTTCATGGGCTTCGGCCTTGATGACGATCGCGTGCACAGCCCCAACGAGAAGTTTGAGCTGGCGTGCTTCCGGCTGGGGTGCAAGGCGCATGCGATGTTTATTGATGAAGTAACGAAGTAGGTGGCCCGCCCCCAGCATCGAGCGCACAGCGGCCACACGCTACGCACTCGAGTACCTGTCCGACCAAGCGACGTTGGCCATGAAGAGATGGGTCATGTACTTCGCGTTACTCGTCGGGCCGACTGCTGGCTTGCTTGTTCTTCGCGCTCTGTTCCTGATGTCGCTGGATGCCTCTGCCGAAACGCTCTCGCGCGGAGGGTTGATATTGGCGCTGTTTGGGGTGGGCATGATGTGGGCGGTGGTGTTCTACACAGCATTGGCTTGGCTAGCGATTTGGATGTTGCTGCCACCCGCGGCAATGTGGAATAGATTGAGAAGGACCGCTAAGTCCAATCAATTGAGTCACGGCACAACAGAGAAGCAGTGGGTCATCTGGTGGTTGGTGGGATGCGTCATTGCAATTGCCACGGCTCTTGCGATCACTCGACAATTGTGGATGCAACCGTAACGACAAGTCGATCGGGCTTCGACATAATGAAAACAACCCGACTTCACTCGCTGTCGCGTAGATCGACGGTCAGGTCTTTGCGAACTTCGTTGCCGTCTTTGTCCTTGACTCGCACCCGCACATCCACGCGCTTGCCCAGGAACGCACCCTCGCGTTGCAACGCAAGAATCGCTTCGACGCTGCTGCTCACTTCCTTCGTGCCCACGCGCTCGATCTGCTGGCCAGATTCAAAGCCCGCCCGGGCCGCGGCGGAGTTGGGCCGCACCCGCGCCACGAACGCCCCGACGTCCGTGTCTCCCAGCACCATCCCGCCCTGACTCACCAGCATGTCCTGATAGATGCTGGCGAAAACGTCATCGGGCATCTCGCCCAGCGGGAACTTGAGTGTGATGCGGTCCTTCCCGTCGCGCACCACCACCAGTTCCACATTCGTCCCAGGCCGCTTCGCCGAGATGATGCTGCGAAGATTCTCCGGTCCCTCCACCGCCATGCCGTCGATCTCGAGCACAATGTCGCCCTCGCGCAAGCCGCCCTGATCGCTGGGCCCGCCCGGCACTACCGCCTCGATCTGCACGCCCTTGCCGCGGAATATCGAGTTGTTCACTTCCACCGCGCCGGTCGAGAATCGTACGCCCAGATAGCCCTGTCGCACGGTGCCGGTTTCGATCAACTGCGCTACGCGCGATTCAATAGTCGCAAGCGGAATCGCGAACGAAATACCGGCGGATTGACCTTCGCCCCCGCCATCGGTCTCCATCGCCGTCGCGATCGCGACGTTCATGCCGACCACGCGCCCCTGCACATCGATGAGCGGCCCGCCCGAGTTGCCCGGGTTGACAGCCGCGTCGGTCTGGATGAAGTTGGAGATGCCCATGCCGCTGGGGCTGCGGGCGGATCGGCCCAGGCCCGAGACGATGCCGCTGGACATGCTGAACTTGAAGCCGAAGGGCGAGCCGAACGCGAACACGCGATCGCCCCGCTGCACACGCTCGCCCGTGGCTCGGTGTGCGGGCACCAGATGATCGCCCGGCTCAACCTTGATCACTGCGATGTCGGAAAGCGGATCGGCCCCGATCACGGTGCCTTCTTCAAGCCGCCCATCATGAAACTGGATCGTGACGCGCGACACCGGGCCGACCACGTGCGCGTTGGTGATGATGTGACCGGTGTCGTCAAACACCCAGCCCGCCCCGCTTGCCCCGCGCCAACGTCGCATCTCCACGTGCACCACGCTGGGCTCGACGCTCTCGGCGACGTTCCGCACCGCGTCGTTGACGCGCTGCAGAATGTCATCGCCCGCGAGCGACTGTCGCGCGAGTTGCACGCGCTCCTGCGTCCGCAAAGCGGCGATCGTCCGCATCGCGCTGGGCACCGCCAGCAACACCGCCCCGGTGGTGAGCAACACGACGAACGCGGGACCGAAGGTGATGAAGCGGCGCATGAATGAATGTGGGAGGCGTTGGGAGTGGGGGAGTGGGGGGGCGGGGGGAGGCGGGTGAGTAAGCAGATGGAGTCGAAAACTCGAACAGCAGTAGTACTTTCGATGCTTGCCAGCAGATCGGTTGCGATTGCCGGGCTTCGTTGTGATTCGCCGAGTCGGCCCGTTCGTTTCGGGCTCGGTTAGGTGCCAACCTGCCGATTCGCGACAATCTGCACCCACCGCGACGCCGCGTCCACGATCGCGGGACCCAGTTGGGCCGTGGCCTTCGCAAAGCGAGGCGGCGACTGCGACAGGCCCAGCAGGTCCTGCAGCACCAGCACCTGTCCGTGGCACGTGTTCCCCGCGCCGATGCCGATGACGGGCACCTTGGTGTATTCCAAGACCCGCTTGGTCACGCTCTCGGGCACCGCCTCGACCAGCAGCATCACCGCCCCCGCGCGCTCGAGAGCGATCGCATCGGCGACCACTTGATCAGCCTCCGCGTCGGTCCGCGCCCCCGAGGTGTATCCAGACGTCAACGCCGCCCGCTGCGGCTTGCTTCCGACATGCGCACACACCGGAATCCCCGCGCGCGTGAGCTTTTCCACCAGTGGCGCGAAACTGGCGTCCAGTTCCAGCTTCACGATGTCCGCAAGCCCCTCAGTCAAAAACCGTCCCGCGTTGCGAATCGCCTCGGCGTCATCGGCGTGATACGACAGGAATGGCATATCGCCCATCACCACCGTGTCCGGCGCGCCCCGCTTCACGCCCGCCGTGAGCGCGAGCAGCACGCCAAGGTCCATGTCGATGGTCCGCGAGTGCCCCAGGATCACTTCTGCAGCGGTGTCGCCCACCAGCAGGCAATGCACGCCCGCTTTGGCCAGCCAGCGCGCCGTGGTCGCGTCATAACACGTCAAAGCGGCGAACGGCGTGCCGTCGCGGGCCATTTTCTGGAGGGTTTTCAGCGTCGACGCCATGCCAAAGAGTACGAGCCGTGCACACGGGACGCAACGAGCAATGAAACTGGCTTCTACGCGCCAGCCACGAGCAAACAAGATGAACGCAGAGGAAGGAATCTAGGAACCGCGTCCCGAGTGCAACTCTTCTCTGCGCACTCAGCGGCCTCTGCGTTCAATCACTCAAGTCCCAACGCACGGCCCTTCATCGCCACCCCGCTACTCCGTCTCTTCGTCTCTCCGCCTCTTCCTCACTTTTCCCCCGCGTGATACTTCACCACCAGCATCTCGAGCGCCCGATCCGCCTCCGTCAACCCCCGTTTACTGCGCCGATCAGCCTCCACGCACGCCTGCAAGAACGCGAGCGTGTCCGCTGGGGTCGTTCGCTTCGCCGCGGCGACAAACGGCTCCTGACTGGGCCCCCAGAGCTTCAGCGGCTTGGCAAGCGCAAACGGCTGGGCGCCTTGCCGCAGCCCCGCGCACATGCCGTGCAGTTTGCGGGCCATGTCGGTGATGGCGTACATCACCAGTTGCGACGGCTCGCGCGAGACGTCGAGAACGTATCGCAGGTGCGCGATCCCCGCCTCGGGGCTGCTCGTGAGGATCGTTCTCTGCACGTTCCACGCGGCTTCGTCACGCGAGACGCCCACAAACTGACCCACCAAGGCCGGCGTGATCGGCGCGGCCTCGCCCTTGGCATCCAGCCCCGCCGCCGCGGCGAGCTTCGCGAGCTCGGTTTCGAGCATCATCAGGCTCGGGCCCACCCGGCTGAGCAACGCCTTGGCCGCGTCAAGCTGGATCGGGGCCGCGTGCTTGGTGGGGCAACGCTTCATGATCCAGTCGATGGCTTCCTTCTCGCTGGGCGCGGCACACTTGCGCACCACGCCGATCGCCTCGATCATCTTCTCCAACTTGCCACCGATGAAGTTGGGCCCGCGCAGTACCAGCGTTGCCATGTCGCAGGGCGATTCGACATACCGCTCGAACAGCGGTCGCGACGCTTCCCTCACGACATCCGCCACGTTGTCAACGATCACCAGTTTGTGCGTGGCGATCAGTCCGAACGACCGACACTCGTCAAGGATGTCGCTCGCCTGCGCCCCGTCGCCATCAAACGTGAAGACCTGCACGTCGCCGAGGGCCAGGATGAGTAGCTCTTTGACCGAACCCGTGAACTCCTGTCGCAGAAACGCGTCCTCGCCCACGAACAGCGAAACGGGCGGCACTTCCGCGGGCTTCTTGGGCGTGCTCTCGGCGTTGGCGGGCTTTTTGGCCATGGGGCATGATACGAACCCGGAGCGCGAGCGACGCAGCCGCAAAAGTGCATCAAAGAGCGACGAAACAGCCAAGAGCAAGCCAAAGCAGCGGCGGTTCGAGCGTGCTCGCAGACCATCATGCGCTGGGCTCGCTTCTCGCTGTTTCGCTGCCCGCTGATTCCTGTCTCCCGTCGCTCACGCTCCAGGTTCGTACCCTCCCCCATGCTGCCCCTCCTCGCCGCGCTCCTCTTCTCCGCCCTCCCCGCCCAGCCCCCGCACGAGCGCGTCGAAGCCCCACGCGTCATGGAGTTCCTCAAGTCGCTCCCCACCAAGCGCTCCGCGACCGGCGATGCGGCCCATCTCGAAGGCCTCCGCGAAACCGAGCGACTGATCGAGCGCGAACTCACCGCCATCGGCTACGAACCCATGCTCTGGGGCTTCACGTGGGGCAAGGGGCAGCATCCGCTCGACGAAGACCCCGCCGAGGGCGCCGCGGCCAAGGACGGCGAAGTCGCGCACCGCTGGAACAACATCATCGCCGAAGTGAAGGGCACCACCCATCCCGAGCAGATCGTCATCATCGGCGCACACTTTGACGCCGTGCCCAACTCCCCCGGTGCCGACGACAACGGCACCGGCACCGCCGCGACCATGGAACTCGCCCGCATCTTCCACGAGAGCAAGCCCAAGCGCACCCTTCGCTTTGTGTTCTTTAACGTCGAAGAGCCCGGCCTCGTCGGCAGCCGCAAGTACGCCGCCGCGGCCAAACGCGCGATGGATCGCCCCGCCGAAGAAGGCAAGCCCCAGCGCCGTGTCGTCGCCATGCTCAGCCTCGAAATGCTCGGCTACTACTGCGACGAGCCGGGCTGCCAAAAGTCCCCCATCCCCGCAATTCCCGGCGTGTGGGAGCCGCCCACGACGGGCGACTTCCTTGCGATCGCGACCACCGCGTCGCACAACTGGCTGGGCGAACTGATCGAGCGCGAGTGGAAGAAGGCCCAGCCCGACTTCAAGCTCATCCGTCCCAGCTTCATCCCCGACATTCCCAACACCCCCGCCGACCTCCTCCGCAGCGACCATGCCCCGTTCCTGTTCATCGGCGTCCCCGCCGCGATGATCGCTGACACCGCCAACTTCCGCAGCCCGCATTACCACCAACCCACGGACACGATCCCAACCATCGACGCACGCCGATTCGTCAGCGCGGTGCGAGGCCTCGCGGGCGTGGTAGAAGCGTTGGGGAATGGCGATGTGCCCGCGCCGACCTCAAAGTTGGAGCCCGTGCGCGAAGAGCCAGAGTTGCCTCAGCCATCTGCAAAGTGACGTGCGTTGTCACGATGCGACGTTCGCTCCGATCTACGAGAATGGCATTGCATTGACTTCAAGCGCGTCCGTTCCCGCCACCTTCACAACTCGCCCGCACGCGTGCTGGATCCCGAACTCCCGCTGCCGCTCCCGGTTCCTGCAGCCGTCACCTCGCCGCCTCACTAGACTGCCCGCTCATGGATGAGACGCCAGTCAGCCAAGCCGCGAATCTCGGCCTTTCCGGCCTCGACTGGCTCGTCCTCGCCCTGTACTTTGCTGTGCTCATCGGCACGGGTGTCTACTTCGCGAGGAAAGCCCCCAAGAACGCCCGAGAGTACTTCCTCGCCGAGCGATCCATGCCCGCGTGGGCGGTCGCGCTTTCGCTGGTCGCGACGATGCAGTCCGCCGCGACGTTCATCGGAGTTCCCGAGCAAAGCTACCTCCGCAACCTGACGTACCTGGGCGCCAGCGTCGCGCCCATGATCGCCGCGCTGATCGCGGCTTTCGTCTTCTTCCCGCGCTACTACGCCGCGAACGTCGCGTCGCCCTATGAATACTTGGAATCGCGCTTCGGCTCTGGCGCACGAACCGCCACGAGTTGGACGTACCTCTTCGGACGGCTGCTCGCCAGCGGCGCGCGGACGTACATCGGCGCCCTCCCGCTCTCGCTCGCCATCTTCGGCGATGCATCGCTGCCGCACGTCTGCATCTCCATCGTCGCCATCATGGCCTTCGCCACGCTCTACACGTTCGTGGGCGGCGTGCGCAGCGTGATCTGGACCGATGTCTTGCAAGTCGGCGTCTACTTGGGCGCAGCCATCGTCGCGATAGTCGTGCTGTGGCACGCGATTCCCGCAAGCACGAGCCAGATCGTGCACACGCTGCGCGAAGCCGACAAACTGGTCGTGATCGATACCTCAACCAGCCCCACCGCGGGCTTCTCGATCTGGTCCGTGCTCACTGGCCTCGTCCTGCTCAACCTCGCCGCCCTCGCCACGGATCAGGACATGGTCCAGCGCAGCCTCACCTGCAAAAGCGCGAAGCACGCGGCCCGCGGCATGATCATCGCCGCGCTCGTCGGCGTGCCCGTGGTGATGGTCTTCCTCGCCATCGGCCTGCTGCTCTTCGTGTACTACCAGCGTCCGGACCTCATGGGTGCCGCCGCCGTCGCCGCGCCGCAGCAGAGTAAGGACGTCTTCCAGACGTTCATCCTGGGCGAAATGCCACCGGGCGTGCGGGGCCTGATGATCGCGGGCGTGCTCGCCGTGGGCCCCATCGGCATCAACGCGACGATCAACAGCATGGCCAGCACCCTCATCGCCGACACGTACCAGCGGGCCGTGCCCGTGCGCGACGCCAAGCGCGATCTGTGGGCCAGCCGCGCCGCCGTCATCGCCTGCGGCGGAGCCCTGATGCTCGCCGCGATGGGCTGCGCCTGGTGGCAAAGACAGAGCGGCCAGGCCCTGATCGACTTCGTGCTGGGCGTGATGTCCTTTGCATACGCGGGACTGCTGGGTGTGTTCCTGTGCGCCGTCTGCACGCGCCGCGGCAACCAACTCTCCGCAATCGTCGCCTTGCTCGTGGGCTTCTGCGTGGTGCTGTGGCTGCAACCCGCGTTATTCCACGCAACCAAAGACGCCCTCGCGAGTGCGACCGCGAGTGCATTCGGCTGGTCCGCTGACCGTGCCGCCAATCCGCTGACACTGACGATGACGTTCTCGTACCAACTGGTCATCGGCACCGTGCTCGCATTCGCGGTCTGCTGCGTCGGCTCGCGCCGCAGCACCAGTGCTTCAGGCAGCCAGGGGACCGCGCGATGAGCGACTCGCTCGCACGAAACCCCGTTCCCATGCCCGCGCTGCTCCGCTCTACGCGAGTGCGCTCATTGCTCCTCACCAATCCCGCCGCCGCGAGTGAAATCACCGCCGGCCTGATTCGCGTCGTCGAGGGGCAAGTTGCCACCGATGCATCCTGCGATTCCGAGGGAGCCGCTCAGGCCTATCGGATCGCAATCGCGCCCGAAGGTAACCGGCCAGTGGTGATCACTGCCCCCAACACCACCGCGCTCCGTCATGGCCTCGCGCATCTGCTGTCGCTTGCTCGCTCCGACTCCCTTCCCGCCCGCGACATCATCGCCTCCCCCCGCTTCGCCAAACGCGGCCTGCTCCTCGACATCTCCCGCAACCGCGTGCCCACGATGCAGCACTTCGTGCAGATCCTCGACGAACTCGCCCTGCTGCGCTGCAACCACCTCCAGCTCTACATCGAGCACACCTTCGCCTACGCGGGCCACGAATCCGCCTGGCTGGGCCACGGCGCACTCACGCCCGACGAGCTCCGCCGGCTCGACACCCTCGCCCGCGAACGCGGCATCGAACTCGCCGCGAATCAGAACTGCTTCGGCCACCTCCGCCACTGGCTCGATTTGCCCCAGTACCGCGACCTCGCCGAAACCCACGGCGACTGGATGTTCGACATCTGGCCCAGAAGCGGCCCATTCTCCCTCTGTCCCACCGACCCGCGCTCGCTCACGCTGGTCGCCGACTGGATCGCCCAGCAAGCCCCGTGCGTCGCCAGCGACCTCTTCAACATCAACTGCGACGAGGTCTACGACATCGCGTATGGCCGCAGCAAGCACGATGTCGCGCAGCGCGGCCGCGTCGCTGTCTTCTGCGAGTTCGTGAGCAAGGTCTGCTCAGAAGTCCGCGCCCGCGGCAAGCGCCCGATGTTCTGGGGCGATGTGGTCCTCACGCACGACGCCACGCCCGAGCACCACGCGAATCTCGCGAGCCTCCGCAATCACAACCCCATCGCGCTCGTCTGGGGCTACGAACCCGACACGCCCTTCGATACATGGGTGCAGCGTGTTCATGCCGCAGGCCTCGAAGCCTGGGTCTGCCCGGGCACCAGTTGCTGGCGATCCATTGCCGGACGCGCGACCGATCGCCGCGAGAATGTCGCCAACGCGATCGCCGCAGGCACCAAGCACGCCGCACGCGGGTTTCTGCTCTGCGAATGGGGCGACAGCGGCCACTGGCAGACCTGGCCCGTGACAAAGCACGCGCTGCACGACAGTTTCCCCTCCCTCTGGGAGGTTGCAGAGGTGGGCAACCATGTGACCACGCCGACGCACGAATCTCACGCAACCGAAGTCGGCACCTGGCTCGACAACCTCGCAGACGCCGACCTCCAACTCCGCGCCGTCGCCGGCCCGCTCTCCAAGCCCGGCCTCACCCGCCTGCGCAACCAAACCGCCCTCTTCGCCAGCCTCGCCCACGCCCGCGACACCATCGCCAGCGTCGGCCACGCGGACCTCTGGCGACTCGCGCAATCGCGCGTCCACGCCCTCGCCGCTTCGAAACCAATCGACCCGGCACGCACCAGCCTCGAACACGACGAACTCGCCCACACCGCCAATCTGCTTGTGTTCGCCGCCGATCGCGCCGTCGCAATCCTCGACCACGACACTCACACGCTCAGCCAGCTTCCAGCCCGCCTCAGTTCGCTCGAGCGCGACCACCGCCGCCTCTGGCTCGCCCGCTCCCGCGCGGGCGGCCTCGAACTCAGCTGTGCTCACTTCCACCGCATCGCCCAACTGACGTCTTCCTAGAACGAAACGCGACCGTAAGGGAGCGTCGCCCACCAATCGCCCCCGATATCTCCTCACCCATGTCCGCCCCCTCATCTCCACCCCCTCGTCTCGCCATCGGCTGCATGACCGGCACCAGCATCGACGCCCTCGACGCCGCCCTCGTCGCGATCGAAGGCGAAGGCCTCGCGATGCGTGCCACATTCAAGCACGGCGTCGCCGAACCACTCGCCGCGCTCGCCCCGCGCCTCCGCGCCCTCGCCGAGCAGCAGCCCATGACCGCCGGCGACATCGCCGCGTTGGCCCGCGACTTCGCACTCTTCCACGCCACCGCCATCGAGCGCCTGCTCGCCGAATCCCGCACGCCCCGCGAGCACATCGCCCTCATCTGCGTCCACGGCCAAACCGTCTTCCACGCCCCGCCCGTCTCCTGGCAGCTCTTCGAGCCCGCGCCCCTCGCCCACGCCACCCGCATCCCCGTCGTCTGCAACCTCCGCCAGGCCGATCTCGCCGCAGGTGGACAGGGTGCTCCGATCACGCCCCTCGCCGACGCGATCCTGTTCGCCGACACCGTCAATCCCTTCGCATCCAGCGCAGACAGCCTCACGCCCTCCCGCCCCAATCCCGTCGCCATCGTCAACCTCGGCGGCTTCGCCAACTACACCACGCTCCCCGAATCCAAAGACATCATCAATCCCGCGAACATCCGCGGCGGCGACATCTGTGCCTGCAACCAACTGCTCGACGCCCTCGCCCGCGTCGTCCTGCGACAGCCCTACGACGCCGACGGCCAAACCGCGCTCGCTGGCCAAGTCCACGACGAAGCCTTCGAAGACCTCGAAGGCATCCTCCGCGTCCAAGCCCTCTCCCGCCGCAGCCTCGGCACGGGCGACGAAGTGGGCGACTGGCTCAGTCGCTACCGGATCCACGTCGCGCCAGCCGACCTCGCCCGCACCGCCTGCGAAGCCATCGCCAGCGTGATTGTCGAGCGTCTGCCCGCGAGCGAGCACCTCCAACGCATCATCCTCGCTGGCGGCGGCGTCCGCAACGCCGCGCTCGTGCGAGCTATTCGTAGCGCCAGCCCCGCCCGCGTCACCACCACCCAAGACCACGGCGTCCCCATCGAGTTCCGCGAAGCCGCCTGTTTCGCCGTGCTGGGCGCGCTCTGCCAGGATCGCGTACCCATCACGCTGACAAGCGTCACCGGCACAAATCACCCGCCCATCGCCGGGCAATGGTGCACGCCGTGAGCCCACAACCTTCCCAACAATCCCCCATGCCCGACACCGAACTGCCGACCCCTCCCCCCCCGGACCGCGCCCATATCGACACCGAGAAACGCAACCCGCGCACAATGCAACTGCACACGCTGGACGCGGCGGAACTCGTCGAACTGATTCAGCACGAAGACCGTCAGGTGCAACTCGCCCTGAAGCGCGCCCAGGAGCGGATCACGAAGTTCATCGAGGCGATCGAGCCAGGATTCGTTGCCGGCGGGCGGCTGATCTATGTTGGAGCGGGCACATCGGGGCGCTTGGGCGTGCTGGATGCAAGCGAGGCTCCGCCGACGTTCTGCGTCGGCCCGGATCGGATCATCGGGATTATCGCCGGAGGCGATGGCGCGCTGCGCAAGAGCAGCGAGGGTGCGGAGGATGACCCGCGGGGATCGTGGGAAGCGTTGGACGCGCTCAGTCTGACGGAGAACGACGCCGTGCTGGCAATCGCGGCCGGGGGCACGACGCCCTACGCACTCGGCGCCATGGAGTTCTGCAAGCGCGCCAAGTTCAAGCCCGGCAAGCGCGCGACCACGGGGCTCTTGTGCTGCACGACGATCGAGAAGCCCGAAGCCTGCGACCACCTCATCATGATCAAGACCGGGCCGGAGGTGCTCACAGGCTCAACCCGCATGAAAGCCGGCACCGCGACCAAGATGGCCCTCAACACCATCTCCACCACCCTCATGGTCCGCTCGGGCAAGGCGTATCAGAATCTGATGGTGGACGTGAAGGCGACCAACGCCAAACTCCGCGACCGCGCGGCGAGGATTATCACGACGCTGACGGGACTTGCCCGCGAGCAAGCTTTCGAACTCCTCGACGCATGTGACGGCGAAGTGAAGACCGCAGTGATCGCCCATCGACTCTCGCTGGAGTCCGCCGAAGCCCGCGACCGTCTCACACAGGCCCGCGGCCATCTGGGCGAACTGCTCGACGAAGGATCCTCGATGCCTTGATGCCGCGTGGCTGATGCCTTCTTCTTCGTCACCACGTTCCGCGTCGCCCGCCCCTACGCTCGCCCTCCATGCTCCGAATCCTCCACGTCGGTCTCGGCCCTCTCGGCATTCGCATCCTGAACGACCTCCACGAACGCGAGGTCGGCCACGTCGTTGCTGCGGTGGACAACGCCCCCGCGCTCGCCGGGCAGTACCTGCACCAGTACGTGCCCAAAGCCAGCCCCGCGATCCGCATCCAGCACAGTCTGGAGACGGTGGATTGGTCGGTGGTCGATCTGGCCATCGTGACGACCAGCAGCGACCTTGCCAAGTGCGCGGACACCTTCCGCCACCTGCTCAGCAAGGGCAAGGCGGTGGTGAGCACGTGCGAAGAACTCGTCTACCCATGGCTCCGCCACGTCGCGCTCGCCGAGGAACTCGAAGAGCTCGCCAAGCGCTCGGGCGGACGACTCCTGGGGACGGGCGTCAATCCCGGATACCTCATGGACGCGTTGCCCGCCTTCGTCAGCAGCGTGAGCAAGTCGGTGCGGGGCGTCGCGTGCTATCGCGTGCAGGACGCCAGTGCCCGCCGGATTCCCTTCCAGCAGAAGATCGGCGCAGGGCTGGACGATGCGGGCTTCGCCGCGAAAGTGCGCGAAGGCACGCTCCGGCACGTGGGTTTGGGCGAGAGCCTGCACTTCATCGCGCACTATCTTGGCCTCCCCATCGAGCGCTGGGAAGAAGACATCGAGCCGGTGCACGCGACCCGTGATCTTCAATCGGGCGTGGGCGCGATTCCCCGCGGCCGCATCGCGGGCGTGCGTCAGGTCGCCAAGGGCTACTTCGACGAACGCGAGGTCGTGCACCTGGAGTTCCAGGCCGCCATCGGGCAGCATGATCCCTACGACCGCGTGCTGGTCGAGGGCGAGCCGCGCGTCGACGTCGTGATCCCAGGCGGCGTGCATGGCGACATCGCCACCAGCAGTATCGTGATCAACACCCTGCCGCGCGTGCTGGAGGCCAAGCCCGGCTTGCACACGATGGCGACGATCGCCCCGCCGTTCTTTGTGCGTGCAGGCACCAAGCGTTGAAGTCTCGCGTCATTCGTGCATTCGTCCATCGAGGGAACGCTTCGCGAAGACAGATTCACCACGGAGTGCGCGGCGAACACGCAGGAAGAGAAGAGCAGCCGCGGATCTGCGCGGATGCACGCGGATTTGAAGACCAGACTCCTTGTCTCTGTCCGCGTCAATTCCCAAAGATCCGCAGCTCCCCCTCCCCGCTTCATCCCTCCGTCTCTTCATCTCTTCATCTCTTCGTCTCTCCGTCTCTCCGTCTCTTCCCTCTTCCCTCTTCCCTCTCACCACCCCACCACACGCACCACCGGAAACTCCTCCCCCGGCGCAAGGAAAGCGTCGAAGAAGTTCCACGTCGTGAGGCCATCCTCGCATTCGGGCTCGAGCTGATACACCGCGAGCGTGCCCAGCGGCTGGTCGGTGCGGACGATCACGGTGCCCGCGGGTAACTCAATGCTCCGCGTGGCGGGCGTCGCTTCGACGCTCACCAGCATGTGCCCCTGCCACATCCGCGACACGTTCGAAACATGGTCGATCGTGTAGACCTCCGCCGACACGGTCTTGGCAGCGTCCAGGGTTTCGACCTTGATGCCGTGCATTTTCAGATTCTCGATGGCCTCGGGCACAGCCTGCGTGAAGGCATACGCGAGCGGTCTCGTCACCGTCAGCGTCCCCTCATACCGGTTCCAAATTTCGCATTCATAGTCGCGCGCCTCGCCCGTCGCGACCCAGCGCCCGCCGCGCTGTTCTTCGACATACCCCTTCACCATCGCCTTCTCCGGCGCAGTGGCCGCCACTCCGCGAATCGCAATCGGTCGGCCCGCAGTGGGGCCCTTGCCCGCGCCATCAAGGTCCGCCGCGGCGACCAACTCGCGAATCTTCGCGCGATGCTTGCTGGCCAGCCGCAGCACTTCCAGCGCCAACGCCCTGCTGCCCACGATCCGGTCATAGAACGTTGAGTACGCGTAGCTCTCGCTGAGGATGCCGATGCGCCCCCGCAGGCCGAGATAGCCGGTTGAATAGCGAGCCTGAGCGGGGAACGTCTCCCACTTCGTGTGGACTCGTGCCGCGGGCGCCGTGCCGTCCTGAGCGGTGGCGGGGGGGGTGTAGTGCCCGGCAAAGTCGCCATAGAAGAACGTGTCGATGCTGTGATTGGCCGCCATCTCGCGATCAAACTCCGGAAAGAACTCATCGCGGGTCCAGCGGATCAGTTCCGCATCGCCCGCGGGCACCTTCGGCCCCGCGTAGGTCATCAGGTAGCGGATCCAACTCCCGTTGCTGGTGTGGCCGTCGACGATCACGTGCGGATTCCACTCGTCGATGAATCGGACGAGGTTGCGGCCCTCCGGCGTTTCGAGCTTGCCCCAATCGCGGTTGAGGTCGCGGTCCATCGCGTTGTGCCGCGTGCCCGCGCCGTCAACAGGTCCGTTCTGCCCCGGCCTGGTGATCTCAATGGATCCGATCTTGTCGTTGCCGTCTGCGTTGTAATTTGGCGCGATGCAGATGATGAGGTGCTTGAGTAGATCGTCAAAGTCCTCACCACGCCCGGCGTGATCTCGCAGCGCGAGTTCACGCGCGAGCATCACATACGCCTCTTTCGCATCCACCTCGCCCCCATGGATGTTCCCAAACAGCAGCACGATCGCCCGCTGCTCCTTGTCCGCCAGCGCGCGAGCCTCCGCCGCCGTTGCGACCGGCGGATCGCTCAGCACGATCACGGGCATCTCCCGCCCTTCAAACGTTGTGCCCATGCTGACCCGCCGGGCGAGGCTGGGGCTCTTGGCGGCAATCGCATCGAGCAACTCCACGACCCGCGGGCTGGTCGTCGTCGCTTGCCAGTTTGACTCTTCCGCAGTGGTCAGGAGAGAGCCTGCCAAGGTCCCGGCACCGGCTTTGGTTGGCGCGGGCCCGCTGGGCGGGGCGACCGGGGCGACTGGCTGGCCGAGCGCTGGCGACACCGCCCCGAACAGGATCAGGCCCGACGCGACGAGCGACGAAAACGCTTGCATACCAAGGAGTTGAGTCCGCTGCATGACGACGACGGTAGCGTGGTGTGGAGCCCCGAGGTCTTAAAGAGCCCCGACCATGAAATTCGCGCGAAAGTCAAACTTTGCCTCGCTTTAGGGATAGCAATTTCCTCGCGATGCCGCATAATACACGGAGCCGGGAAAGGTGGCCGCGTGTTCGCGTCCACTTGGCTGTTTGTAATTGAGGAGAGAAAAGCATGAAGACCTTTACCGCCCTTGCCGGCGCGATCGTTGCTGTCGCTGGCCTTGCCGCGTCCACCCAGGCCGCGATCGTCACCCTGACCGCCAACCTGAGCGGCGCGAACGAAGTGCCGCCGACGACGTCCGGCTCGGTCGGCACGGCGATCGTGACCATCGACACCGACACCCGCGCATGGACCATGGACATCGTGTTCTCCACGCTCAACGCGCCGTTGAGCGTCTCGCACCTGCACCGCGCCCCCGCGGGCACCAACGGGCCGGTCATCGTCGGCCTCGACGGGATCGCCCTGAGCGGCGGTCGGCCGTCGTGGGCCTTGCTGAGCCCGGGCATTACATCCTTCAACTCGGGCGGTGCGCTCAATGCTCCGTTCCTCTTCCCTGCGGCCGAATTGCCCAACTTGCTGGCTGGCAATGTCTACGTCAACATCCACAGCCAGGCCTTCCCGGGCGGTGAAATCCGCGGCAACCTGATTCCCACGCCCGGCGCCGTCGCCCTCGTGGGCCTCGCGGGTCTGGCGATGGGCCGCCGCCGCCGCTGATCACTCATCTCAAATTCATCGACGTCGACAGCACCCTCGCCTTGTGCGGGGGTGTTGTTTCGTTGCCGCTGAGGCAAGTGGCTCTACAGTGACTAGTGAGCGACCACGCGGCCAACTCGGGGAACGCAAGCGCAAATGCGGATTCGCCCGCTGCCCGCTCTGAGCCGCGGTTCTGCCGGGCGTGTGCGTACAGCCTCGCCAACCATGCCGGGCCCAAGTGTCCGGAGTGCGGGCGGGAGTTTGATCCTGCGAATCCGAAGACGTTCGATGCATCGCCGCGCCGCCGCCGAAAGGTCGTGGTGCTGCGCTGTATCATCGGATTGCTGGTGTTTGCATTGCTCCTCTGGCTCATACGGCCAAGCAAGGTACTAGTTGTTTCAGTCTACACCCTCAATGTTGCCGGCAACCGGGGAGCGCGCACAGTGGTAGTTGAAGGTCCAACGTGGACTGGTCTGACGTACTTCAAGTGGTCGTACGACGTTCCAGACGATGCCGCGGCATTCCAAGGTACTCCGCCGAAGAACAAGAACCAGTCCATGATCTGGATAAAGGCACTTCGACGCGACCTGACCTCCGGCACGCGGCCCGAGCAGATCGGCCGCGGCCATTCCGTGTATTCCGGAAAAGACGGCTACTCCAGCATCAGTGTTGGCATCCACAGCAAAGCCGAGAAGACCATCAGGATCAATTTTGAGAACCTGCAAGAAGTTTCCGCGTTCCTGGCTGACAACTTCACGCTCCTGAGGGCCGTTGGCACCTTTAGCCGGATCGGTCCGGGCAACTAGTCTCGTGGGCAATCTCGAATCTCTTGGTCGCTACCCTGAACCAATGGCCACTTCGTTCCAACTCGCCACCTGCGCTTTTGCTCTCGCCACGACCGCTTGGGCCCAACCTCCGGCTCAAACACCGGTCTCGGAAGCCGCACCGCCCACGCAAGCTCTCGACGAGAACAAGCCGCTACCGATTCCACCCATCGACAAAGCCGCGCCCGAGATCGCGAAGTTTCTGGTGCGTGACGGCTACGAGGTGTCGCTCGCCGCGCTGCGGATTGATAATGCACGGTTTCTCGAAGTCGCGCCGGGCGGGTGGCTGTATGTGAGTCGGCCGCGGATTGGCGACATTCTGGCGTTGCAGGATCTCAACGGCGACGGCTACTACGACCGCACGTTCCAGTTTGTCGATCAGTTGCCGTTTGTGCATGGGATGGACTGGCACGACGGTGCGCTGTGGTTTACGACCAGCGAAGCCGTGTTTCGCGCGGTCGACGATGACCACAACGGCATCGCGGATGTCGTCGTCGAGGTGCTGGGCGGCCTGCCGGGCGGCGGGGCGCACTGGTGGCGGAGCATTCTCGTCACCGACGAGCACTTCTACACCAGCGTGGGCGATAGCGGCAACATCAACGACGAAGAAGCCACCGACCGCCAGAAGATCTGGCGATACAACCACTCGGGGAGCGACAAGACGCTCTGGAGCACGGGCGTCCGCAACACCGAGAAACTCCGCTTGCGCCCCGGCACGCCCAATGACAAGTTGGAAATCTGGGGCGTCGACCACGGCTCCGACAGTCTGGGCGCGGAACTGGGCGAGACCGCCGAGGCGTTTCCGTTCACGGATCACAACCCGCCCGACGAACTGAACCTATACGAGCAAGGCAAGTTCTACGGCCATCCGTTCATCACCGGCGCGATGCTGCCTCGCCCGGAATTCACCAAGAAGGAAGGCATCGTCGAGATCGGTTCGCGCACCGTTGCGCCGCGATGGAAGTTTGGGGCGCACTGGGCCGCCAACGGCTTCACGTTCATCGATCCGACGATCAACGCCGCGGCTCGCGGGAAGGGTGCGGGCTTTGGTGCGGACCACGATGGCGATCTGTTTGTGGCGTGCCGGGGTAGTTGGAACCGCAGCATGCGTGACGGGTACATGATCGCGCGGGTGCTGTTTGACCAGGACGGAACCTTCGGCCCCGCGGGCGAAGGCAAGGCGTTCCCCAACACCACAGCGACGAGCGGCGGGAGCGCGAGCATCGCGGGCGGGCGGCCGTACGGGTTGCTGCCGATTGTGCGGACGATCATCAAGCAATCGGCGAACGTCGCACCTCCGGCGGCACCGGATGGCTCACCGACGGATCAGGTGCTGGCGCGGCCGGTGGATGTCGTGCAGGATCTGGATGGGAGTCTGGTGTTCAGCAGTGATCAACCGGTGGGGAGGATTTATCGGATACGGGCGAAGAAGTGAGGGGGAGGGGGGCGAGGTGCGAAAGTGCGAAAGCGGAGAGCGACGGAGCGACAGAGCGACAGTGTTGGGGCGTGGGGATGTTCTTGACGTTGGCGTTTGGCCAGCGTTTCTGCGGGGCACTTTGAGTTAGTTTTCAGGGCACGCGCGGACGGGCAGCTCGGTCTTGGGGTTGGCCTTGCGGCAACCCCGACACCTCCATAGATCCGGCGTGACTGACGGGCGGAGAGACCTGGCGCGCGATTGGGTTCACACGCTGGGGAGCCTTGCTGCTCCTTCGGTGGGAGTTGGCCTTTGGCGGCTTTCCTTTCGGGAGCCGACTTGGGCAGTTCGCGTCCACACCGAAACGCTTCGACCGTATCTCCTGGCACACCTTGCGTTGCGGCTCAAAGGATCTGGCGGGGCTGCCTCGGGTGGGGTGGGGGTTGAGGGAGAGGCGCGACGACTTTTGTCGGCACGCCACAGGTTCTGTTCGTTCCTGTGCTCGGGGCGAAGCGATCGCCTTTGAGGTCCGCTCTCTTCCTACACCACCGTCAAAGGAACGCCAGAGACGGGCCGCCAAGCTTGGTGGGCCGGGCGATGCGGTAGTATGACGTGGATTTTGGGGAACGCAAGAGGGGAGCGTGGGAACGGGGTCAGAAGCGCGCACAAGAGTGGTTGTTTGGCGTGATGCGCGCACAAACGTGGTCGATCGGGGAGATTCGTTGAACGCAGAGGACGCAGAGAGCGCAGAGGAGGAAGAGGGAGGGGTCGCTTTGCAGCGAGTGTCATGCGTCTGGCGGGTCGGCACAAGCATCGCCGCCCAGAGCTGCGGCGAAGCATGTGGCACGGGTGGGAGGCTGCCGCGGGCCAGTTGGTGAGTTCAACTTGTGCCACCCGCCGGCAGTGAATGCTACCGCCTCGGATACTTGCGATGCCCCTCGTCCTCCCACCATCGCGTGAACACCTCCCGTCCCTTCCGCTCCAAGTGGAACCAGACGGATTCCCACGGGATCTTCACACCAACATCGTGGGAAGGAATCGGTCGCAGCTCAAAAGCCGGTGGCTCCTCGGCGCACGGGGTCACGTGGCCGGTGGCATTCAAGCTCTGGAGCGCGGCCTGCACCTCCTCTACGGAAAACGCTTGACCTCGCGCGGTTCGCCAACTCGCTGAAGCCTCATCGTTGAGCGCTTGCATCAGCAACGGCAGACTCTCAACGTCGTCGTCAAGCAGGCAGTCCATCACGCACATCTGAATCTCACGAGCGTTCATCATTCCACCTCGCCTACACGTGGCTTATACATGGGCCGGAAGTGGTCTTCCAGAACTCTCCCGCTCGGACTCGTCAAACGGTGCCGCACCGTGGTCTCGCCGGTCTGCACGTTACGGTAGATCATCTGCTCGCTGACGCCGCCCGCCGCACGACGTGAGAGGGCTGTCTCCGCATGCATGGACTCCAGCGACCAACTGCCGGGGTTGCGCTCAAAATCCGCCAATCGCTCCGCGAAGGGGCGGGCCGTGTTGTTCGCGGAACGGACACCAAAAGAACACGCGGGCCCCTTTCGGAGCCCGCGTGAGTGTTGGGTTCAGATTGAATCTGAGAACCGGGTGCTCGACTTAGTCGAGAGCCTGGCCAGTGCTGGCCGCGGCGCTGTTGCCCGCAGTGTTGTTCGTCACAACGACCCACAGGGTGAGCCAGTTGTTGGTCCACTTGTGGGGCTCGGTGTCAGCCACACCGCCGGTCTGGTGCGGGCCGGTGGTGCTGTTGGCAGCCAAGCGGGTGCTGTCGTTCTCGCTCACGAAGAGGTTGTCGGGCTTGCTGCGCTGGGCAGCGTCCGTGATGCCGAGGAAGTTGAAGTTGAGGTTTTCGGGGTCAGGACGGGTTTCGAAGGTGACGTGGTTGTCGTTGTAGGCAACGTTGCCTTCCCAGCTGGTACGACCGCCGTGGATGGCGAGGGTCGTGGAGGTGATGCCGGGCTGCGCACCCTGCACCCATTGAGTCGTGGTACCGGGGGCAA
>JALHOJ010000009.1 GCA_022843045.1 Phycisphaerales bacterium
CGCCCTTCTTGAAGACGAACTCGTCGTACTGCTCCTTGATGTTGATGCGGGCGATGGTGCCGGCCTTCTGGGCGTTGTAGATGCCGGCCATGTCGATCTCGTTGTCGAAGTGGCCAATGTTGGCGACGATGGCCTTGTCCTTCATCTGCTTCATGTGATCGATGGTGATCACGTTCTTGTTGCCGGTGGTCGTGATGAAGATGTCGGCTTCCGCGAGGCAGTCCTCGAGCGTGGTCACTTCGTAGCCTTCCATCGCGGCCTGCAGGGCGTTGATGGGGTCGATCTCGGTGACGATCACGCGCGTGCCCTGGCCACGCAGGGCCTGGCAGCAGCCCTTGCCCACGTCGCCATAGCCCAGCACCACGGCGATCTTGCCGGAGAGCATGACGTCGGTGGCGCGGTTGAGGCCGTCGACCAGCGAGTGGCGGCAGCCGTAGAGATTGTCGAACTTGCTCTTGGTGGCGGAGTCGTTGACGTTGATGGCGGGGAGGTGGAGTTCGCCCTTCTTTTCCATCTCGTACAGGCGGTGCACGCCCGTGGTGGTTTCTTCGCTGACGCCCTTGATGCCGGCCAGCATCTTGGTGAAGCGGGTCTTGTCCTTGCCCTGCTCGGCGCGGAGGAGATCGAGGATCACGCCCCACTCTTCGGGGTCGTTCTTGGCGTTGAAGGAAGGCACCTTGCCGGCCTTCTCAAACTGCGCGCCCTTGTGGACGAGCAGGGTGATGTCGCCGCCGTCGTCCAGGATCATGTTCGGGCCATCGCCCTTGGGCCACATCATCACCTGGTTCGTGCACCACCAGTATTCCTCGAGGGTTTCGCCCTTCCAGGCGAAGACCGGGATGCCCTTGGGCTCTTCGATCGTGCCCTTGGGGCCGACGGCAACGGCCGCCGCGGCGGAGTCCTGCGTGCTGAAGATGTTGCAGGAGCACCAGCGGACTTCGGCGCCGAGTTCGGTGAGCGTTTCGATGAGCACCGCCGTCTGGACGGTCATGTGCAGGCTGCCGGCGATCTTGGCGCCCTTGAGGGGCTTGCTGGCGCGGTACTTGTCGCGGAGGGCCATGAGGCCTGGCATTTCGTGTTCGGCGAGGCGGATTTCCTTGCGGCCCAGCTCGGCGAGCGACAGGTCCTTGACCTTGAAGTCGGGCGTGGCCTTGGAGGGCGTCACTTTGGAAACGAACTTCTCACTCTTGGGGGAACGGGCAAACTTGGTCATGGAAACAGACTCCACAGCAGGCCCCGCGTTGGGCATGGCTCAGGCGGGGCAACATGTTCGGAGCCTCGGCACGCCGCGGGCGGACTCACCCTTGGCCAAGGCGGACGGTCAGACGACATTGCGTCATCGACAAGTTCGAGCGATTATAGACCTTGGACGCGGAAAAAACGAACGTGGGGCGTCTGGGAGGCGGGGCGGTAGGGTGTGCATCGACGAAATCGGCCCGAGAATCGGAAAACCGGGAATCACCACAAAGACACAAAGAACACAAAGAAAAACACCTGTTTTCTTCGTGTTCTTCGTGTCTTTGTGGCGAACTCTTCCGGGATCGGGAGGTCGTTGCCGCGCGACGATTGCCTACGCGAGCTTCTTGCAGGAGCGGGCCAGCCAGCGGACTGCCGCGTCGGTGACTTCGGCGGCAAATCGGGGGTCGGTCCAGAGGCCGAAGTGGCCGCCGGCGGGGATGACCTCGAGCGTGGCGGCGGCGTCGGCGATGGCCTGGGCGTCGGCGAGCGGCGAGATCGGGTCGGCATCGCCATGGAGGATGAGGAGCGGGATGGATCGTTCGCGGAGCGATTGGGCGTGGGCGGCGCGATCGAAGCGGGGATCGCGGCGGGTCAATGTGGAGCCGACTCTGGCGTCGGTGCCAATGCACCACAGGGCGGGCATGAGGTTGGAGCGGTGGGGGAGGCCTTGCATGGCGAGGACATTGCGGGCGGGGGTGGGGGCGTCGCGGTAGGGCGACTCCGCGATGACGCCGATGATGCGCACGCCAGCATCGCTGGAAGGGGTCTTGCGTTCAACGCCCGGCGTGAGGCTTTGCGAAGGCCCGGGTGCGCTCGCTGCTGCGATGCTGACGCCCGCGCCCAGCGACCAGCCGAACAGCACGACGCGTTGCCGGGCTTCGCGGGTGGAGGCGAGGTGTGTGAGTAGTTGCTGCAACGCATCAACCTCGTGCGTGCCGAGGCTGCAGGTGCCGGTGGCGTCGCCGTGACCGGGCATGTCCCACGCGATGAGGCGCGAGGCGTGTGGTGCGAGGGCCTGGACGCGCGACAGTGCGCCGATGCGAGAGTCGCCCCAGCCGTGCGAAAACACGATGACGGGTCCGCTGGGGTCGTCGCCTGAGATGTCCCATACGGGGCAGGTCGCGCCGCGATGCGTGATCGACCATTCGGCGAAGACGCGAGGCGGCGTGAGGCGGCTTGGATCGACTGGGCGGCCTTGGCCCAGAGCGGTGCCGGTCGTTCGGCGGGGTGGGCGCGTGAGTCGCCAGATGGTCCAGCCCACGAGCAGGAGCCAGTATGCGATCAACGCGAGGATGAGGAGGGCGAGGAGGGGCAGCGAGCAAGTATTGCGGGCGAGCGTGGGTTAGGCGAGGCGATCGGCAGCGCCGCGCATGCGGCGACATCGGCGGCTCGTACGCCGCGTGCGTCGACGACTTCGGAAGACGTGAGAGAAGCCTCCAGCTCGACACGGGCTGGCCCGTCCGACGCGCGGACTGGTACCATCCACGATGCTCCTGTACCTTGCATCGACGATTCCGGGCTGGCTTGTCGCGGTGCCGTTTTTGGTGGTGGTGGGCTTGCTGCTGATGACCGCCTTGGTCAAGGCGTCGTTCAAGATGAACACCCGGCCGACGTTCATCGAACTCCCCGACGACGCGCCCCTGCCCGAATCGCTGCGGGCGGCGATTGAGAAGTGGGAGCCTGGGCTGCTGCGCTTGGGGTACGCGAAGAAGAATCTGCTCGCGAGCGACGACATGCAACCGAACTCGTCGATGCTGTGCCGGATGTATGTCTCGCATCAGGAGCATACCGGGGCGATGATCACGACACTGGAGACGCGGGCAAAGCACGCGACGGGGGAACATGTGATCGCGAACACGTATGTGGAATTCTCAGGCGAACTTGCGGACGGCATGAGCGTCACGGCGGGCAACGGCAAGGAAGCGGGGTTTGGACCTCGCACGAAAGACCGCGTGATGCTCGTCCTGCCCGGGGCGGATGTGATGACCGTGCACGCCATCTATCGCAAGGCGATTTCGATGCGCGGGGCCATGAAGCCGCTCGAAGCCGGCCTCACGATGGAGCAAATGGTCGAAAAGTCGGTGAATAAGTTCGTCAACCGGTGCGTCACGCACGGCTACTTGCGGTCGCCCGACGCGAACGGGATTGCGCGCATGACATGGAAGGGCGCGCTGATCGGAACGATCACGAACATCCCCCCAATGCTGCAACTGTGGCGCTGGCTGGGCACGCGCGAGGCCAAGGCCCTCGCGGCGCAGGTCCCCGCGTGACTTTCGAGCATTTCACCAAGCGACGCACGCTAACCTCGCCGCATGAAACTGCTCATTGGCCTCGTGCTCGCGTTTGGGATCGGTGCCGCGTGCCGGTGGTTTGACATCCCCGCGCCCGCGCCGCCTGCGTTGCAAGGGGCGTTGCTGGTGGTGGCGATGACGAGCGGGTACATGGTGGCGGATCGATACAAGAAGGCACCGACCATGCCGCCTGCGCCGGCAATGGTCGTGCCGAGTTCGTCGCAAACGCCGGGTGCCTCGGAGCAGGATGGCGCAACGGGGGCTGGGGGGCCGCGTTGAGGAACTGATCGCGTGTGGGGGTTGCTCACGCAGGGGTCAAGCCGGCCATGCGCTCGATCTCATCCGCGGCGGATCGGGTGGCATGGGTCTTCTCGTACATGCGTGCGAGGTCGCGCATGGCTTCGCGCTGCTGTTCGGCTTCGGCGGGGTCGTTGAGCAATCGCTCGGCGAGCGCGACGATCGGCCCCGCGCCGCCAAAGTGCGGCACCAGTTCTGGGATGACCCGTCGGTTGGCGATCACGTTGGGCAGCGCAAAGTGGCGCGTCGTCACGAACGTGCGAGCGATCAGGAAGATCAGCGGGTTGCTCTTCTTGTAGAAGATCACCATGGGCTTGAGCTGGCGAGCGACTTGCATCGTGACGGTGCCGCTCTTGACCAGCGCGATGTCGCACCAGCGGATGACGGCGTCGGTGTCCTGGACGACGCACCGGACCGACTGCGGCCAGCCCTTGGGATGGGCATCGCCGATCTTGCGGAGCGTGTCCGCCACCTTGTCGCTGGTGGCGGCGACGACACCCGCGATGTTGGGAAAGTTCTGCTGGAGCTGGTGGTACGCGTCCAGAAGGATCGGAAAGTGCCGCTCGAGCTCGTTGGGGCGCGAGCCGGGCATCATCGCGATGCGGGGTGAGCCTTCGGGGAAGGTCGCGGCGCGAAGGTCCAGGTCGCGGAGGGGCAACTCGTGATCGAACAGAAAGTGCCCGATGAACTTCGCGGGCACGTTGCGATCCGCGAAGAATTTGGGCTCAAACGGCAGCACGCAGAGCAGGAGGTCGGTGATGCGCCGGAGTTTGTGAATCCGCCAGCGGCCCCACGCCCAGATCTGCGGCGCGACCAGGTGGCAGACCTTCACGTTGTGCCCCTTCGCGATCTTGCAGATCGGCCCGTTCGCCGCGGGGCTGTCCACGGGCACATGCAGAGCAATGGGCGTCTCGCCCTTGAGGTTCTCAGCGATCCACTTGTCGATCCGGCGGTTGATGCGGAGGTGATCGATGATCTTC
The DNA here is from genome assembly GCA_022843045.1 of Phycisphaerales bacterium. Taxonomy (GTDB): domain Bacteria; phylum Planctomycetota; class Phycisphaerae; order Phycisphaerales; family UBA1924; genus BJHL01. The sequence goes on from JALHOJ010000009.1 coordinate 4,808, forward strand.
GCAAGGCCCGGCAGGCCCATCACCGCGTCGTCGCCCGTGCGCTCGATGATCGTCGCTCCCGCGCGATGCATCTTGGGCCCGCCCCAGGCGAAGATGGGCAGGCTGGGATGGCGGCGCTTGAGTTCGGCGATCACCGCGGAGGCGTGGTCGTCTCCCGAGGGCTCGAAGGCGGTGAAGAGCAGCGCGGGTTGACGTTGCGGAGGCGGCAAGGGGACAAAGGTAGTGAGCGAGTTCGCTCGGCGCGAATCAGAGGCCCGCCGCGTCCAGCCATTGGCTGGGCTTGCGGCCCAGGGCGAGGGCGATTGTCACAAGGGACTCAAGACTCGGCAGGTGCGCCCCGCGTTCGATGCTGGAGAGCTGGCTCACGGAGACTTGGCTTGATTCGGAAAGCTCCTTGAGCGTCCAGCCCTTTTCGATGCGAGCCAGGCGGACCTGTCGGCCCAGTTCCGCTCGAAGGCGGTCCTGCGGGCGCTGGCCAAGGCCCAGCGACGCCACGGCCTGTGCGAGGCTCCTGCGAAGATCCTCGGCGGAGAACGGCTTGGGGATGTAGTCAAACACATCCTGCTTGAACGTCTGCCGCATGCTGTCCATCGATGGATAGCCGGTGACGACGATCACGCACAAACGCGGCCAGCGCTTGCGAACGTCCAGCAGGACTTCTTCGCCGCTGTGGCGGCCCATCTTCATATCCAGCAGCAGCACGTCGGGCTGGCGCTGCTCGATGGCGTCGTACAGCGAGGCGGGCGTCGAAAACGTGCGAACATCGTGGCCGTCGCCTTCGAGCAGGCTCTTGAGATACTCGCGAAAGTCTGCGTCGTCGTCGAGGGCGGCGATGGAGAGGGCGGGCGTGGCCTGTGTGCCGGTGTCGTTCGTGTTGGTGGGCTCAGCGGGGGCCATGAACGATCATAGTGGCGGGGCGGCTAGCGCTCGGGCGTCGCCGGCAGCAGCACCTCAAACAACGCTCCGCTCCGATCGCTGCGGTTTTGGGCCAGGAGCACGCCGCCGTGTTCGCGGATGATGCCCTCGGCGACGGCGAGGCCCAGGCCCGTGCCCTTGCTGTCCAGGCGCGTACTGGCGAAGGGCTCGAAGAGGCGGGGGAGGATCTGCGGGTCGATGCCTGGGCCGTTGTCGCGGATGCGCAGGGCGATCCAGGCTCGGCCTTCGCGGGTGATTGGTTCGCCCAGGACTTCGATGCGGGGGTCGTTGGCGTGCGCGGACTCGCGCAGGGCGTCGACGGCGTTGCGAATGAGATTGACAAAGACCTGGACCATGCGATCGGGGTCGCAGAAGGCCTGAAGGTCGTCGGGCACGCGGTTATCTATGGCGATGGCGGCGGCGTCTCGATCCAGCCGCACCAGCGTGATGGCTTCGTGCACGATGGTGCTGCAGCGGGCACTCGTGCTCCGGGGCGTGCGCACGCGGGCATAGTCGAGCAGGCTGTCGCCCAGGCCCTCAAGGCGGTTGACCACGCGGAGCATGAGAGCGGCGTCTGCAGGTTCGAGGCGTTTGTCGGGACTGGCGTTGAGGCGCTCCGTGAGCCCCTTCACGACGGCGAGCGGCGTGTTCAACTCGTGCGCAACGCCTGCGGACATCATGCCCAGGCTGGCAAGGCGATCGGCGTCTTGCAGGTTGCGCTTCGCCGCTTCGAGCAGGTGGTTCTTGCGTTTGAGGTCCGTCGCGACCTCTTCGAGACGCATGAGGGCATCGCCCAGGTCGGCTTCCTTCTTGCGAAGTTCGGCGATCGAGCGATTGCGGCTGCGCATGATCTCGCCCATTTCGTCCTTGGGCATCATGGCCTCGGGAATCTGCTCCTGGTCGCGCCGGCCTTTGCGAAGCGCATCGTCGGCGTCGAGCATGCGTTGGATCGGGCCGTACACGTTCTGAGGCAGCACGAACAGTTCGAGCGCGATGGCGACGAGCAGGTAGATCGCGATCAGCGCAACGACCACGAACATGTACAGGCGACCGACGGCCTCGCGCGCGTCGGGAACCTGAGCCGTGAGCAGCACGAAGCGCGGCTCGGTGGGCAGCGCGGGGTTCGCTGTGGGGCCGCCCGCCTGGGGCGGGCCGAGAAACCGAATCGCGCCGTGGCCGGCGAGGCTGACGCGCACCGGCACGGCGTTGGAGGTCGTCACAGTGTCGCCCGTGCGATTCATCGCGCGGAGCACGTCCTCGGGCAGCAAGCCCAGCGAACGCTGGTCGCCGGTTTGGATCTGGACCGTTGCATCGTCGGCGGAGAAAGTGGTGGGGGAGGTGGTCAGGTCGCCCCCGTCGCCCAGCATCGCGAGCATCAGCGTTGCCTTCTCCACTTCCGCTTCGCGCACGACGGCGGTCACCGCTGGACGCAGCGTCAGGAGCAACGCCGCGGCGAGGATGATCGTGAAGACCGAGTGGATCACGATCAGCTTCTTGCGAATCCGCATACGTGCCAGCCAGCCGGGCGTCGCGCGGCGTTGCTCGATGACGCGGATACGGCGCGGATCAAAGAACGGCGCGAGCGGGGGCAGGGCCGAGAGGACGCGGCGCTTGGGGCTGTCTGCGGAAGATGGAGCCGGGGCGGGCACGGGGGGATTGTTGGAGAGAAGTGCGAAAGTGGTGTGTGAAAGTGGAGAGGAACTGTTGCCGCTATGCTGGGTCATGGGTCGAGATGGGCCAAAGAGTGTGGCGGGCGGGCAGCGGGCGCGGACGGCGCGATCCGCGGCGTTCGTGGCTTTATTGCGACAGGTCAAGGCGTATCCGGACTTGTCGCCCGTGCGGCCGCCCATCGATGGGCTTGATCCGCGTGATGGGGCGCTCGCGCTGGCGATCTATGAGGCGGCGATTCGACGTTGGGGGACGCTGGCGTTCGTGTTTGAGCAGACTTTGGATCGGCCCTGGAACGAACTTGACGAAGCGGTGCGGGCAGCGTTCTTGCTGGGGGGATCGCAGATTCTGTTTCTGGACCGCGTACCGGCATACGCGGCGATCGACGAGACCGTCGAGATCATCAAGAGCGGGCCGATGGGGCGGGCGACGGGGCTGGTGAATGCCGGGCTGAGAGGCCTGACGCGGTTGGCGGGGCTGGATGCGGGCGATCTCGTGCGAGTGCCGACCTGGAACGATGCCCGCGACGGGTTGCCTCTGGGCGAGGGCGGGGCGGTGCGGCTGACGAAGCCGATCCTTCCCGACGACGAGACCCGTCGGCTCAGCATCGCGTGCAGCGTGCCCAGAAAAGTGCTGGAGGGGTGGGCGCAGCATTTTGGGCCTGAGCAAGCCCGCGTGATGGCCTTGCACAAACTGGTGACGCCTCCCATCACGCTCAACACAGAGTTTGCAGGCGAGGCCGCGACGCACGAGTTGCTTGTGCCTCACGATGACATGGGTTGCCACCTGCTCGCGGCGGAGGGCAGCGAGTTGACGAAAGTCCTGCGGGATCTGCCCGATGCCTGGGTGCAGGACGCCAGCAGCACGCGCGTGGTGCGGGCCCTTGGCGCGCAAGCGAGCGGTTGGTTTGGCGAGGGCGGACCAAGCCTGATCATCGACCTTTGCGCCGGCAACGGCACCAAGACTCGGCACCTGTCACGCACGTTTCCGAAGGCCCGCATCATCGCCAGCGATGTGGACGCAGAGCGCATGGCCACGCTCCGGACGATGGTCGCCAATTCCGCGTCGCGTATGGGCAATGTCGAAGTAGTCGAGCCTCAGGCGTGCGATGCGTTGGCGGCACAGGCGGACATCGTGCTGCTGGATGTGCCCTGCTCCAACTCGGGCGTGCTGCCGCGTCGGGCTGAGGCGGCGTATCGCCTCGCGACCGATCAGATCGAACGGCTCGCGGCAGTGCAGTGGCAGATCGTGCAGCGTGGACGGACATTGCTGCGACCCGGCGGCGTGCTGGCGTACTCCACCTGCAGCATCGACCGCGAAGAGGACGAAGCGATTGCGATCCGCGCGGAGGGTGAGTTGGGCTTGAAGTTGGTGGAACAGCACAAGACCCTACCCAGCGGTTTACCGGGTGAAGCTCCGACTGGTTACCGCGACGGAGCGTTCCACGCGTTCCTGCGGGCGTGAGCCTGTCGCGATGAGAGATGTCGGTTCGCGCGATTAGTTCATTGCAATCCCGCGGGCGTCGGTCTTGATCGTGACGATGTCGATGATGCTCCAGACGAACGTGGCAAACACCGCGAGCGTCGAAATGCCAAAGGTGCAAGGTGCCAGCACGATGCCCGCGATCGAGATGATCAGTTGGGTCCAGCCCCGCCCGGTCAGCCCCGCGACGAAGTTGTGAATACCCAGCCAACCCAGGAAAATCGCCAACACGATGTAGACCAGGCGGCTGCACGCGGGAGGCGTCCCCGGCGCGACCATGCCGAAGTTCTGGCCCGGGGGCGGGTTCATGGTGGCCCGGAATTGATCGCGAGCGCCCGCCGCAGCACCGGTCACGTCGTTCCAAGCCGGCGAGAAGTTCATGGTCGAGGCAGTGCCAGCCGACGGGGCGGCTTGGCCCGTGCCAGGCATCGCGGCGGCGGCCGCAGCCGCTCCGGCCCAGTCCGACGACCCGGCGGGCTGAGCGGGGCCAGCCGGTTCCGGTGCCTTGGCCGGTACCGAAAGGCCCTTGCCGCATACCGGACAGTTGATGACGGACCCGGCGAACTCAGGGCTGACGTTGACTTGCTGTTGGCAATTGCCGCACTTGAGGATGAACATGCAATCTTGTTGGGGATGCTTCGTGGGCGTTTGCAGGTTTGCGGAAAGGAATCGCTGGCGAAATCGCGTCATTTGTGCGTTGAGATGCGCCGAATTCGGCTATCCTGAGACGTCACGGATGCACCCTGCCCCGGCGTGGAATGATTTTCGCTCGAGATTTCGCTCGCCCGAGAATTGGTCCCCGCCGTCGCCCCCAACCGATCTCACAGGACGTGAGTATGCCCGATCAGACCCTACCGGAATCCTCGATCTCGCACCCTGATGCGTTCGCCGCGCCGGAGGTTTCGAGACGCGCCATGCTCTCTGGCGTTGGGGCATTGGCCGCGTTGGCTTGGCTGCAAGGGTGCTCGGGATCGCGCAAGATCGCGAAGGACTTCCCGTCTCCGGTGTGGCCGGAGAAACAGGCGTCCTTGACCCCGCCGCCGCCCACGGTGTACTACCAGGCTTCGCCCACGCCTGCTCCGAGCGCGCCCACGCCCCAGCCCGCCAGTCGTCCGCAGCCGCCTGCACCTGCGGTTTCGGGCATCATCGCGCGGAGTCAGTGGACCCGCAACGCGCCCAAGTGGAATCTCTCGAAGCCCATGAACGGCGTGGGCCTCATCACCGTGCACCACGACGCTCTCAATGCCTCGGGCATGCGCGGGTATCAGTCGAGCGTGGATCGGCTGAACAAGATCCGAAGGGCCCATATCGATCGCGGGCCGACCTGGGTCGACATCGGGTATCACTACATCATCGACCCCGAAGGCCGCGTCTGGGAAGGCCGGCCCGTGAGCATCGAAGGCGCCCACGTCGCGGCGACCAACGACCACAACCTGGGCATCATGCTGATGGGCAACTTCATGGAGCATCGCCCCACGCAGGCGCAGCTCAATTCCCTTGACGGCTTCCTCGCGGCCCAGATGCGCGGCTACCGCGTACCGATGAATCGGGTGTACACCCATCGTGAATTCCGGAGCGCGTCGACGGAATGTCCTGGCACCAACCTGCAGTCCTACATGCTGCAAACGCGATCAAGCCGCGGGCGCCTCGCGCGGATGGTTTGAGTTTGATTCCATCAGCATTCGTGTTCACGCCGCGAGCCCATCGCGGCGTTTTTCTTGCCCGCGCGGAGCAACAGTGAGATCACGCGTTCCCCACCAGTGAAACTCCGGTCGGGAGTTTCACCGGCGCAAGCATGCGCTGGCGTGCGGGCCGCCAGTATGCACGATGAATCGAAAGACGCAAACGAACTTCTCAGAATTTCCGCCTCGCTCTGCAGATTGATATGTGATTCTCAAAAATGTGAGATTCTCGCTGCGCAGGCTGCATCCTGATCCCCTGCATGTGTCGTAGGGATCGCGGTCGGAGCCGCGCTTTGCTGTGTGTGGCGAGCGTGTTCTTCCTCCGCCAGTCTCTCATCGTTCTCGTGGTCGGGTGTTTCTGGAGGTTCCTATGGGAACGGTTGCTGTCACTTCGTCTTTGGTTGCCCTCGGTCTGCTCACCAGCGTCGCCAGCGCGGGCGTGCGCGTGATCCACGCCTCGCCCAACACGCCCGGCGTGGACGTGTACGTCAACGAGCTGCCCGATGGCTCGCCCGCCATCACCAACCTGACGTTCACGAACGGCACGGGCTATGTGCCCCTGCCGACTGGCACGTACGACTTCCGCGTGACTCTGAATGGGCAGAACGGCGTGGCCCTGCCCGTGCTGGGCGTGCCGCTGCAAGGCAACGTCGATTACACGGTTGCGGCCATCGGCTTTACGGCCAACATCGCCCCGCTCCTGCTTGTCGACAACAACTCCGCCCCTGCCGCGGGCAACGCCAAGGTGCGTTTCGTGCACGCCGCGCCGGATGTGCCGGCGGTGGACATTGGCATCAACGTCAATGGCACGAACGCGGGCACGCTCTTCAGCGACACCGCTTTCGGCAATGCCGCCGATGAAGGGTACATCCAGGTGCCCGCTGGCACGTACAACTTGGGCGTCTTCTTGGCTGGAAACTCGAACGGCCTGGCCCTGCCCGTGAACGGGCTGAACCTGGCCGCGGGCCAGGTCTACACCGTGTTCGCGATGGGCTCGCTCCAGCAGGGCAACGTGCAGGCGGTGGTCTTCACTGATCCGATCCCCACGCCCGGCGCCGCGGCCCTCTTGGGCCTCGCCGGACTGGTGGCGGCGCGTCGGCGTCGCTGAAGTCCGGTGCTCGTTGCATGCCGAGCACATTGAGATCACGCTCGCGTGCGGGAAGGCCCGGGACGCAACTGGCAATTCGAAGGCTATCGACGCAGACGCTGACCCACGTCGCGTCGGTGCCCCGCCGGTCCATCCCCTCTCCTTTCCGCAGGCGATTCCGAGCTGCTCGGCACGATGACCAACATCATGCCGACCCGCACGCGAGCGGTCGAACGAGCATTGGTCGATGAGAGACAGGCACCGTCCCGGCGCGAAGTCGCGCCGGGACGCGTTTTTGTGGGGGTGTTAATCTGGGTCATACACTGGGGTGTGGCGGTGCCAGCGGACTCGCCAACCCGAATTGGCCCCTACCTCATCCGCCAGGAACTGGGGCGTGGCGGCATGGGGGTGGTGTGGGCGGCGTTGGATGAGCGTTTGCACCGGCACGTGGCCATCAAGGCGTTGCTGCCGCGAGGCTCGGAGGGCTCCGACCAACTCAGCCAGACGCAGGAACGCGTGTTGCGCGAAGCTCGCGCGATCGCGGCGGTGCAGCATCCGCATGTGGCATCAATCTACGACGTTGTGGAGCATGCCGGCGCTTGGTATGTCGTGATGGAACTGGTCGCAAAGAAGGCTGAAGGCGATCGATACGTTCGCACCGAGACGCTGGCCCATCGCCTCGCAAGCGGGCCCGTGTCGCTCGACGAGACTTTGCGATTGGGGGCGCAGATCGCTGGCGCGCTCGGCGCGGCCCACGTCGCGGGCATCAATCACCGCGACCTCAAGCCCTCCAACATCCTGCTCGCGGCCAATGGCGACGCGAAGGTGGTGGACTTCGGGCTTTCGCGGGCGCACGGGTCGGACGTGGACGCTACGCCGCAGGTACAACGGGAACCGCTTGACGAAACCTCTTGCACGCTTTCCCTGGGCGACGGGCGCGGCTCGGTTTCGGGCTCGCCCGGGTACATGAGCCCCGAGCAGTGGGCGGGCGAACCGGCGGACGCGTCGCAGGACATCTTCGCGTTGGGCTGCGTGCTGTTTGAGTGCCTGTCGGGGGTTCGAGCCTTTCGCGAACGCAGGCCGCCCCAGCACCAGGAGGTGTCGTGGGATCGCTTTCCGTCGAACCTGCCCGCGGGCATCATCGAGGTACTGCAGGGGTGCCTCGCGATCGAACCGTCGCAGCGATTTCGCGATGCGGGCGATGTGCGGGTGCTGCTGGAGCGTCTGCGGGCGTCGCTGCTCGAGGCGCCCAGCCGTTTGAGCGCGGTGCGATCGATGCCGTCGATGCACGCACGCGACGCCATGGCGGGTCGCGCGTCGTCCTCGGCAGCCCCAGAGCCCGAATCGCGGCGCGATCAGTCGGAGCGAGGCTGGTGGAGATCTCGCGGCCTGCTTGCATTCGCCGGCTCGCTCGCGGCATTTCTGCTGAGTTGGTTCGTGGTGCTGCCGATGCTGCCTTGGTCGGAGGGGCGGGTGGTTGCGGTTGCCGCAGCCTCGCCGGCTTCGTCAGATGCTTCCGTGCTGGTGCTGGGATTCACCCGAGAAGACATGGTCAAGGCTCGCGAAACTATGGGCGTCGGCGGAGTGATTGATCCCACGGTGAAGGAAACCTGGCGGCCCACACACGGCAAGATGATCGAGAGGCTGGTCAAGGCCCGCGCCAAGTGCATTGCCTTCGACGTGCGCTTCGGCGATCCGACCGACCCGGCGAACCACGCACCATTGGTGCAAGCCGTCACACAAGCCACGCGTCAAGGTGTGCCCGTCGTTTTGGGCACAAAGTCATGGCATCGCGATGCGTTTGGTCTGCCCAGCGACACTGCTCCTGATCTGCTGCAAGCGGGCGCGTCGTGGGGCACCATGCTCGTGCAGCAGCCCGGTTCCAATGAAGTCTGGACCGTCGAAGCCGGTCTTGAGCGACGCGGCATGGAAATCGGCAATCTGGGCCTTGCTCTCGAAGCCGCAACGCGATTCCGCGCGGGGGTTGCGTCGCATCAGACGCGTTTCCTCGTGACCGAGTCGGGCTCTGATTGGATCGGCGCGGTGCGGATGCTCAAGGTGAAGGAGGGGCGGGCGGGCTTGGGCGGTGCGGTGCAGGATGGCCAGGACCAACCAGTGAAGTTGCGACGGGTCTACACCGTGAAATCGAACGTGCTCGATGCCGAGCCCGAACTTGCGGAACAGGGATATCAGATCGAAGATCGCGTCGCGGAGTTTGCGGCGATTCCTCGCGATCCGGGTTCGCGAGAGGCGATGCTGATGCGGTACGCGGACGGCGCGGCGTTGTCGGACGATGAACTGACGCGGCGTGCCAAGGGCAAGGCGGTGCTGATCGGTGCGATGGAAGACGATCAGATTCCCTTGCCCGACGGATCGGAGGCCGCAGGGGTGTTCGTGCATGCGGCTGCGCTGGCGGACATGCTCAAGGATCGCGGCGTTCAGGAGTTTTCTTCGCTGGGTGTGATGGTTTGGTGTGCGTTTGCATCCGTTGCCGGATGTGTTGTGTGCATCTTCGCGCCGCGACTCTGGCAATTGGTCGTCGGACTCATTATTCTGGGGGGGATGTCAGCGATTGCAGCCGGTGTGTTGCCGCGTGCATCGCTCTGGGCGGAATTGCCGGTGGGACTCACGATGCTCGCGGTGGCGGCTTGCGTGGGATTGGGCGTTCGCATGGTGGTTTCAAGAAAGGTGGCGTAGCGGTATGCGGAATCAGATCTGGCATGGGGGTATCGTGTTGGCAGGCGTGATCCTGATCATCGCGGCAACGCCTGGATGTTGCGCGACTCGGACGGCTGGCGGGCCCGCGCCTGCCGGAAAGTACGTGAGCCAAGCCGTGGAAGGCACGCCGGTCGCTTTGCAAAAGACATGGAACGGCTCGCGCGACGTGTATCTCGACATCCGGCGTGCGAAGGAACCGATCGATACATCGACCGGCACGGCCAATCCGCATCCCAATGACTTTGGCTATCGCGTGATCTTCGGCCCCAATCCGCAGGGATCGGGTGGTGGCCCCGCGGGCCCCGCAACGCTCGCGTCCGAAGACGTGAGCACGCCCGCGGGCACGGAAACCATCGCGCTCGTCGATGTCGATGGGGGCTACGCCGCGCTGTGGGGATATCAGCCGCGGGTGCGGATGCGACGCATCGTCGCGGGGTCCGATGGGACGACGATCATCGTGCAGTATCGTGCGGCGGATGACGTCCATCGGGTGTATGTGCTCGACAAGGCGGATCCGGCCAAGAAGGTGAGCGTGTACAACGAGTCAGACGGCGCGGTGCTTTATGAGTGGACGGAGAACGATACCTACGTTGACTTCACGCCTGGCCCTATTGGCACGACGCCAGAGTGGGGCACGCCGACGAAGACGTCCACCGATCCGCAGGCGCAGGCGTTTGTTGATGCGGTGCGAGAGAAGATGAAGTAGTTGGGCGAGCCTGATCTGACGAGTACGTTGCGACGCGTTAGGCTGGCCCGGCTTCTCGCTACGTGCCTCGCTTGTTCCCGAACAGCTCGATGTGCAGCCGAGAGCAATACCGCCAGCCTCGCTCGACGCACGCGTCGGCGATCCATTGCTTGCGCTCAGGCGTGGGCGGCGTGATGCCTTCGGGCATGAGCAGGATGTCCGCCGGTCTCCAGCGATGCAGTTTTGCGAGCAGCGCGTCGATCTCTGCGAGATCGCCCGGTTCCGCGACCACGAACTTGAGCTGATGGTCGCACGGCAAGTCGATCAGGGCTTGGAGGGCCTCGAGGTTGATCCGGCGGGCTTCGTGCAGGCGCATCCACTTGCCGTCCGCGTCGCGAGGGTCGTTGCGAGGGGTTGAGTTGCTGAGCTTGGGGCTGATGCTGATGAGGTCCACCAGACCGGCGCGAAGCTCGGGCTGAAAGACCGTGCCCGCGGTTTCGATCGTGATGTGCAGGCCGCGATGCTTGAGCGCAGCGAGCAGCAGCGGCAGGCGATCAAAGATCAGTGGCTCGCCGCCCGTCACGACGACGTGCTTTGCGACCGAAGCGGCGTCAGCAAGTGCGTCGATGGATTGCGGCCCGCCATCAGGATTCCAACTGGCGTAGGGCGTATCGCACCACGCACAGCGAAGGTTGCAGCCCGAAAGGCGCATGAAGAAGCTGGGCACGCCGGTGAGCTTGCCCTCGCCTTGGATCGAGTGAAAGGTCTCGGAGATGGGGAGCGTGGAAGCCATCACCGCTTCATGTTGACAAACTGCAGCGGCACGCCCACGTCCGCGGCTTCCAGTACCTTCATCGCGGCCTGCAGGTCGTCGATCTGCTTGCCCGTCACGCGGATCTCGTCGCCTTGGATGCTGGCTTGCACCTTCAGCTTGCTGTCCTTGATCGCCTTGACGAGCGCCTTGGCCTTGTCCTGCTCGAGGCCATCTTGAATCTTGGCCTCCCACTTGAGCTTGCCCGCCAGCGTGGGTTCCTGATCGCTCCACACGAAGGTTTTCAGGGCGATACCGCGACGCTGCACGCAGGTTTCGAACATTTCAAGGAAGTTTCGGAGCTTTGTCGCGTCGTCCGCGACGAGCTTGATCTTCTTCTCCTTTTGGTCGAGATGAATCTCGGCGGTCTGGCCGCGGAAGTCAAAGCGCTGCTGCACCATCTTGTGCGTGTTGTTGATGGCGTTGTCGAGTTCGGGGAAGTTGACCTTGCTGGCGACGTCGAAACTTGGCATGGGCGAGTTTAGGTTTGTGGAGTGACTGCGTCAGGCGGCACGGGTCGCAGCCACTTCTGCAGGAACGCGACCTGGGAGTTCTTGGCATCGTTGGAAACTCGCCCGAATCCGCTGTGTTCCTGCGGAGCGCCGGTGGTCTCCCAACTGACCAGTTCGATCTGGCTGGGGCCCACGCCGCGGTTCTGGTAGTGCTCGCGAAGTCTCTGGATGAAGCGATCCTGCACGCTGAAGGGCACCAACTCATCCGCCCGCGAGTGCAGGGCGAGCAGTGGCAGCGGTCGGAAGGTGTTCAGGTGCTGCATCGGGTCCAGTCGCTCGACACGTTCGCGCGGATGGGTCGCGACGCCCATTGATGGAGGCTTGTCCGCAGGAAAGTAGAGGCCCGTCAGCCATCCCGTCGTCGATTCGACCGCCGCGGCGACGAAAGGGTGTGGATCGCACAGGCGGCGCAGCGTTGTCATGCCCCCCAGCGACATGCCGCCGATTGCGAGGCGATCGAGATTGAAGACGCCTTGCCATTGCGGGTCTGAAAGATGCTCAACGACCGTGTCGACTTCGCCCACTGCTTGTTCGAGCGCGTCGAGCGTGTGCTTGGGTGTGTCCCAGCCTTCGCGCTTGCGTTCGCCGTGCCCTGGCATGTCGATGGCGCACGCGGCGATGCCAGCCCGAATCCAGCGGAGGTATCGGCCTGGATCAAGCTCCTTGTTCGCGGTGCGACCGTGCATCCAGAGGACGGTGGGGGCGGGCCGCTGCCAGTCTGGGTGCGCGAGCAGCACGGGGATGTCGCCAAATCGCACGGTCTTGGCGCGTTGGGCGAGGTCGCGGGGGAATTGAGCGAAGCGGTCGATCACGGGTTCGCAGAGAATCGAGAAAGGAGAATAGAGAAAAGACGGCGCGGATCACGTGCTTGGAGGTGCTTGGGTCGGCGGATTGGCAGTCGGCGGCTTGCGCACATACGCGAGATACGCCAAGAAAACCTGTCCGAAAAGAACCGGGATGATTCCGCCGATTACAAGGCCGATGGGGATGCGGTGCTCGAGCAGTTCCTTGTTGCTCGAAAGCAGTCCCCACACAAAGTTGATCGCGACGTGTCCGTACAAGTGGATGAGCAGGCCCACCAGCAGCGTGATGCTCATCAGCCCCGCCATCGCCCAGGGTCGGAACCGCTTGCGGGCCTCCGCCGCGGCGAAGTTGGCGGCGTCTTCGGCCTTCTTGCGGTACTTGTTGACGAGGACGCGGGCCCAGACGAACTCGCTGGCCAGCAGCGCGAGGGCGATGATGAGAATTGGGATGCCCGGGCCCGGACCGATGGCCATGACGAAGCCGACGATCAGGCCGGTCATGCCGATCACAAAGATCGCGATCTTGCGAATCCGCGAGAGCGTGGCGCGGGCGAGACGATCGGCGTCCTCGCCCAAAGGCGACACATCGGCGGATGCGGAAGAGGTGCCAAACATGCTTGCGATGATCGCTCCGAAGGCGAGGGATCCGCCTACGAACGCGAGTTTCTGCAGCGTGGTGAGCTGCCAGCCGTCGGTGTGGAACTGACTGAGAATCTTGCTTGCGGGGAGAGCGATGATGATCGCGCAGTATGCGAGGATCATCGCCAGGCCAATCTTGAAGTACCGCAGGCGCGGGATGATCAGGGCGAAGACGGGCGCGAGCGACCGCAGGCACAGGAGAGCCATGGCGCTCGCGGCAAAGATCAGCAGCGGCTCGCGCGTAAACGCGAAGCTCGCGGGGATCGAGTCCATCGCCATGAAGACGTCCGCCGTCTCGATCATGAGCACGGGCACGACCAGGCTTGTCAACCGCGTCTTGCCGTGCGATATCTGGACCGGATCATCGGACTCGGGCCGGTCGTGAATCGGCGCGACCTTTCGCGCCAGCCGCACCAGCAGGTTCTTGTCGGGGTCGAGGTTCTCCTTGCGGATCAAAATCATCCGAAGCGCGGCGAGCACCAGGAACGCGGCGAGCACAAAGCGGAACCACTCCGCGTTGAACGTCAACTGCCCGATGATCAGGATCATCGCGGCCCGAAACGCCAGCGCGATGAGCATGCCCCACAGGAGCAGCCGCGGCTGCAGGTCTTCTCGCACCTTGAAGTATGCGAAGACCGCGGCGAGCACGAAGATGCTGTCAAGGCTCAGCGAAATTTCGAGAATGAACGCCGAGATGTACTGCAAGACGGCTTCGTGGCCCGAGAGGGCGTCGGTGTAGCTGTCCTCGAGCCCTGCCCCGAAAACCTGATGCTGATAGGCGAAGTAGATCGGCAGGCACAGGACCATCGCGATGGTGAGGTATCCCAGGCCGTGTGCCGCGCTGCGTTGGAGGGGCGAAAGCTCGACCAGCCATGCCCGCAGGCGCGTGCGCAGCACGAACAGGTCCAGCAGGACCAGCAGGAGCACCAGCGACGCGACTGCCAACCAAAGAACGATCATCCGTGACTCTCTGCGAACAGGGAAGGACGCGGAAGGCTATTCCTTCGAAGGATCGTTGGGGGTGGAGGGGTCGTTCGACTTAGACGCGTTCTTCTTTCCGACCACCAGCGACGCAAGCACGCCAAAGGCGAGTGCCCCGCCGATGATGCCCAGCGATAGCGAACTGCCGATGTGCAGTTCGGGTGTGGGAAGGGTCAACACAAACCTGCCGTTGAGCCAACCCGCCAGTTCGGCCCATCCGGGCAGCAGCATCTTGACGCCCACAAACCCCAGCACGAACGCCAGGCTGTACTTGAGCATCGAGAAGTTGTGCATTGCCCCGGCGAGCGCGAAGTACAAGCTGCGCAGGCCCAAGATCGCGAAGACGTTGCTGGTGAAGACGATGAACGGCTCCTGCGTGATCGAGAAGATCGCGGGAATCGAATCGACCGCAAAGACCACGTCGGTGCCCTCGACCATCACGAGCACGAGGAACAGTGGGGTCGCGAACCGCTTCCCGTCGATCCGCGTGAAGAAGTGGTTGCCGTCAAAGTTGGGCGTGACCGGGTACAGCTTCTTCGCGATGCGAAAGACAAAGCTCTTCTCGGGCTGAAACTCGTCATCCTCGCCGCCCTTGGCCAGCTTGATTGCTGTGTAGACCAGAAACGCTCCAAAGACGTACAAGATGTAGTGGAACTGCTTCACCAGCTCCGCGCCCACGCCGATCATCAGGCCCCGCAGGATCAACGCCCCCATGATGCCCCAGAACAGCACGCGATGCTGGTATTTGGCGGGAATCCGAAAGTACGTGAAGATCAGCGCGATCACGAAGATGTTGTCCATCGACAACGCGTACTCGATGATCCAGCCGGTAAGGTACAGCGTCGCCGCCGTCTTCCCGGGATTGACCGCGGCAATCGCCGCTTCCGAGCCCTCGGGCGGTTGCCATGTTGCGAGCTGATCCGCGGGCACCTTGGCCTGCTGCGCCGCCATCATCCGCGTGGACTCGACGAACTGCTCGCCATAGCCCATGAAGTTGTTGCCGTAGATCTGCCACACAACCAGCGAGAAAAGGGCACCCAGGCTTGCAAACGCAAGCGTGAAGAGCGCGGCCTTCTTGATGCTTACCGGCTCGTCCTTGCGATTGAGCAGGAATAAGTCGACCGCGAGCATCGCGAGCACAAAGATGACAAAGCCAGCCCAAAGCCACACATGCATAAGCGACGAGGGTATCGCCAATGTGCTCCAAACGCGTCGTGAATCCGCGTGAGTATGGTTGAGGATGCTGCAGGTTGTTCTCGCCACGTCCAACGCCCACAAGGTCGCAGAGCTCGAGGAGGTCTTCCGCGAGGTGCGGCTCAACGACGTGCGTCTGCTGTCGCTCAAGGAAGCGGCCAAGGGCAAGGTGCTGACCGAACCTGCCGAGACGGGCAAGACCTTCCGCGAGAACGCGATCATCAAGGCGATGGGCTACGCGGCGCAGACCGAGATGCTCTGCCTTGCGGATGACAGCGGGCTCGAGGTCGAGGCCTTGGGCGGCAAGCCGGGAGTTATCAGTTCGCACTACAGCACCGACGGGCGCGAGACAGGCCTCTCCCGCGCGCAGCGCGACGCGGCGAACAACCAGCGACTGCTGAAGGAACTCGAAGGCGTGCCCGAAGAGAAGCGCGGGGCGAGGTTCGTCTGCGTTATGGCCCTTGCCCAGCCGCTCAAGAAGGCGATCGTGTACACCTGCGAGGGACGCTTCGAAGGGCGCATCGGTGTTCCGCCCCGCGTGCCAGCCGGCAAGGACGGTTTCGGCTACGACCCTCTGTTTCTCGTCGGACCACAGCATGCCCAGACCAGCGCGGAACTGCCGCCCAAGCGAAAGAACGAACTCAGCCATCGAGGTCAGGCCGCTCGCGACATGGCGGCGTACTTGTGGGAGTACCTGAGCAAAAAGCGATAGTCGATTCGCGGTCTACAACTGAATCAACCCGCTTGCTACATCGAACACCGGCACCACCGGCACTGCATCAATCGTGGAGCAGAACTCCACATCCCTGCGCAGCCCCAGCGTGACCATGTTTCGCCCGCCCCGGCTGCCGCACATCGCTTCGACGATCTTGTCCTGACCGCCTTGACTGATGATGTGCCACAGGTGCGTTGCGACCTGCCACGAATCGTCGCTGGTCGTCCCTCGCCCCGCAACGAGCAGCATCCTCGCCATCGCCCCGGCGACCAGCACGTCGTCGAGGCTGATGTCGCTCCGCGTGCCGCATGCGAGGATGTGTACGGGTCGGCGTTCGTTCGCGAAGGCCTCGCAAACCTTCGTGAGATTCACGAACGATCCGACGATGATCTTCGCCGCGTGCCGGGCGTGCAAGAGTCCTGCGGTACCGTTGCTGGTGGTAAAGACGATGGTGCTGCCCGCGATCCGCTCGCGTGTGTAAG
The DNA here is from genome assembly GCA_022843045.1 of Phycisphaerales bacterium. GTDB lineage: Bacteria > Planctomycetota > Phycisphaerae > Phycisphaerales > UBA1924 > BJHL01. The sequence continues at coordinate 21,182 of JALHOJ010000009.1, forward strand.
AGAACGGCGAGTTGTCGAGGTCAAATCCTTCGATTAAGACGCCGCCCCGCTCGCCGCCCAGCAACACTTTCTCTTCCCTGTGGGAGGGGCTAGAGGTGGGTGCGTCTGCAGAAGAATCTCGCCCACCCCAACCCCTCCCTCTGGGAGGGGCTTTCAGGGCCGCGGCCTTCGCTCGCGCTTCTTCCGCCGTCAACACGGGCACGATCGCCGCGGCTCCTTCGCTGAGGGCCTTGGCAATCGTCACGCTCGCGCGAATCGCGTCGATCACGATGACGACGCCGCCCGTGAGGGCTTCGGGCGCGACGCGATCGGCGTGCAGGTGGACAAGAAGCGGACGGTCGCCTGCGTCGTGCTTGGGTGGTGGGGGGAGGTCGGGTGCGGACATGATGGAAGGTAGTGGACGCGAAAACGACCGGCGGAGAGCCGGTCGCGTGATTCAGGGCACAAAGATATCGCCACGGCTGCGGCTTCGCCGAAGCGGTGGCACGCCAGTCACTTCACGCGGGCGTCTTGTACGCCACGACGCCCGGCTGCTTGCCGCGAATCCACGGGTTCGCGTTGCCGCGGGGCATTTGGGTGCGAGAGAGATGGTCGAAGTATGAGCGGAGTTGCTCTGCCGTAAACCGGCTCAGAAACTCAGCGCTGGCGCTGGGACTGATGGCGAGAATGTGCTCAATCAGTTCGCCTCGGGCGAGCGATTCGGTCGGCTTGACTTCGCCTGTGAAGGGCAGGGGGTTGGACGGGTGCATGGGGCGGGCTCCGGGTGGTGATCGAGAGAAGTCCTTCAGCGAACCAGCTAACCTGCGGTCTCGCGGGCGGTGCGAGATCTGCGCACGTTGCGCAGGAGGTGAGCATCCGGGCGAGTCTTGCGCGGACGGGTGCGCTTGACAACCCGGATCACGCACGGATCGCAATTCGCGTGCCGCGGGCCAGGCGACTGAGCAGATCAAACCGCAAACCACCATGCTGCAACCAGCCGTGATCATCGCCAAAGACCAGATTCGCGACTCACGCGAAGGACGCGAAGCTGGACGCATCCTGCTCGACGCCAACGCGCTCGACGAGGCGACGTGGCCACGCCGCGTGCCTTCGGATCCCGGCCTGCTCGTGGTTCGCTCGGGATTCAGCCCAGACCCTACGGATCTTCAGCCCCTGTGGCTTGCCGGTCCGCGGGGCGAATGGGCACGTTTCGCCGCGCATGTACAAAACCTGTGTGCGACCGCTGGCCAGACCCCGGTGGTGTGGCCTTGCCTGGGCGATGTGTTGTCTGACGCACCCAGCCTTCTCACGTTCCTGCGCGGAGCCCCGGCGTGGCGCTTTGTGGTTGAGCCGCTTGCGCTGCTGACCCCGGACATGCACCGCAACGCCCCGGAGCATCTCGACCGTCTGGCGGAGTTGCTCTTCGGGCATCATGCGTGCGCAGGCGTGGTGGTGGGAGCTGGCGGGCCCGTTTCGTCGCTGGCTGCGTTGGGAAAGGTCCTCGCTCGAGCCCAAAGCCCGATCTGGGTGCGGGATGGTGAACAAGCCATGCTGAAGGACTTGTGAGCAGTGGCCGGGAGGATCGCATCGGACCGGCCCCGGTAGCCAGCGCCACTCTGCCCTTGCGAACTTCCTATCATGCTTCCGCATGACGCAGGCCAAAGTCTCCCTCGATCATCCCGTCTTCAAAATCGTCAAGGACGCGTTCCCGGGCAAGACCTTCCGCGGCACCGAATTCCGCGGTCAGTCGACGCTCATCGTCGACGCCAAGGACCAGCACGAGGTGCTCGCGTTCCTGAAAAGCGACGAACGCACCAAGTTCACGTTCCTCAGCGACATCGCGGGCGTGGATTACCTCAACTACCCCACCAAGACCATCGGCCGCTTTGCCGTGGTCTACAACCTGATTGCGATGGAGCGGGACGACCGCTTCTTCGTCAAGGTCTTCCTCGACCCCAGCCTGCCCACCGACGGCATCGCTAACGACCCGGCGTTGCACCTCGACAGTGTGACTGACCTGTGGCCCGGGGCCGAGTGGATGGAACGCGAAGTCTTCGACATGTTCGGCATCCGCTTCCGCAACCACCCGGACCTCCGCCGGATTCTGACCTGGGAGGAGTACCCGGCCCACCCGCTCCGCAAGGACTACCCAGTCCGCGGCCGAGGCGAGCGCGAGACCTATCGCGTCGTGGACCGCACGTCCGCGTGAGTCGCGCTGCACTCCTGCCAGAGAGCGGGCAGTTGAGTGGCGAGGATCGTCAAATGAACGCACCAAACTAAACTCCCGCTGCCTTACAGGGTCTTGTGAGATGCTGCCCCATGCCTGACGCCAAACTGCTCGAAGCCTTCCCTTCGCCTTCCGACACGCCCTTCGTGATCGAACACATCGCCGAAGAGTTCACGAGCGTGTGTCCCAAGACCGGGCATCCGGATTTTGGGGTGGTGACGGTGCGATTCCAGCCGCGTCCTGCAAAGGCCGGCGGGATCTGCGTGGAGCTCAAGAGCCTCAAGCTCTATCTCCACAGCTTCCGCAGCGAAGGCATCTTCTACGAAGCCGTCACGAACGCGATTCGAGACGACCTCGCCAAGCTGATGCAGCCGATGTGGCTCGTGATCAAGACCGACTGGAAGGGCCGCGGCGGCATTCGGAGCACGATTCGAGCAACATCTGGAGACGTCCCCGCGATCTGGATGGCGTAGCCGCATAAGCCACATCCATACGCAAGTGTCACCTGCTTGGTACCTTCGCTTCGATCACAACCGCCCGCCAATCCGTCGCCACCGAGCGAATGTCGGCAAAGTTCACGGGTGCTGGCATGCCATACGACATTTGCAAAGCCAATCTTGATCGTGCTCTGCTGGAAGAGTTCATCGACTATGAGGGCGAGTACGGCCAAGATGCACGCTGCGACCGCGTGAACGAGTTGCTCGCCCTTGACCTGCTCGAGTACCTCCGCACTCCACCAATGGGACGTGCATCGTTTGCGAACAGAGTCACTGCAAGCCAGAACATCGCGGCTGATGCTCTTTCAAACTGGCTGGATCGCGAGGCCGCGAACCCACATCGTGAAGCGACCGTGGTGTGTTTCCTCGCCTGCCATGTCGTGATCGTTGAACCAATCTACTGGATCGACTTCTTCCTGTCCTGTCGAATGCTCATGGGCGATGCCGCAGTCTCCTGCCGGGACTTCGTGCAGGACGTATTACTGCATGAGCGTGTTCCGCAGCCCACATGGGCAGTTGTGCTTATGCGTGCCGCTTGCGCGACCGACGACCGATCAAGCGATGAAGTTGTGTGGCTCGGGACAATCGTTGAATTGGCGTGGCACGAGATACTGGTTCGTCACGCCAGATCGCGACAGATTGACCCGCAACAACGAATTGAGCGAATTACGAGTTCCCGCGGCTACCGTTGATGCCTGGGACGCACGCTGGTTCGGTGACCTCGACATCAGATTGTCGGTTCGTTTCCGATGCTTCCGCGGCGAATCCACTTCACTCCACCGCCTCAATCCCTCTTGAGAAATCTTGATTCAAGATTCGATACTGCTCACTCCGCGCGTCACCCGTCACCGTCGGCGTGACGTTGACGTCAATCAATACCGCCCGGCCTTCGTGCATCACAAAGTCCATCTTGCCGTAGTCAAGGCCAAGTTCCTTGCGACGCTTGGCGAGGCCCGGCGGGGGCTCGTGAAATTCGCCCAGGGCACCGTTGCTGTTCTTGACATAGGGATCGTCGCTCCGCAGGATGCGCCCGATGGAGCGGTCGCCCATCACGATCCACATTCTCATGACGTACTGCGAGCCGTCGCGCTCGGGGATGAACTTCTCGACGACGAGGTCCTGACTCGCAAACACCGCGCGGGGTACGTCTCGAAGCGATGGCAGGATCGGGTACTTTGTGAGCGTCTTGGCCCAGCCGCGGCGCACGCACCAATCTTCGATCCAATTGATCCGGCCTAGTTTGGTGCGGACGCGTTGCAGCAGTGACGGTCCGCCTTCGGGACCAAACCAGGCATCGGTGAAGCCGCCGCAGTTGTTGGTGGTCTTGATGATGACGGGGCCGTCCCAAGCGTCATGGGGCCCGATCCGCCGGCGGCTGATCGCATGCTTTCGGATGTCGCGCACGCGGCGGTTGACGACGCGCGGGTGCTCCTGCATCAGGCTCCAGTATCGATCGGGCAGGTACGAGAGGTCCACGTGCGGGAACAGCACGTCGCACTCCAGAGCCTTCGCTCGCTCGCCCGGGCCGAACAGCAGCTCTACCCGCATGCCGCGCGCTTTCCAGTTGCTGACCATCGCCCACAGGCGATAGTTGCCGCGCTCGGCGTCGTGGCGGGCGCGTTCGTGGAAGAGGATGGCGATGGAGCGGACGGGGGGCACGAGATGCGAGGGTACCGGCGTGTTGGGACACGTGCACATGGTGGCGGCGTGGCCTGTGAGTTCTATCTGCGATTGAAACGATCGATCATCGATCCGAGAATGTTGTCGACGCGGAGTTCGGGCATCGCGAATCGCTGCGGCACCCCGCGGATTGTGCTCGCGATGCTCGAGACGAGCTCGCGGCCCAGGCGCAGGCCCGTACGGGCGCTCATGGCGAGGCTGCCTCGGGGGACGGGGATGGCGTTGGGGCGGAGCAGGAGCATGGTCGCGTCGTCGTCGAGCGGCGTCGTAGTAAAGTCAAGCAGGCGGCGATGGACTGCGCTCACGAAGCCCTGGGCGACAGCGTCGTCGCCCCCGGAGATTTGATTTGAGACGTCATTGAGCATGGCGAGCAGGCCCTTGTCGCCCAAGAACGCCCGGGCGGGGTTGCGGGCCTCGATCAACGCATCGGTGTAAAGCAGCAGTGCGTCGCCGCGGGCGAGGCGGACTTTTTCACGGCCGTAGGTGCTCGCGTCGAAGATGCCCAGGGGGATGTTGTCGTTGGCGGCTTCGTTCTGTGACGCCTTGTCGCGTGCTGCGGCGCCGCGGCTTGCGCTGAGCGATTCCCAGGCGCGGTTCGCGCCGCGATACACCAGCGGCGGCGGATGGCCGGCGATGGTGAGATCGATCTCGCCCGTAGGGCCCCAGAAAGTCGCGACGATCGCGGTGGCGAAACGACCGCCCTCGGAGACGGCGGCGAACTCGCGATTGATTTCGCCCATCAGTTTCGTTTGGTCGACGTAGTTGACGTACTGCCGCATCAGGTTGCGAAGCCGCACGGCGACCTTCGCGACTTGCTCGCCGTGACCAGCGACGTCGGCGATCAACACGCGGCCGATGCGTCCGGTGGCGCAACTACTGAGATAATGAATATCGCCGCCCGCCGCGTCGCCCGCGTGGGGCTTGCTGAGGACCCATGCGTCCAGGCCAGGCATGGAGACCGCCCGCTCGACCTCGTCGTTGCCGCCCCAGACTTCGGAGCATTGGAGGTGGTGGGGGTCGGGCATGGGGGAGGGTAGAGACTGGTCGTGAGGCGAACGGAAGACTGGGCACAAGACCAGCGTGAGGTTGAACGATCGCGGCGAAGTCGATGCATGCTGCTGACGTTCGCTGCGTCCGCGTTAGTCACTCGGAAGCGTTTCGACTGAACTCGCGGTTCTGAATGAGGGCAGTCCAAGAGGCTCGAATCGAGATGATCAACGGGATGGCGGCCAGGGCAAAGTCGGCCGTGACAAGCGGGCCGGGCGCGGCATGCCCCTGGACCCAATCGCGAATGCTCATCGCGAGAAAGAAGACATAGAACAAGGCACCAGATCCGCCCATCAGGAGCGCCAGCATCCAGATGCCCTTTTCCTCACGACGCTTGATGTAGCAGCCCATCAATGCCATGAGCCACACGCAGGCCATGCTTGTGACAATGCCAACCGGGGACTTGAACCGCCAACACAGAACCCAGCCAAGCAGCCCGGCAAGCCCAAGAAGAGGAGAAAGGTACTCGATCTGTCGATAGCGACGGTCGGATAGAGGTTGAAGAAGCGAAGTCAGCACGACGGACGGTATCTTCTTCGTCGCAAGAGCGTGGGCGTACTCCCAAGGCGTGAGTCGGGTTGGCAGCGTTCGACCTCGCTCGCGACGAGGTCCCGTCGGGTTACTGATGCTCGGCACGTCGCGACCATTCGAACTCAAGGGGTTCGAGTTCCGCCGCTGCGGCGTTGCGTTGATCGGTGAGCTTGGTCATCTTGTTGTGGTCGCGCCAAGTGTCAGGATTCGCGAGTTCGACGTCGAGTTGCCTGAGCTTGGTTTCGAGTTGCTCGATTTTCTGTTCGAGCTTGTCGGTGCTCATGCGTTCGAGGGCGCTGAGGCTCGGCCCCCCGCCCCCGCTCCCCCCGCCCCCCGAGCCACCGCCCTTGTTGAAGCTCTTGGTCTGTTGAGCTTTCGCCGCGTCCTGCTTCTTGCGTTCTTCGGCTTCGCGCTGCTTCTTGGCCTGATCGTCACGGCGGGCTTTGGCTTCGGCTTCGGCGCGGGCGGTTTCCTTCTCGCGAGCGACCTTCTTGTCGTGCCATTCGGTGTAGTTGCCCAGGAACACCTCCGCGTTGCCTTCGCCGTCGAGGACGATGAGGTGGTCGCAGGTGGCGTCGATGAGGGCGCGGTCGTGGCTGATCAGGATGAGCGTGCCTTCGAAGCCGCCCTCCATGCACATCGCGTCTTCGAGGCGCTCGGCGCTTTCGATGTCGAGATGGTTGGTGGGTTCGTCGAGGACGAGGCAGTTCTTGGCGCTGGCAAGCAGCCCGGCGAGCACGGCCCGGCTGCGTTCGCCGCCCGACATGTGCATGAGAAGTTTTTCTTGGTCTTCGCCGCTGAAGAGGAACGCGCCGGCGAGGTCGCGGGCTTGCTGTTCGCTCATCGCCTGCTGCGGGGCTTCCTTGAGGATCACGCCTTGCAGGTATCGAGTAACGGTTTGGTCGAGGAACAGGCCTTCGTGGGTTTGCTTGTAGTAGCCGGTGACGAGCGAACTACCGAGCTGAACCTTGCCGGTGTCGAGAGGCAACTCGCCCAGCATGCAGCGGACGAGGGTGGACTTGCCCGCTCCGTTGGGGCCGATAATGCCCCAGCGTTCGCCGCGTTGGATCTGCAAGGAGAGGTCGTAAAAGAGGACCTTGTCGGTGCCGTCCTCGCGCTTGTACTGCTTGTTGGCTTCGCGGAGCGCGACGACCACATCGCCGCTGCGCGGGGCTTTGGGGAGGCGGATGGAGAACGAATCGATCTCCATCGGGCGTTCGAGGGTGCTGCTGACTTTCTCGCGTTCGAGGCGGGTTTCGCGCCCGCGGGCTTGCTTGGCGCGCTGGCCGGCCTTGTACCGCCTGATGTACGCCTCTTCCTTGCGGAACTTGTCCTGCTGGGCCTCGTAGGCGCGGAGCATGACGGTGCGGCGTTCGACGCGGAGCTCGCGGAACTTCTCGTAGTTGCCCGGATAGTCGATGATGCGGCCGCCCTCGACCTCCACGATGCGATCAACGACATTGTCGAGCAGGTAGCGATCGTGGCTGACCATCAGGACCGCGCCCTTGAACTCGTCCTTCAGGAAGTGCTCAAGCCAGAGGCGACCATCGATGTCGAGGTGGTTGGTGGGTTCGTCCAAGAGCAGGACGTCGGGGCTTTCAAGGAGAAGCTTGCCCAAGGCGAGGCGGCCGCGCTGGCCGCCAGAGAGTTGGTGGACTTTGAGTTCGAACTGCGAGTCGACGAATCCCAGGCCGTGGAGGACTTCGCCGATCTTGTGCTCGACGGCGTATCCGCCCGCGGCCTCCAACTGGGCTTCGAGGTCGGCGTGCTTCTTCATCACGCGGTCGAGTTCGTCGCCTTGCACGACTGCCATCTGGTCGTAGAGCTCGTGCATCTGCTCGTGGAGTTTGTGGACGTGGTCGAAGGCACGCTCGGCGGCGTCGTGGAGGGTGTCTTGCGGGTCGAGGTTGGGGTCTTGGTGCAGGTAGCCAGCTCTGCAGCCGCGTTGCAGCACGACACTCCCGCCTCGCTCGCAGGGCATCAGGCCAGCGAGGATCTTCAGGAGCGTGCTCTTGCCCGTGCCGTTGCGGCCGACCATGCCGACGCGCTGGCCGGCTTCGAGGGAAAAGGACACGCCATCAAGGATGATCGTGTCCCCATATTGGTGTTTCACATTGGAACAAGCGAGGAGCGGCACGGGCCGACAGTAAGCAGGGCGAAGGCCAAAGGGAACCCACGCGACGAACATGCCCCGCACAGACGCTATCAGACGTGTACGGGGCGTGAAAACCCGCGCAAGATGGGGCGATTTTGCTTGCCAAATCGCGGTTGTGCGCGACAATACGCGGAGTGGCCTTGCGTTTGGCTGCTCTTGCGTTGCTTCTTGAACCTCTGAATCCAAGGACCCCACGCCATGACGTGCCGCGTGCCCGCTTTGCTTGTTGCTCCGATTGCTCTGACCCTCGTTGCTGGCGCGCAGGCTGGCGTGATTTGGAATGAAGCGGGGAATGGCGATCTGTCCGACAACTGGCTCGCGCCCAGTTCGGCGGTCCTGGGCTTGGGCAGCAACACGATTGCAGGCACGACGGGCGAGCGGGACGACGGCTCGGTGGATCGCGATTACATCACGATCTTCATTCCTGCAGGGCTGATTCTGTCTGAGATCATGCACGTCGATTACTTCAGCAACGATCAGGTGGCCTTCATCGGCGTGCAGCAGGGCTCGACCATGCCTGACCCCAACACGGTGACGGCGGAGTCGCTCTTGGGATGGACGCTGTTTGGGCCTTCGACGGTGGGCACCGATATGTTCAACGGACTTTCGACGCCCCGGTATCCGGGCGGCGGGTTCCTGCCACTAGTTGAGGGGCCGGCGACGTACACGTTCTGGATTCAGCAGACTGGCGAGTCGTCGCTGTATGAGTTTGACTTTGTGACGGTGCCGACGCCCGGGGTGGCGGGGTTGGTGCTGGGCGGGCTGCTCGCAGGGTCGCGCCGGCGTCGCTGAACGCAACACGCACCATTCGGGCGATACGCTCTGGCATGAGCGTCGGTAAGCACGTTGAAAAAGTCACGGTCATGGGCCTGGGGCACTTTGGCGGCGGCGTCGGTGTCGCGCGGCACTTTGCTGCAATGGGCGCAGATGTGCTGGTGACGGACCTCGAGCCGGCCGAGAAGCTGCACGACTCGATCGCGCAGGTGCAGGATCTGATCGATCAGGGCCGCGTCACGCTGCGACTTGGCGAACACAACGTCAGTGACTTCACGACCACGCAGCTTGTGATCGCCAACCCCGCCGTGCCCGCGCCGTGGAACAACCGGTTCTTGCGAGCCGCGAGCGCGGCGGGCGTGCCAATCACCACGGAGTTCAATCTGGCGATCGGGCAACTGCCTGTGGCGCAACGGGAACGAATGATCGCGATTACGGGCACGGCGGGAAAAAGCACGACGAGCGCGATGGTGGCGCACGTGCTGAACCAGTCGGGGCGGCGAGCGATCCTTGCCGGGAACATCGGGGGCAGTGCGCTGCAAGAACTGGGAGCAGCGGCTCGGGGCGATGATGTGCCGTGGCTGGTGCTCGAGGTGTCGAGCTTCATGTTGTATTGGCTGAGCCCCGCGGCGCGGCGGGATGGGCTGCTGCCGCCGGCGTGGGGCGATCCATCGCAGTTCGCGGCGTGGCCGGCGCGGGTGCGGGCGGTGACGAACGTTGCGGACAATCACCTGGATTGGCACAAGACGTTTGATCACTACGACCGGTGCAAGTTCGAATTGGCGGATCATCCGCGGGCGGGGGATACTGCGATTCTCGGCGCTGGGCTGGAGCGGTGGACGCTGTCGCGCGAGTTGCGGCGGTTGCAGCTCTCGTCGGCGGATCGCGTCGATGACCTTGCGATACCGGGCGAGCACAACCAACGCAACGCGGCGATGGCCATCGCGGCCGCATGCGCGGCGGATGCGTCGCTTGCTCGAGAGGAAGCGGTCAAGCATGTGCAGACTTTCAAGGGGTTGCCGCATCGGTTGGAACTCGCTGGCGAAGTCGCTGGCGTGAAGTACTTCAACGACAGCAAGAGCACGACGCCGCAGGCAACGTTGCTGGCGGTGCGGGCGTTTGGGGACGTCGGTGCGGCGCGAGTGCATCTGATCGCGGGCGGGTATGACAAGAAGTCGGACCTTTCGCCGATCGGTGGGCTGGCGGGGGAACTGGCGGGGTTATACACGATCGGGGCGACGGGCCCGGCGATCGCGGCGGAGGCGGGGGGGCGGGCGGTGGCGGCGCAGACGCTCGCGAACGCGATGGTGGAGGTCAAGCGGCGGGCAAAGGCTGGCGATGTGGTGCTGCTCAGTCCGGGGTGCGCGAGTTGGGACCAATTCACGAACTACGAAGAGCGCGGCGAGCAGTTCAAGCGGTTGATCGGGGGTGGATCGTGAGGCGAGCGAATCACATCGCAGCGTGGGGCGGGCTCGTGTCGATGGGCGCAGCGATCGTCGCGGGCGGGTGCGCCGCCAAACGTACAGCGAGCGCGGAGTCGGAGCCGGAAGCCCCCGTGATCTCCCAATCGCAGCCTTCGAAGCCGCTTCAGGCCGCTCCACTCGCCGCTCAGGCTGCACCGACGCAATCCGTGAACTCATCGCAGCCAGCGCCGGCGATCGCGGAGTGGACGACGCCCTTTCCACACGTCGCTGTGAATCGCGCGGCGCGGCAGGTGCGCGTGAACGGGTTCGTGCCGATCGATGCGCACAACGAGAAGACGCCACGCGTGTTTCTTGAGGTGCTGGTGTGCTCGCGTAACACCAAGGAGCACGAGGCGCTGGTCGTGACGGATGCGAAGCCCTCGCACGTCCACGCGGCGATGTTGATGATCGGGCTGGAGCCGGGTGCGCCCGGATCGTGGCGGTGGGCGGAGGGGGCCGCGAAGCCGGAGGCGATTGCTCCGAATGGGCCTCGAATTCGCGTGACCGTGCGGCCTGAGGGGGGCCAAGCTGTGGACATTCGTGAGTGGGTGGTGCAGCGTGATGGAGCGACGCGATTGCCCGCGCATGAGCATCTGGTGTTCGCGGGTTCGATCTTCCGAACGCTGGGTGCTCCGGGTGAGGCACGAGCAATCTACGGCGCGGACGCCGACGGAACGATCGTGGGTCTCACGGCGTTTGGCACCGAGACGATCGCTTGGTCGGGCATGTATCACCACGACACGGCGACGGAGCAGCCCGCATGGATGGCGGACGCGGCGAGAATGCCGAAGTTTGGGACGGACGTTGAAGTCCTTATCGAACCCATCGCGCCCTAGCACCGGCGGCGGCCGTCCGACTTTCATCTCAGTTGTGAGCTTTCGGCTCTGCGTTTCTCACGTAGTCGTGATGTCACGCCGCGATAGGATCACCGCTGTTCCCGTCCACAGCACGACGCATGCACCCGCGAGGATGCCCATGTCCTTCCAGGGCCATTCGCCGCTCAGGAGCATGCCGATGGGCTTGTAGTAGTCGAGGAAACTGAGGAACGCGAGTTGCTTGGTGAACTCCAACGCGGGGTCGAGCGTGTGCAGGAAGTTGATGAGCAGGCTGAAGATGGTGATGACGATCACGGCGAGTACGGCGCGCACGCGGCGGTCGGTGTAGTGGGCGACGAGCAGGGCGGCGCAGCCGATGACGGCGTAGACGAGCGAGAGGTTGCAGAGCACCATGAAGAGCTTGGCCCAGTCGGGGCGGAACTCGGGCTTGATGAACTGAGCGCCGACGTAGCTGCCTGCGTAGACCGCGGCGAGGACGACGCCCGCGGTGATCAGCCAAGCGAGGGTTTCGCTCGCGAGCAGTCGCAAACGCGAGACGGGCAGGGCCAGCAGCACATCGACAGTGCCTCGCTCGACTTCGCCAGCCAAGACGCGGGTGCAGACCATGATGGCGTGGGCGCTGAGCAGCGCGAGGACGATGGGGTGGCTCCACGCGATGGCGAACGCGACTTCGGAGACGCCCGCTCCGGTGGAATCTAGGCCCAGAATGGCGTCGCGAAACTGCTTGACGCCCGGCGGGATGAACTGACGCTGCATGAAGCGGGCTTGGATTCGCGGGAGCGCGTACGCGAGCAGGCCGGAGATCGTGGCGAGCACGCCCGCGAAGACGAGCGTAATGCCGAGAATCTCCCGGAGGGCACGCTGCACGAGGCCAAGGTTGAACGGGCCAAAGTTCATCGCGGGGCCTCCCCGTTGGAGTCGTCTTCGTAGAAGCGCATGAAGAGAGTTTCGAGGTCTGGGCGGGCGATCTTGAGGTCGGCCATCGCGCTGCGATGCTGGGCGACGAAGGCGAGCAACTGGGGAAGTTCGCCTTCGCGGAGGCGGCCGGTCCACGCGAGACTCTCGCGTGATTTCCAGGTGACGATTGGGTCGAGAGAGGTGCTCTCCGGGAGCGGCGTCGCGGCGCTCCAGCGGATGTCGATGTCGTGTCCCGCGGCGGCGGCAAGCTCGCTGACGGTGGTGTCGGCGACGATGACACCTCGCTTCACGATGGCGACACGCTCGCAGAGGGCTTGCACCTCGCCCAGCGTGTGGCTGCTGAAGAAGACGGTGTCGCCCAGGTTGCTGCGGCGGCGGAGGATCTCGCGGAGGCGATCCTGCATGAGCGGGTCGAGGGCGGTGGTGGGCTCGTCGAGGATCAGGAGCTTGGGCTCGTGGGCGAGGGCGAGGATGAGCCCAAGTTTCTGTCGCATGCCGCGGCTCATGGCGCGGACCTTCACCGAAAGATCGAGTTCGAGTTCTTCGGCGAGGGATTGACCTTGGCGGAGCATGTCCTTGCCGCGGATGCGGCCAAACAGCTTCAATGCGCTGCGGCCGGAGAGCCAAGGCCAGAGGCGCAGGTCGCCCGGGATCGCGCCGACGTCGTGCTTGAGCGTGTGGCTCTGGCGCCAGCAGTCCAGGTCCAGCGCGGTGGCCTTGCCGCTGGTGGGGCGGAGGAAGCCCAGCAGGACACGGATGGTGGTGGTCTTGCCTGCGCCGTTAGGACCAAGAAACCCAAAGAGGGCGCCGCGCTCGACCTTGAGATTGACGTCGCTGACGCCGCGTCGCGGGCCGTAGGAGCGGGTGAGTTGCTGGATGTCAATTGCGACGTTGCTCATGCGATCTCATCTGGCGAATCGTGCACACGCTACTTTCGTTCGCTACCGCGGGTTCGACGGGATGCGGCCTTTTCTTGCCACCTCCACACCGGTCCTTAGTGCCTCGACAACCTCCAGTACATCACGCCCGCGTACACGCCCAGCAGGCCGACGCCAGACCACATCATGAGCAGGCCGCGTGTGCCGGATTGCTCGGTCAGTTGCTGCCCGCCCGAAATTGTGACCCAACTGATGAGGCCTGGGATGAAGGTCCAAAGGTACGTTGTGAGGGGCATCCGCTGCGAGAGCAAGAGGGCGGTGATTGCGCCGGTGAGCATCACGACGAGGCAACTGGCGGCCATGGCCCAGCGTTCGTGTTGTTTGGAGAGGGCCTCGCGGAGGACTTCGTCGATCTTCTTGCGGAGCGACGCGGCCCGATCGAGGGCCGCTTGCGTCGTGGCGTTCGGTGCGCTCTCGACGCGGTCGAGCAACTCGAAAGAACGAGTGGCAAAGAGCGCATCTGCGGCGGGGTCGCTGGCGTGGAGGCCTCCGATGCGAAGCTGGGTGCGTTCAGGAACGCCTGAGAACGTCGCTTGCGTGGCTTCTTCGCGGGTGCGGACTTGCTGGATCTCCAGGCCAACGCCGATGGCCCGTCGGTCGCCTCGCTGCGTGGTGGCGATGCGGACTTCGCCTTTGGCGGCGATGCTGTGCAGGGCGACGGGGCCCCGATCGCCGTCGCGTTGATGGAAGACTTGGATCGAGGAATCCCCGCCCCGCGGCAGCAGTTCTGCGCGGCCGCTTGCGCCGTCCGCCGCCCCCATGTTGGCAAGCACGCGGACCGGGCGGCCGGCTTCGTCGCGGAGGAGGAGTTCGCCGCGGGCCAAGCTGGCTCGGAGGAGTTCGTCGACGCTTTGACGTTCGAGCGCGAGGGCGAGGTCGCGCCGGCGGCTGTCGACTTCGTTCATGCGGTCGGGGTTGTCTCGCAGCGCGCGAAGTTCGCGATACGGGAGGTACTTGGGATTGTCGCGGAAGACGTTGGGGACGGTGAAGACGGCGGTGGAAGTGTCACGGAAGCCTCCGACGCTGGTGGCGTCGCTGGCGGAGACGCCTCGCAGCTCTAGGACGACAAAGCTCGCGTCTTCGTCGGTCTGGGCGGACTCGTCAACGCCCGCTGGAAACGTGCCGGGCGGGTAGAGCCACATGGTGGCTTGCGACGCGGCGACTTCCTGCTCGGGCGTGCCGTCCTTGGCGAGCTTGATGGCCGCGAAGTTGCTGAAGACAACTTGCTCTCGGACGCCGCTGTTTGGGGCGGGGGTGATTTGTTCGGCGCGATCGGCGAGGATGAGCCAGTCGTCGAGTTTGAGAGCCTTGCCGCGGCCGATCTCGCCCGAGAGCAGGCGGGCGAAGTCGATGGTGATGAGGTGCCGCATTTCGCGGAGGAAACGCGGGATGACGGACTCGTTGAGGACGCCCAGGCTCAGGCCCAGTGTCAGGCCCATGATGAGCGCGGGCAAAAGGACCATGCGATGTGAGACGCCGCCGGCGTATGCGGCGGTGGCCTCGTTGCTGGTGCCCAGGCGGTGATACACGAGCGTGCTCGCAAAGCCCGCGGCGAAAGGAAGCACGTACGCGAGCATGGGGACGAGCGCAAGGCTGATGTAGACGGCGGCGTCCTGGGCTTCGAGGAGGCCGTCGGAGAGGGGCTTGATCGCGGCGCCCATGGCGATGATGAGCACAAGCACGCCCGCGCTCAGCGCGAGTAGCTTCGCTAGGTCCGCGAAGGTGTGGAGGAGCAGGGTGGTGGGGGGGCGGCGCATCCGGGGGCGGGGCAGAAGAGCGAACCAGCGAACGAGGGGAAGACCGATCAGGTTGCTCGACGCACCTCCACTTTGCCTCCGGCCATGTCCTTGATGGCGTAGCCCATGGAAGTGAGTTGATCGCGGATCTGGTCGCCCTTGCGATAGTCCTTCGCGGCGCGAGCGTCGCGGCGCTCGATCAGGAGGGCTTCGACGGCGGCGTCGGGCGCGAGGCCCGCGGTCCATACGCCGATTTCGGTCGCGGCGGACTTCGGTCGGTCGAGGCTGAGCACGCCCAGTACAGCGTCGAAGTGATCCATGAGTTGGGCGTCTTCTGCCGAGGGCGAGGTAATTGTGCTGACGTACGTGTTCATCGCGGCGATCGCGCCGGCGATGTTGAGATCGTCGTGCATCGAGGCGGCGAAGTCCTCGCGGGCTCGCTGGCGGGCTTGAGAAGCGGACTCGCCCGATGGAGCGCCGGATCGCGCTGCGTCGGCGAAGCGGCGCCAGCGATCGATCATCCGCTGGCTGTCGGCGAGTCCCTGCATCGTGAAGTTGGCGTTGCTGCGATAGTGCGTCTTGATGAGCTCAAGTCGCAGCGCGGCGGGCTCGATGCCCTTGGCAAACAGATCGCGGGCGGTGAAGAAGTTGCCTTTGCTCTTGCTCATCTTGGTGCCTTCGACGAGCAGGAATCGCGGGTGGAACCACATGCGGGCGAAGGAGCCTTTGCCCGCGCTGAAGGCGCAGCAGCTCTGGGCGATCTCGCATTCGTGGTGCGGAAAGATGTTGTCTTCGCCGCCCGAGTGCAAATCGATGAGCGGCTGGCCCTCGCCATATGACCGCATGCCGACGGGCGTCACGGGAGACTGGCCCGCGCGGCTGCAGAGGCGGCCCACGCTCATCACCGTGCACTCGATGTGCCAGCCCGGATAGCCCTCGCCCCACGGGCTGTCCCACTTCATGATGTGCGAGCGGTCTTCCTTCCAGAGGAGGAAGTCGGCGGGATGGCGCTTCTGGGATTGGTTCGCGGCGGAGATGCGCCCGCCCTCGCCCTCGCGCAGCGCGTCGAGCGTGTTCCCGGAGAGTTGGCCGTACGTGGGGAACTGCTGCACACCAAAGTACACGACTCGCTGGCCTGGATCGCCTACGACATAGGCCGCGCCGGCATCAATAAGGCGATGCACGACGCTGATCATGCCGGCGACGTTCTCGGTGGCGCGGGGCATGAGGGTGGGGTCGCGTTCGGCTTCGATTGCGAGTTTGAGGCCCAGCGTGCGAGCGTCTTCGCGGAAGCGGGACTCGTAGAAGCGGGCGATCTGGTAGGGATCGCTGGGGTCCACGTGCGCGTTGGCGGGGAGCTTGCCGGCTTTCTTGGCTTCGGCGATGCGCCGGCCCGCGACCGCCATGCGATCCTCGCCCGCTTCGCCCCCCTCGGCGTCGTCGGTCATGTGGCCGACGTCGGTGATGTTCATGACGTGGGTAACGTCGCGGACGCCGTCGGACGCGGGGTCATGCGTCTTGCCAGACGCGTCGCGAACGACGCACCAGGCGGATTCGAGCCAGCGACGCAGGAGGTCCGCCGCGAGAAAGCTGCGAAAGTTGCCGATGTGGGCGTCGTCGTAGACGGTGGGGCCACAGGTGTAGAAGGACACGTGCGACGCGTCGGTGGCCGTGAAGGGCTCGACCGAGCGTGTGAAGGTGTTGAACAAGCGCAGCGACATGCCCGCGATGATAAACACGCAAAGCCCACAGTGGCAGGGGCATCTTTCCCGTGAGGAGCACGGCCCTTGAGGCCATGCGAGGAGTCAACTGGCGCCCGATTCAGACCCGCGCAATGCTCCGCGCACACGTTTCCCGCCACATCGTCAGCAAAGCGTCGCCAAATCGCTTGCCCATCGCGGGCTGGTCGCAAAGCGGGGAGGCGCGAAGGCGGGAGCGCAGGCCGGTCGCAGGATCGCGTAGCGAAGTCAATCGGGCCTGATCCGACGCGAGCCGCACGGCGGCGTCGACGAACGCTCCTTCGGAACTGGTGATCAGGTCGTCGAGCCCCGCTTGGTGGAGGAGGCTTGCGCCCACGCGCGAGACGTGGCGATCTCCCGCGAGCGTGATCACCGGCACGCCCATCCACATGGCTTCACATGTGGTAGTGGTGCCGTGGTACGGGTAGGTGTCGAGGCCGATGTGGACCTTGCGGTACATCGCAAGGTGATCGGCGAGGGATGGGACGCTCGCGACGACGTGGACGCGATGGACGAGGTCGCTCTGGGGGCCGCCCGCGGCTTCGAACATCGAGCGAACGCGCTCGACCATGCCCTTCTCCCCGAACTCCTTGGACTTGAGCAGCAGGGCGGAGTGCGGAACGGCCAGCAGCACCTTTGCCCAAAGGCTGGCGCACAGCGGCGAAATCTTGCGGGCCGTGTTGAAACTCGCGAAGACCACACCGTGCGAGTGTGATGGATCGGCTTGGGCGTCAAAGCCAGGCTCGGGGGCTTCGGCGGGCGGTGCGTAGCAGAGGAAGCACTCGGGCAGGCGATAGAGCCGCTCGGAGCAGCGCTCGTCAAAGGACAGGCCGCCCATGGGCGTGGTGGGATCGGTGCGGTCGTCGACGATGCGATAGTCCACGTTCGGGATGCCCGTCGTGTCGGGATAGCCGCAGTACGTGACTTGCAACGGCGCGACTCGTGCGGCCAGCACGCGGAGGCGGTGGTGGCCGGCGAGGCCGGTGAGATCAAGAACGATGTCAAATCGCTGTTGACGCAGCACTTCGATCAGCGTGGCGTCAGGGAGCTGGTGGACGGGAGTCCAGGATGCGCACAGCGTGCGGAGGCGGGCGCTCATGGCGTCTTCAACTGGATGATTGCTGAGTGCGTGCAGTTCGAAGTGGGACTTGTTGAGGTGCCGCAGGATCGGCTCGGCGAAGAAGGCGACCGAGTGCGTCCGGAGGTCCGGCGAGAGCACGGCGAGGCGGAGCGGACGCTTGTCGGCGTCGCGCGCGGGCGCTAGGGGCGTGGCGACGGGGCCGAGGGTGGCGGCGATGGACTGTCCGACCAATGCGTGGGCCTGAGCGACGAGCGCGGGCGTGGCGGTCGCAACGTTCTGCAGCATCGCGCAGCGCAGGGTCGCAAACTGCGACCGTGTGAACGGGTTCTGAAACTTCGCGAGCGAAGCGTCAAGGAGCGCGACGGCTTCTTCGCAGCGGGCCAACGCGCCAAGCGCTCCGGCGTGGGTCAAGGCCAGTTGTTCGTGCGCGAGTTTGTGGGGCGCGGCGGCGCAGATCGACAGGGCCGCGGTCGGTTCGCCCGCTTCAACGAGCAAGTTGGCGAAGCCGGTGCGCACGTTGTCGTTGAACGGATCGAGCGCGAGTGCCTTGGCGTAGGTCTTGCAAGCCTCGGCACGCTTCTGGAGGCGGGCCTGTACCAACGCGAGGTTGGCATAGGCGTCGCTGTGCTGCGGGAGCAAATCGACGAGTTGCTTGGCGAAAAACTCGGCCTTGCCAAACTCCGACGCGCTGTTTGCTGCGAAGCAGAGGGCGGAGAGGAGCATGGGGTCGCGGGTTTTCGCGCCCGCAACGCGCTGCAGCGATGCGAGTGCCTCCGCCGGGCGGCCCGCGGCGATCAGGGCCTGCGCTTCTTCGACCTTCTGCGCGACACGGCTCATGAACCCGTCCTTTCCGCGACTTGGGCTATTAGTGTGCGAAGCACCGAAGCGAAGGAGCGTGCGAAACTCAAGCCATCGCAGAGTGGCGAAGCCAAGACGTTCGCCCGTAGACCTTTGCAGCTTTCGACCAGCGTTGCGCGATCACACGCAAGCCCGGAGGCGATCGCCGCAAACTGATCCATGTTGTACGCGATCCACTCGCTTCGCCCGATTGTGTGCAGCAGGCTCACGCCCACCCGCGAGGCATGGTCTGGTCCGGCGAGCGTGACCACGGGCACCCCCGAAAGCAGCGCCTCGCACGTGGTGGTTGTGCCGTGATAGGGAAAGGTGTCCAACGCAACATCAATCCGTTCGTAAAGCCTCAGGTGTTCCGCAGGGCTTGCGGTCTTGCCCATGCATTCCACGCGATCCGCCGACACGCCCAGTCCCGCCAGAGTCTCGCGAATAAAACGAGGCGCTTCGCCCGCCCCCAGGGACGTGCCCTTGAGCAGAATGCGCGAATCAGGAACCGCGAGCAGGACGCTCGCCCACAGACGCAGGCACGCCTGCGAGATCTTCGTGGGCGCGTTGAACGAGCCGAAGGTGATCGGTTGGCTGGCGCGCTGCGACATCGCGTGCAGGCGGGCCGTCGCGACTGCTTCGGGCGGGCCGCTTGCATGGTCGTAGCAGATAAAGCAGCGGTCCATTCGCACCAGTCGCTCGGTGTAGAACGATTGCGGGTCGCGCTCTCCGTCGGCGGGCGGATCGGTGTGCGCATCCACAATGCGGAAGTCCACGCCCGGCACGCCCGTTGTGCCCGGATACGCCAGCCAGGTTGCCTGCACTAACGCTGGGCGATAAGTGAGCACCTCGATCCCCGAACCGCCCGCGAAGCCGCCGACTTCGAGCAGTACATCGATGTTTGCGGCGCGAACCTGCTCGGCGATCGCGCGAAGATCGGCGCGTCCACAATCATGAAACGCGTGAGGAGGTGTCAGCATGTCGCGAAAGCGCTGCGTCAAAGCGTCGCCCTTCTCGAGCAGCGAGAAGACATGGATGTCGAAGCCCTGGCCGGGCAGATGCTGGAGCAGCGGGCGCAGGAAGTACGCGCACGAGTGCTGGCGGAAGTCGTAGGAAATGATGCCCAGCCGCGGACGAGAGTTCTGCGCGAGGCGAGTGCCAGAGGGCAGCGGCCGCATTCGCGCGGGGAGCGCGATCAACTCCCCCGCGCGGCGAGCGAGCGCAAGCCGGTCCAGAGGCGTTGCAAGGCCGCTGTACAACGTTGCATTGACTGCGGCGACCGCAAGGGGCTTGTGCGTGGGGTGCGCGTCCGACGCACGCCGCGAAACCTCGTACGCCTCGTCGGGCTGGGCATGGTCCGCCAGCGCGGCGGAGAAGGTCGCCTGGCAGGTGATGTCGTTGGGCGCGAGTTCCAAGGCCCTGCGAGAAGCGATAAGGGCTGGCTCGCTGCGCTGGGCCTGCAGGCACGCAACGGCGATGGTGTTGTGCGCATCGGCGAGGTTGGGCGCGAATGCAATGGCCTTCTGGCACGCCGCGATGCACTCGTCGACCTTGCCCTCGCGAATCAGGCACTTGGCGAGCACCATCCATGCGAGCGGCTCTCGAGGCGAGAGCGATGCTGCCCGCTGCGCGAACGGAGTGGCTTCCTGCACGCGTCCGACGTTGAACAGCAACGTCGCCAGTTCGAAACTCATCCGTCCTTCGGCGGGAAACTGGCGCAGGCCGTTGCGCAGAGCTTTCTCCGCGTCCGCGTGCTTGCCGAGTTTCACGAGTGTGTCGGCCTGAGCGATGATGTCGTGGACGCGTGCCATTGGGTTTCAGTGGGTGGTGTGCGGCTCAGGCTGGTGCGAGAGAGAACGCCATGCGGCCTCGACGGCGTCAAGCCAGCGAGAAGCGTGAGTCGTTCCATCGCAGAGAGGCGATGCGAGCAGGCGATCTCGCAGTGTGGCGTGGTAGTCGTAGAGCCGCTGGCGATCGTGGGCGAGATCCGCCGCGATGTGTGCGAAGGACTCGCGATCGGATGCGATGAGTTCGGGCGTGCCCAGGTGCGTGAGCAAGCTCGCGCCAACGCGAGAGACGTGCTCACGGCCCGCGAGCGTCACGACCGGCACGCCCATCAGCAGGGCTTCGCAGGTGGTCGTGGTGCCGACGTAGGGCCAGGTATCAAGCGCGATGTCGATGCGGTCATACGCACGAAGGTGGTGGTCGACGTTCGAAATCCGGGCGATGCACTCGATGCGGGCGGGATCGACGCCCATGGACGCCATGGTGTCCTTCACGAATCGCGGCGCAACCGCGCCGCCCATCGCGTAGCCCTTCAGCAGCAGCGTGGAGCCTTCGACGCGGCTGAGGACGTCCGCCCAGATCGCGAGCGTTTCCTTGGTGATCTTGGAGGGGCTGTTGAAGGAGCCGAAGCGGATCGGACGGGTGGTGTCTGTGGATCTCGCGCGCGGGGCGGGCAACGGGCGGTCGTCAAGCTGCGGGTCATAACAGAGGAAGCAGCCCTCGATGCGCACGAGGCGCTCGCTGAACCAGCGATCGGCGTTGCCTGGCGGGTCGGTGATGGCATCGACGAAGCGATGCGTCACGGTGCGCATGCCCAGCGTGCCTGGGTATCCGATCGCGGTTGCCTGCAGCGGCGCGGCGCGAAACGGACACATGTCCAGCCCGCTGCCCATCGTGTTGCCTCCAAGTTCAAAGAGGACATCGATGCGTTGATCCGCAATCGCCTTTGCGGCGGCATCGTGGGGCTTGCCTGAGATGTCGTGCCAGGAATCGGCGATCGCGGCGAGGTGCTTGGAGACTTGGTCGGGGGCTTTGGTGGTGGAGAAGCAGTGCAGCGTCGCGCGGCTGCGGTCGGCGAAGCGCAAGATGGGTTTCACGAAGTGGGCGCAGGAGTGGGTGCGCAGGTCGTGGGAGAGCAAGCCGATGCGGAGAGCACGAGATGCGCCAAGGTCAGTGATGCGGTGCAGGGGCGGCTTTGCGAGGATCGCGGGGCTCTCGATGAACTGGCCGAACTCGCGGGCTATGGCGAGCTTCTCTTCTGGCGAAACGCCTGTCGCGTAGTTCGTTTGCGCGACGAGGTTGCTGAGGATGTCCACGTCCCGCGGATGCGTCGCGTGCAATCGCGCGAGCATCGGCAGGGAACGGTCGCTCTGGCAGTGGTACCAGAGGATGCGGGCGTAGTTGGTGGAGATCAGCGGGTCGTGTGGGGACAGCGAGAGGGCCTTCTCGATCGGATCCAGGGCGAGTTCCATCTCCTCTCGCATCATGTGGCACACGCCCAGCGAGTTCCACGTCATGCAGTCTTCGGGCGCGAGCTGCGTGGCCTTGCGGAGGGGATCGAGGGCCTCGTCCAGTTTGGTCTGCCGCATCAGGCACTGACCAATCAGGGACCAGCTCGCGGCGTTGCCGGGTTGGAGGCGTGCGGAGATCTTTGCGAATGCAAGAGCCTGCTCGTCCTTTCCGATGAAGAAGAGGGTCTCCGCGAGCCAGTGATTGACCAGCCAGTCCTGAGGCGCGGACGCCAGTGCCCGTCGCAGCACGCCCTCGGCCTGCGCGTAGTCCTGCATCCGCAGCAGCGACTGGGCGCGGTCCATCAGGGCTTTGGGAGGCGGGCTGGGCATAGGGGCACGAGTTTATCCGTATCATGATGGATGCCCCCGCCACCCCCACGCAAGCGCGCCATCACCGAGCACGACCGCGACGCGCCCCGCCTCGAAGACCTCGAGGACTTCTCTGACGCCACGCGGCGCTGCCCGGAGTGCGGCACGGACGTGTACGACGAGGCGGAGGTCTGCTACAAGTGCGGCCACGCGTTCGGCGATTCGAAGGAAGCACAGACCAAGCCCTGGGTCGTGTGGGTGATCCTCGTCGTCGTGACAGCGATATTGGTGCCGTTTGTCCTGCGGATCATCTGACGCGGTAGTTTCGACGTGCGGACGCACGAGCCGCGTTCATGCTCCGATGATGTTGATCCCGCAATCGACGTAAATCGTCTCGCCCGTGATGCCCTTGGACAAGTCGCTCACGAGGAAGAGGGCGGTGTCGCCCACGTCCGCGCCCTCGACGTTCCGCCGGAGCGGAGCACGCCTTTCGACTTCGTCGGGCATCGAGCCCGTCCCACCCACCGCGCTGCTGGCGAGCGTTCGCAGGTAGCCGCCCGAGATGATGTTGACGCGGATCTTGTCCTTGCCCATTTCGCTGGCGAGGTATCGCGCGGTGCACTCAAGGCTGGCCTTCGCCACGCCCATCACGTTGTATCCAGGCACGACCTTCTCCGCGCCGTAGTAGCTCATCGCGAGGATACTGCCGCCCGTCTTGGCCATCCGGGGCTGGGCTGCTCTGGCAAACGCGAGCAGCGTGTACGCCGAGATATCGATCGCGGAGAGATACTGGGCTCGAGGCGTGGTGATGAACTTGCCTTCCTGCAGCAATTCACGCTCCGCGAACGCGATGGAGTGAATCACGAAGTCCAGGCGATCCGAGAACTCGCCGTACTCGTTGAACACCCGCTCGATGTCCTCGTCCTTGCCCGCGTCCAGCGGCCGCAGCCACGGATCGGTGACGCCAAGGGCCGCGATCGACCGGCTGGTGCGATGCTGATTCCGCTCGCCCGGCAGGTGCGTGAACGCGCACTTGGCCCCATGCTTGAGGAGGCTCTCGGCGATGTGCCACGCGTACGAACGCTCATTGGCGATGCCCACGACCAGACCGGACTTTCCAGCAAGCAGACTCATGCAAGGCTCCTGAAGTGACAATCGCTAGTCTAGGGAACACACAGGCAGATCGCGGAGGGGCGGAGGAAAAACGGAGCAACGCGGAGGGGTTGCAAAGTGGTGTGGCTTCAACACGTCCTTGGTCTTCTCTGCGCTTCTCCCAAATTCCTCCGCCCCTTCGCAATCTGCTTTGCTCAAGCCGCTTCCTTCTGCAACTGGCCCTCGCTCTTGGCCACGATCACCGCCGCGGTCGCGTCGCCCGCAACATTCACCACCGTGCGGCACATATCGAGGATGCGATCAACCGCGAGGATGATCGCCATGCCTTCGACAGGCACCTTCACGGCTTCAAGGATGAACACCATGAGCACCAGGCTCGCGCCGGGCAGGCCAGGCGAGCCGATCGCGACGAGGATCGCCATGAATGCAACGGTGATCTGGTCGGTCAGGCTGAGATCAACACCAAACATCTGCGCCAGAAACGTCACGCACATCACCTGGTACAACGCCGTGCCGTCCATGTTGATGGTGGTGCCCAGGGGCAGCACAAACCCGGTCACTTGATCGGAAACACCCAGTCGCCTCGTGCACTCCATCGTGACGGGCAAGGTCGCCGCGGACGATGAACTGCTGAACGCAAGCAGTTTGGCCGGTGCCATCGCCCGAAAGAAAGTGCCGGGCTTCATCGCGCCGCCCGTCATGGCGTACATCAGGCCCGGATACTGCACGAAGAGGATGATGGCCAACCCCGTGACCGTGGTCGCGACAAACACCGAGAGCGCGGCGACCACGCTCCAGCCCAACTGAGCGACCATCCCAGCCGTCAAGCAGAACACCGCGATGGGCGCAAACTTCATGATGACGCCGACGACTTTCAGGCATGCCTGCGCGAGAATGTCGAACAGTTCGTGCCCTTTCCGGCGCTGTTCATCGGTCAGAAGCGTCAGGCCGATGCCCAGCAGGATCGCCATGGTCACGACCTGTAGCATGTTCCCTGTGGACAGCGCGTTGAACGGATTGGCCGCGAACGCGTCGAGCACCTGCGACCAGATCGTGTTCTCGCTCGCGAACTTTTCGGCGGTCTGCACGCGAGCCGCGGCTCCGCTCGCCTGCTGGGCCAAGAGTTGCTCACGCGTCTCCGCCGAGACGTAGGTGCCGGGTTTGACGACGTTCGTGAGCACCACGGCGATCGCCACCGCTCCGATCGCGGTCAGCGCAAACACGCCCACGGTCTTCGCACCCAGACGTCCGAGTTTGCGAAAGTCTCCGACGCCCGCGACGGCGGCCACCAGCGAAAACAAGACGACTGGCACCGCAATCAGCCTCAAAAGCCTCACAAATAAGTCGCCCACGAACTTGTTGAGTTCCACCACGAACTTCGCGACGCTTGCCGCGAGTCCTGCGCTCGCATTGGCTTCCACCGACTTGCCGGAGAGCCACGAGCCTGCGTCGCTGACACCCACACCGGACCAACTCCACCAAGCGTTGAGAGCCGCACCCGTCGCCACCCCCAGCACGAGCGCGAGCAGAATCCACCAATGGGCCGCAATCCGGCGAGTTTGCTCCATCGCAGAGTCTACGACGCCCGCCATTCTCAATCCCCTCTCCTACCATCCGCCCCCGCGGCCCAAGGGAGGCAGCGGTTCGCACATCGCCTGGGTTTCGGTTGGCCAAGGGAGCCCGCCGGGCCGGGGCTTGGAGTCGGTCATGCCCACGCATCTTGTCGCGCTCGCGCCCGGAGACGGGATTGGTCCAGAGATCATGTCGGCCACGCTGGACCTGTTCAAGGCCGCAGGCGTGATGAATCATCTGGACTTTGTGCCCGTCGAGATGGGCAAGGCGTGCTTTGACCGCGGCGAAACCAAGGGCATGAGCGAAGCGGCGATCCGCGCCGTCGAGGATTACGGCATCCTCTTCAAGGGCCCGATGGAAACGCCCAAGGGCGGCGGCGGCAAGAGCATCAATGTCACTGCGCGGAAACTCTGGAACGCGTACGCGAATCTGCGCGTGTTCAAGACCTTGCCGGGGGTAGAAACGGTCTACTCCCGCGCGGGCGTGCCGATCGACATGGTCGTCGTGCGTGAGAACATCGAAGACACGTACGGCGGCGTCGAGCATCGCCTGACCAACGACATGATCCAGTGCAAGCGCCTGATCAGCGCGCCGGGCTGCGACGAGGTGCACCGCTTCGCGTTCCAGACCGCACGCAAGTTGGGCATCAAGAAGGTGCACTGCGGCCACAAGGCCAACATCATGAAGATGACCGACGGCCTGTTCCTCGAGCGATTCAAGCGAGCCGCGCAGGACTTCCCGGAGATCGAAGCCGGCGACGTGATCGTCGATGCTCTCTGCATGAATCTGGTTGTGAAGCCCCAGCAGTATCAGATGATCGTCCTGCCGAACCTGCAGGGCGACATCGTGAGCGACCTCTGCGCCGGCCTCGTCGGCGGCTTGGGCTTCGCCCCCAGCGCCAACATCGGCAACCACATCAGCATCTTCGAAGCCGTGCACGGCACCGCCCCCGACATCGCCGGCAAGGGCATCGCCAACCCCACCAGCCTCATCCTCTCGGGCCTCATGATGCTGCGGCATCTCTGCCTGGCCCGCGAAGCCGCGCTCATCGAGAACGCGCTGCTCACAACGCTCGAAAGCGGTGTGCACACAGGCGACTTTGGCGACAAGTCACGCCCCACGCCCAGCGTCGGCACGCAGAAATTCGTCGACGCCATCAAGGACAACCTGGGCAAGGCGCCAAAGGCCAACGCCGCGCCCGTGCCCGAAGCCGCCGAGGCCTGCTTCACACGCCCGCCCCGCCCGCAGCAAATGCAGGTGATCCGCACGTTCACGAACGTGGTGAGCCACGTCAGCGGGTGCGACATCTACCTCGACACGCCCCTGAGCCCCGTCGCCGTTGCCGACGAGATGAGCCGGGCCTGCGCGGACACGCCGTTCGAACTCAAGCTCATCTCCAACCGCGGCACCCAGGTGTGGCCGACGGGCAGCGTGTACACGGAGTGCGTGGACTATTACCGCGTGCGATTCGAGCTCCGCAAGGACGTTCCGCTGGGCACCATCGGGCAGAGTCGCGCTGTGGCACTGATGGATAAGGTCGCCGAGAAGTTCACGGTTTGCAGCTTCGAACTGTTGCGACAGTTCGATGGCGTGCGAGGCTACAGCATGGCCCAAGGCCAGTAATGATCCACCATCGCCGGAGTACTGAGGATCGTTTCCTGCGATCACCTTCGGCGTCGGTGAAGCAACAGTCCCTCACAGTCCCGCATGAAACGTCCCCTCGTGCAGCGCACGCTATCGATGGGGACGGTGCTGCGTGGCAGATGATTGGTTGTGTGCGGCCAGAGATGAACGCGATGTGCTCGTTGTGCCACTCGGAGCTTCCCGAAGGCGATTCTCAGTCCGCCCGCAGGCGATACTGCGAGTCGGCCCAGTGATGCCGCGAGTAGCCCCGAACACAGGCTGCGGCTGTTTCATGGTGCGGATGAACTTCTGGTCGTTTGTGATCGCAGAATCGATCAAGTGACCGTCGCCCTGCGTGTTGTTCCGCTTGGTCGGGTACGGATTGACTCGAAGCTCAGTTGTTGAGAATCAAAACACTCGCGGGACGAGGGTGTGGCTGGTGTCTCGGAGGTGTCGGGCATCGTCACGCATCAGACATGGTGGACGCGCCAAAAGAAAGCCGCCCGCGCTAGGCGGGCGGAGTGAGATCATTTCAAAGTGGTTGACTGTCTTGGTGGTTCAGCGCTCTCCAACGGGCGGGCTCGGTAGGCGCTCTATGCCAAACCTGGGCCGGTGATCCCGCCTCCCATGCCCGGGCCGGTGATCATGCCGCCGCTGGGCGGCGCTCCGATCGGTGCTCGCGGCGCGGGCGGCGGTGTCATCGGTCGCGGCTGGATCGGGCGGATCGGCATGCCGCCGGCGCCAATGCCGCCACCGCTCGTGGGCGCGCCAGGCGGGCCGATGCGGGCGCGGAAGACCAGTTCGGTGACGCGAAGCCGCGCCGACTCCAGCATCGAGAGGAACATCTGGCTGCCCTCACGCTTGTACTCGATGCGAGGATCGTTCTGGCTGAAGGCGCGGAAGTTGATGGTGTCGCGCAGTTGGTCCATCGCGTACAGATGGTCCTTCCACAGGTTGTCGAGCACATCGAGCAGGATCGTGCGTTCAAAGTGCAGCAGCTCCCAGCGGCGGGAGCTCTCGATCCGCCCGCGGATCGCGTTGGCCCGATCGTCGCCCTTAAGGTGCTTCAGCGACTCGGGCAGGGAAATATCGGGGCCGTAGTGCTTCTTGAAGACCTTCTCGAGATCCTCATCGGTGGTGGTCGCGAGGGCCTCTGCGATCTCCTGCTCCATCTTCTTGCCTTCAATGGCCTTCTTGCTGACTTCGAGCAGTTGCTGCGTTGCAGTCTGGATCGTCGCGGTCTTGAAGAGGTCGGGCGTCCAGCCCATGTTGAAGCGGCCATTGGCCCAATTGAGGAAGCTCTTGGCGGCGTCCTGCGGTCCCACCTGCGGCGAGCGAGCCAGCGCCTGGAACATGCCCACGCCGTACTCCACCGGATACTCGCACTCGCGCCGGTGATACCACTGCTCGACGCGCTGCATGAGCATCTGAGTGACCGGGTGCGGACCGTTCTTGGAGCGTTCCTCCTTCGCGACGCGCACGAATTCTTCGACGGGAATATCGAAGCCGAGTTTCTCCTTGACCCAGCCAGCCAACTCGCGCTCCCCGTAGTTCTTCTGCGTGAACTCGGAAAGGCCCGACAGGTCTGCGTGCTCGACGCGAGCCTCGGCGGCGGCGACGAGCTGCTCCTGCACGTACCGGCGTTCGTCGTCGGTGGCGTGGTTGAGGCGGGCGGGATCAAGATCGACGCCAAACTTGCTCTTGGCCCACTTGACCAGGCCCGTGGGATCAAAGTCGACGCTCACTTCGCTGCCCGCGACGGGCATGTACTCGCCCAGCGTGAGGTTCACAGTCTGGCGCGACTCGTACGCGGCTTCGTCTCGGATCAGACGCTCGAGTTCTTCGGGGCCGCGACCCTTGAGGCGGTCGGCGGAGATCGAACAGTCCATGACGCCCTTGGCATACTCCGCGGCGCACTCCGCGGGATATCCGTCGTCGAGGTACTTCTCGACGGCGTCATTGACCGTCTCGCGGATGAAGTCGAACATGAGGCCCTTGACGTCGCGGCCTTCGAGGGCGCGCTGGCGCACGCCGTAGAAGTTCTGACGCTGATGCTCCATCACTTCGTCGTATTCGAGCACGTTCTTGCGGACCTGGAAGAAGTAGTCCTCGACCTTCCGCTGAGCTGCGGCGAGGCGGCTGGTCAGCCACGGGTGGCTGATGGCGTCGCCTTCCTTCATGCCCAGGCGCGAGAGGACCTTCATCTGGGTTTCGCCGCCGAAACGCTGCATGAGATCGTCCTCGAGCGAGACGTAGAAGCGGCTTGAACCCTTGTCACCCTGACGGCCCGAGCGCCCGCGCAACTGGTTGTCGATGCGCCGGCTTTCGTGCCGCTCCGTACCCAGCACGTGCAGGCCGCCCATGTCCTCGATGCTGCTGAACCAGCGGATGCGGTGCAGCAGGAAGCGGCCGTTGGCATCGAGTTCGTCCATCAGTTCATCGCGCGACGCGCCCGATGCCTGCTTGGGCGTCAGCCAGGTGTACTTGCCCGCCCAGTGGCGGAGCAGTTCGAGCTCCAGCTGCGCGAAGTCCTTGGACTGCGCATCCTTCTTGTCCATGCCCAGTTCGCGAGCCGCAATCTTGCGGAAGATGCCCTCGCGCAGCTGTTCATCGCTGCTCTCGACCGTTACCGTCGCCGGCGCAAGGTTGCGGCGCAGCCAGTGGTCAAGCAACTGCTCGCGCGTGAACTGGGCGAGCTTGATGTCCGTGCCGCGTCCTGCCATGTTGGTGGCGATCATCACGGCGCCGAGCTGCCCGGCGTTCTCGACGATGTTGGCCTCGCGGTCGTGCTGCTTGGCGTTGAGCACTTCGTGCGGCACGTTGTGCTTCTGCGTGAGCAGCTTGGACAGGCTTTCGGACTTTTCGACGCTTGTGGTGCCCACGAGCACGGGCCGGCCCATGTCGTTGAAGTACTTGATCTCGTCGGTGATGGCGTTCCACTTGTCCTTGGCAGACATGAACACGATGTCGTCGTGGTCCTTGCGGCGGACCTGTTTGTTGGTGGGGATTGCAACCACGTCGAGCTTGTAGATGTCGTGGAATTCCTGCGCTTCGGTATCGGCGGTCCCCGTCATGCCCGCAAGCCGCTTGTACATCTTGAAGAAGTTCTGGATCGTGATGGTCGCAACCGTCTGCGTCTCCGCCTTGATCGGCACGCGTTCCTTGCACTCGATGGCCTGGTGCAGACCGTCGCTCCACTGGCGCCCGATCATCGCGCGGCCGGTGTTCTGGTCCACGATGATCACGTTGGGCGTGGGGCGGCCCGTGAACTGATCGGGCACATCGCGCACGATGTAGTCCTTGTCAAGTTCGTAGACCGTGTGAGCGCGGACCGACTGCTCCAGCAGGTGGGGCAGGTCCATGTTCTCCTCGATGTAGAACGAGCCAAGCTGCGCCACGCGCTGTGCTTCCGACACGCCCTCGTGCGTGAGGTGTGCGGTCTTGCGCTCCATCTTCACCTCATAGAACTGCGGGAAGGCGTCACGCTCCGCCTTCAGCTTGGGCAAGCTGATCTTCAGCTCGCTCACCTGCTTCTGCATCTCGGAGGCGTTGACTTTCTCGCGGGCGGTGCGCATCTCGCCCTCAATCTGCTTGATCTTCACTTCCGCGTCGCGCACCTTCTTGTCGGCGTTGTTCCACGGCTTCTGCTTCTCGACAAGGTGGCGGGCGAGCTTGTCCGCAAGGTCATACCGCGGCTGGTCGTCGTGAGCCTGACCGCTGATGATCAGGGGCGTGCGGGCTTCGTCGATCAGAATGCTGTCGACTTCGTCCACGATCGCGAACTGGCGGACCTTCTGCACCTGGTCTTCGAGCTTGCGCTTCATGTTGTCGCGCAGATAGTCAAAGCCAAACTCGCTGGTCGTTCCATACACCACGTCGCACTTGTACATGCCCCGCTTGGTGTCTTCGTCCTGCATGTGCTGCGGGTGAATCGCGCCGACGGTCAGGCCCAGGGCGTGGAAGTATGGGAACGTCCAGTCGCGGTCGCGTTGCACGAGGTAGTCGTTGACCGTGACGACGTGCACCTTCATGCGTTCGATGGTGGCCATGTAGCAGGCCAGGGGGCCGACGATGGTCTTGCCTTCGCCGGTCTTCATCTCCGCGATCTTGCCCTGGCACAGCACCATCCCGCCGATGAGCTGCACGTCAAACGGCCGAGCCCGGAAGGGAGGGCGGCTCTCCGGATAGATCGCCCGCACCGCCTCATAGAACGCGACGGGAATGTCCACCTGCATCCACCCTGGCACTGGAGCCGAGCAGCCCAGCCACTCGCCAGTCGGGGCGGCGGGCTCCGTCGATTCCATCTGAGCCTTCAGGTCCGCATACGCCCGCTGCATGTCGCTGGGGAAGCGCGAGGGATCGAAGTTGAACTTGGGGTTGAAGACTGCCCTAATGCCTACCGCCCGGTCCATCGCCTCACGCGCAACCGCGAAGGCCTCGACCATGATCTTGTCTTTGTCCTCGCCCTTGTCCACACGATCGCGGAACTCCTGAGCCTTCGCACGGATGTCGGCGTCGGTCAACTGCCGCACCTGGGCCTCGAGGGCGTTGATCGCGTTGGTGCGCTGGGTGTACTTCTTGACGAATCGGTCGTTGCGGCTGCCGATCAGCTTGTTCAGCAGCGGGCCGATCAGCGGAATGCCTTGTTCAGTCATGGCCATGGGAGAGTCTCTTTGGGTGGAGCCTGCACGCCGCGGCTTGCAGAGCAAAAAGCACAGCGCGGCGGGCTCGGGTGGGAGATTGGATGGAATCGGAGCACGCACACCAACCTCGCGCGGGCGAACTCACGAACGCCTCGCGCCGGAACGGCGCATACACGGGTTGGGGAGAGTTTGGTCGAAGCGAGAGCGTCAGAACGCTCGGCCGACCGCTGGGGCGGTTCGGTCCTTAGGCCTGTGGCGGCGGCAGGTCGATCCACAACTCCCCAGGTACTTCCGGACCGGCCAAGGTGCAGACGGCGGGCACGTCCAACGGTCGCAATGCGGCTTGGCGAACCTCGCGGGAGCGAAGTTCGATGCCGACGTGCCGGTCCTTCTTGGCAAACTTGATCCGCGAAACCACCTGCGTCTGGGCAGGTGGAAGGCGATACTGGAGCGACGCCTCGCGGGCGTCCATCCGGGCGTACTTTGAGCCGCCATCGGCCTGCCACGCGAACGACACGACGATCAGCAGCGTCAAGGCGCTGAAGGCCGAACGAGCCACGGGCGAGGATGTGCGGGGGCTGACTTGCAACGCTAATTCCGGACACGATCATAGTCGGACAAACGCCGACCCTGCAGGCAACGATTCGCCGGGGAAGGTCGCCCGAACAACCAATTCGACACCGACCCGAACCCTACCGAACCGGACTACCACGCACCATCCAGCATGGCCCGCACGGCATGGGCCACGCCGTCTTCGTTATTGGTTCGCGTGTGCCGCTTCGCGAGTTCACGGATTCTCGGGATCGCATTGCCCATCGCAATGCCCAGCCCCGCCCCGGTGATCATGCTCTCGTCGTTGATCTGATCCCCGATCGCCGCGATGCGTTCGCGGGGCGTGTTCCAGGTACGAGCGAGGTGAATGATGCCCGACCACTTGGTAGCGTCGGAGTCGAACAACTCCAGCACGTGCATCGCACCGTCAGAATCGCCCGTGCGGGTGTGCTCGGGAGCGACGACCGCCGGGAAGTGGTGCACAATGCCTCGTTCGCCCGCCGCGGACTCAAGAGCTTGAGCGAGCGCCTGCAAGCGGCGTGATGGCGCGCACGCGCCGACCCGGACGGTGTGTTCGGGATGTTCGTCTTGCTGCAAGTGCTCGACCATCCGTACTCGGACGTTCATCTCGGCGAACCACCACTTCGTCACCGGATCAAGTTCGATGCCGTGCGGCCCGCGCACCACCAAGTACTCAAACTCCGCCGCGTGCGGGTCCTTCAGAACCAGCGCGGCGTGCCCATCGCCCAGCAACGCATCCACGGCGCGATGGACGAGCGATTCGTCCATCGCGAAGCGATGCATCGTCGCGCCGGACGCCGCCTCCGCGATGATCGAGCCGCCCGCCACCACCACCGGATCAACCTGATCGATCTTCCGGAGAATCGAACGACACTCGGCCCACCCGCGCCCTGTGCAGACGAGCACCTTGATGCCCGCATCGCGAGCATCATGCAACGCGGCCCTATTGGCATCAGAAACCGAGCCATCGCTGCGAAGGAGCGTGCCGTCGAGGTCGATCGCGAGGATGTCGTAGCGTCGTGGCACGGGTGTTGGAGTGGAAGGAACTACTTGGCGGTGTTGAGGCGGGCCTCGTCGAGAAATTCGATGCCCCGACGCAGATGCGGGATCACAATGCTGCCCCCGACGATGAGCGCGACGTCCAGAGCTTCCCAGAGTTCCTCGTCCGAGCACCCAGCCTTGACGCACTGGTCGATGTGATACGCGATGCAGTCATCACATCGCAGCACCGCGCTCGCGACCAGGCCCAACAGCTCTTTCGTCTTCGCATCCAGCGCACCAGGCTCGTAGGTCTGCCCGTCGAGGCGGAAAAACCGCTTCGTCACCAGCGTCCCGCCCATGGGCGGCTCGCCAGCCTCCGTGCGCCGAGGCGTCGTGGTTGCCCGCTCTGCGTCATCGCCCAGAATTCGGGCGTTCATGCGAGTTCGATACTGCTGAAACTGTTCGTAGCGGCCCATGGGCCAGCGTAGGAAGCCGATCACCGTTCGCGATTCGCCACTTCGCTCCGCGTCACCACGCGATACCCGCCGTCGCCGTGCTCGCTCGCGATGGCCTGCATCAGCCCGGTGGGATCATCGTCCATGAACTGAATCGTCTTGATCTTCGCGAGTCGCCCGCCCAGGAGTTGCTTGGGGTTGATGCGATCCAGCGTGTCGAGGATCTGGCGGTTGCGCTGCTGCACATCCACGCCGCCCGACCTCGCGATGTTGCGAGTCAGAATGAAAATCAAGTCCGGCTGCAGCCGCAGCGCTGCTTCAAGCCCCAGCAATGGCTCGCTCCGCCCGCCAGGAGACACCGTCTCCAGCCACGCTCGCAGCCGTTGCTTTTGCTCAAGCGACGCGTCAATCAGGTCTGGATCGCCGCCGCCGTTGAAAAAGTAGTAGCTCAGCGGCGCACCGCCGCCACCCGCGGGCTGGCGATAGACGATGACTTGGAAACTCTGATCGTTCGACAACCTCGCCACCGACGACGCGAGTTCGGACTTCACAAAGTTCAGGCTCGCCGCCATCGATCCCGAACCGTCAATCAAGTACACGATCCGCCGGGCCGGCCGAGCCTCGACCCCCGCGAACGAAGCGACCGGTTCGCTGGGCGGCGGTGGGGGAGGTGGAGCTTCGACCCACTTCGCAGGATTGGTCGCGGGCGGAATCTCGGCGACCGGCGCCTCATCCGTCGGTGGCGGCGGCAGTACCTCCACCATCTTCCCAAATACATCATCTCGTGCGGGCAGCGCAACTTCCGGCGTCGGTGCGACTGCCTGCGGCTCGACGGCCTGCACCACCGGCTCGCTGGGCGGCGTCTCAACCTGCGGCGGCGTCGGCTCCGCGAACGTGAACTGCAGCGACGTTTCCGCCGCGACGTCTGTCAAGGGCGCGATCTGTCCGCGCAGCCCTGAAGACAATCCGATCATCGCAACCACAGAACAGTGCAGCGCGAGCGACACCAGCCCCGCCCACTTGATCGTGCGCACGGTCGCTTCATGTTCGCGATGTCGCGTCGTTACCAGCACTGCTCAACAGTATTGTCGGATGCAATCGCAGACGTGCTGAAAGTTGCGTGCAAGCCGATAAACGCCCCCGCAGGCAAACGCGTACGGGCCGATTCTGGGGCCTTGTGGCCATGGAACGAGCGCGGCCCGGTCCTACATCATCGGCCTCGGCGGCGGCGGCGCGGGCGGCGGCGGCGGGAAGAGCTTGCGATCAAACCCCAGCGCGCCCGACCCCAACACCACCAGCGCCATCGCCCCCATGAACAGCGACAACTGCCACAGGAGCGGACGCCATGCGTCCACGCTGAACGGATCACGATCGGGTAGGATGCCCAGCACAGTCGACCCCGCCTGCATCGCCGGGCCGATCTCCGTGAGCCAGATCGCTCCCAGCATCGTGCCCGCCAGCGCAATCGCGCTCGCGCGAGTCAGCAATCCCACCAGCACAAACAGCCCCGCGACCACTTCCGTGATCGCCACCATCCACGCCAGCCGAACGGGCCACATGCCCTTGCCAATGCTCTGAGGCCACAGCCGCATCATCTGGCTCGCCGACGCCGGGTCCGCCGACGCGGGCGGATTCGCCGCCTTGTGCAGCAGCAGCGCCAAGCCATACACCCGTGGAATCTCGATCTCATCCGGAAACTCCGCGGCTTGATACACGCGATTGGGATCGGGCGTGCCAGCCCCGGGGCTGATCGACGGCGCAGTCATCTGCGCGAGCATCGGCACCGCGAGCGCGCCGGACGCACGAGGCGGCTGCGGCACGGGCGCGGGATCGGCGGGCTTGGGCGCATCTGGTTTCGGAGCATCCGGTTTGGGGCCATTGGGACTTTGCGTCGGCTCGCTTGGCTTGGCCTCTGGCTTCGCCTCGGGTGCAGGCACCGGTTCGGGCGGACCCATCGGTGCGGGGGTGACGGTGGTCGCCGGGTTGATTGGCGTTTCGGTCGACTCGGGGGGCGCGGTCGTCGCCGGCGCAGGCTCTGGTGTCGTAGGTCGTCGCGTCTTCCTGGGCGGGGCCTCATCGCGAATCCGCTCTACGCCCATCGTCGCAAGCGTCGCCGCCTGCTCCCCCTTCACGGTCATCGTGGCTTCCATCTTCCCGATGCCCGCCCACAGGAACGTCACCCCCAGTGCGATGCGAAGGAAGATCGGTGCAATCGAAGGACCAAGCGGACGAGCCATACCCCATCGTATCGGCCCATTACCCGCCCCGCCCCGCAACAGACCGCGGGCGCGCGACTATCGCTCCCCCCCTTCACTTTCGCGCGTTCGCACTATTTCAGTACTTGATGACCGAATGCACCCGCCCGCAATGCCCAAGCTTGCGAATCCCGCCCAATGCGCCCAGTTCGATCAGCACCGACGCACCGACGAGCGTTGCCTGTGGTGCCGCTTCGTGCACCAGGCGAGCGCACGCTTCCAGCGTTCCGCCCGTCGCGAGCAGGTCGTCCACCAGCAGCACCCGCTGCTTGCCCACCAGCGCATCGGAGTGCATTTCCAGCCGATCCGTGCCATACTCCAGCGCGTACTGCACGCCCTTGACCGCCCGGGGCAGCTTCCCGGCCTTGCGAACGGGCACAAACCCCGCCGAGAGCGACTGGGCCACCGCGATCCCGAAGATAAACCCGCGGGACTCAGCCCCGACCACTACATCGACGCCGACGCCCCGATACGGGTTCGCCATCAGTTCCACCGCCAGCGCAAGGCCAGCTGGATCAGCCAGCAACGGGGTGAAGTCCTTGTAGACAATGCCCGGCTTGGGGAAATCGGGCACGTCCTTGATCAGCTTCTTGAGGGTTTCCATTCGCCGCGAGTCTAGGCAAAATTCATCGCGCCCCATCGTCCCCTCCGAAACCGTGGTATGCCCATCCTCCCTCCCAGCAGCGTGCAGGCCGCCGCGGGAGCCGCGTCCGCCAGTCGTATCGCGAACCCGGCGATCCTCCGAAACCTGACCAAGAAGCCCGGTGCGCCGACCCGCGACGAAGACGAGGTGATCGTCGGGGCGGAAGCGGTGGACAAGTCGCAGGCGGTGCGGCCCCTCGAGGACAACTCGCAGGAGAATGCCCGCGAGGATCATCAGCAGCATGCGCAGGACTACAACCACGCAGGCAAAAAGCTGCCCGACGATGAGCATCGGCTTGATGTGGCTGGATGAAGGCCTGGTTCGATTGCCTTAGGCCGCCTTCCGACCACGCCGATTTGACTTCGCCGCATCGGGCTTCTCAATCTTTCCAACGACGTTCTTGCGTTTCTCAGCTTCGCGGACACGCCGCTTGGGCTGCTTGGCCGCTTTCTTCTTTGACGCACTAGCCTTGCGAACTGCCTTGGTTGCCTTCGCCCGCGACTTCGAGCGCACGACACGTTTGACACTGCCGTGTGGCATCGCAGCCGGCTCAATATTCGCAATCGGCGGCAGATCGGGCGTCCACGCCTCGGGCTCCTCAACCCTCACTGGCATCCTCGACTTAGGCTGCTCGTCGCGTGAGATGTGGGGCATCATCGACCACGTCAGCCCTGGTCCAGAGTTCTCAACTTCATCCTCGGCGTGCTTATCCACGATCTGCTGCGCCCTGGGCACCACACCCAGTACCCGCTCGAGCATCGCGAGCGTCCGCAGGATGACCAACTGATCCTGCTCGAGGTCGATGAGCGCGCCCGAGTGCTGCATCTCGTCGAGGATGTCATCGCGCAGGTGCGGGAACCGTTCGCAAGGCGTGGTCGCGCCCAACAGCACCAGACCGCCCGCGATCCGTCCGATCGCGTACGGATCATGTCGTACGCCGCCTAGTTCGCTCAGCAGGAACAGCACTTGGTCTGGCGGATTCTGAAGGGTCGTGCCCGCAAGCATGGTGGCGGCGCACTCCAGCGCGTACAGCCCGGCGACGGCGTCCCCGTCTGCCATCCGCACCGCGCCTACTCGCAACAGCACTTCAACTTCATCGTCGATCACCGAACCGGCCATGTCAGCCGCGATCCGACGCAATGTCGGCTCGACGCGATCCGACGCTGCGGAGGCCGCCCACGCGCTCATCAATCGCGCCGCAATCTTTCCCGCGGGGCTGCGCAACTCGCTGAGTTCCCACGGACCC
Source organism: Phycisphaerales bacterium (assembly GCA_022843045.1). Taxonomy (GTDB): domain Bacteria; phylum Planctomycetota; class Phycisphaerae; order Phycisphaerales; family UBA1924; genus BJHL01. The sequence continues at coordinate 58,329 of JALHOJ010000009.1, forward strand.
ATCAGTTCGACCAATTGACGAACCACCGGCGCGAGCGGGTCCGCCGCTTCGTGCTGGCGATGCTGTGGATACATGACGCCGGTCACGTCAGCCTGCGCACCAGTCGGCAAACGCCCAGCGAGCGAGTCTTTGACCTGTACCCGTGCCGGATGCCGTGCCAGCAGCGAGGCGGCCTCGATCAGCAATCGCGACAGCCGCGAGTCGGGCGACAATCCCGGCACCCGTGATTCGATGGTGAGTTGCGAGCAGTCAACGCGCATCGGAAATGTGCCCGGATAGCTGCGAGGCCGTTCGGACGCCCAGTCAAACCACGCCGCGGACTTGCCCTCGTGCTCGAACACGCGCACGCACAGTCGCCCATCCGGAAAGCACGCCACCACCGCGTCGAGTGCCTCGGGGAGGTCGCCCTGCTCAACTTCGACTTCGTTGAGCGCAACCCAGTCAATCGTCAGCACCCCCGGTGCCTCCATGATCGATGCGCCCCAACCCTCGGGGTCGAGAATCCCAATCTGCAGCGGGCGCGCGGGCCAACCACGACCCACCAGCCACTTCGCGATCGCCTCGTGATCGTGCATGTTCAGGTTCTGCGCGACGTCCAGGCCCATTTCGAGCGCGACGTCCTGCACGACTTCAACCCCGCGCAGCACTCCGGCGATCATCGACCCGGCCCCGCGCATGGCCCAATCGCCAAGCGGTGTGCGCGGCCAGAGGCCAGCGTCCGAAAACCGAAATTGCGTGCCGGATCTCGAGCGTTCCATGCAGGACAAATCATCGGATTGCGGGAGAGTTCACCCAACCCAAGTACACGGCATCCACCCAATCTTGTCCGTGAAAGATCGTGCCACGCGAACAGCCGCTACAGGCGACACGACACGCGGTGATTCTCGTTTGCTCGTGCGAAATTGCGACCCGCAGACGCGAGCATCGTGACAGGGAATTCAGGGGCTGCCCGCCTCGCGCTTGGGTGCCTCGGGATCGATCTCGCGCAGGTATTCCCACGAGAAGATCCCCGTGTCGTGCCCGTCGCTGAAGCGAATCTTGATCGCGTAGTTGCCCACCAACTCCGCGTGCGTCGCCTTGAGTTCGCCCGATGAGCCGCGCGCGGGCAGCACCGTGAGCGGATTCTTCTTCATCTGCTCGCGCAGTTCTCGCATGTCAGCGCTTGGGCTCATTTTGCGGAGGTATGAGATGGAGTAATAGGACGTGCTGCCGTCGGCCCACTCGACGGTGAGACCGCGATCCTTCTTGAGGTCGAGGCGGGCGGGGGCGGGGCCGGGGGCGGGAGCAGGTGCGTCCATCGCGCAATCGTACAGCGTCTACGCTGGGCCATGGCCAACTTTCAGGAGCGACTGGCTCATGCCATCGACAGCAAGCAATCGCTCGTGTGTGTCGGGCTTGATCCTGTGCTCGAACAGATTCCCGCGGACGTCCGCGCCCGCCATCACGAGCCGCTTCGCGCCATCGCCGAGTTCTGCCGGGGCGTGATCGACGCAACCGCAGACGTCGCCGCGCTGCTCAAGCCCCAGTCCGCCTGCTTCGAGCGATTCGGCAGCAAGGGCGTCGCGGTCCTCGAAGAAGCCGTCGCCCACGCACGCTCTCGCGGCCTGCTCGTGCTGCTGGACGCCAAGCGAGGCGACATCGGCATCTCGGCGAACCACTACGCGGCCGCCGCGGCGCACGTCGGGGCAGATGCGATCACCGTCAATGGGTACTTGGGCCCAAGCACGATCCAACCGTATCTGGACGCGGGGCTTGGAGTCTTCGCGTTGGTGCGCACCAGCAACCCGGATAGTGATGTCGTGCAGGGACCGAAACTCGCCGATGGTCGCACCGTCGCGGAGATGATGGCCGACATTGTGCAGTCGCTGCCCGGGGTTGGGTGCGTAGTGGGGGCGACGAAGGCCTCGGACGCGGCGGCGCTGCGTCGCCGGATGCCCGATAGGATGTTCTTGGTCCCTGGTTATGGGGCCCAAGGGGGAACAACCGAAGATTTGCGATCAATGCTCCGATCGGCCCCGAAAACGCTTGCAACTTCTGGTATCATCGTGAACGCCAGCCGGAGCATCATTTTTCCCAAGCTTGAGGGGGCTGCTTTGGGAACCGGCGAGGCGTGGACCGACGCGGTGCGGCGGGCCGCGTTGGCGATGAAGGCGGATCTGTCGGTTCTGTCGCCGATAGATGGATGATCCAGGGTTTCGGTGCGGATGGACTTGGGTTGTCAGCCCGAGGTTGCAGATGAATTCCACAGCGAGCACAAACTCGGCAGGCACGGCACGCACCGTGGCAGTCATCGTGAACGCGATGGCACCCTATCGCTTTTATCAATATTTACGGATCGAAGAAGCCCTGCGCGAGCACAACCTGCGACTGGTCGTGCCGCTGCTGTACGAGTTCAACAACATCCCCTGGCCCTTGCCTGATGTTTCGAAGTTTGGCGGCGTGCTGCTGGGACCTGGCGAGACGGTGCCGGATGGACTGCCAAGCCCCTTCAAGTGCGTGCCCAAGGGGCGGCGCGTGCTGGATGTGCTGCGCGAGCACGACATACGGGCGGTGGTGATCAACGGGTACATCCAGGCCGAATGCTGGATGGTCATGCTGTGGGCGAAGGCGAAGGGGATACCGGTCTTTCTGGCGGGAGATTCGAATCTCGCAGGCGACACGAACGGACAACTGGTGCATCGCATCGCGAAGAAGGCGACTGTGGGCGCCCTGGTGCGGGCGTGCGATGGCGTGATGCCCGTGGGCTCGCTGGGTGAGAAGTACTTTGAGCGCTACGGCGCCAAGCCGGATCGCTCGTTCGTCGTCACGTTTGAGGTTGACCCGCAACTTGCGACACCACTTTGCAACGGCGAACGCGAGAAGCAGCGCGCGTGGACAGGCTTTACGGATGATCGCAAGCGAATTCTGTGCTCAGGTCGGCTTCGATCCTTCAAGCGATTCCACGACGCGATCGACGCGTTTCTGTCCATCGCTCAGAAGCGGCCCGAGTGGGATCTGGTCGTCGCGGGCGACGGCCCCGAGCGGGCCAACCTCGAAGCCCGCGTTCCCAGCCACCTCCGCTCGCGCGTCAAGTTCCTGGGCATGATTGCCGAGCCCGATCGCGTGATGAGCCTCTTCAAGGACACCCACCTGTTTCTCCATCCTGCGGGCTACGAGCCGTGGGGCATGGTCATCCAGGAAGCGGCCGCGGCGGGCGTACCAATCGTCGCCACCGACGTCACCGGCAGCGCGGCGGACCTCGTGCGTGATGACGACAACGGATTCAAGGTCGCAGTGGGGGACGTGCGAACGATGGGCGATGCGTTGCTCAAGGTCACCGACCCTGCCCACTATCCGCGATTCGCCGCGAACGCGAAGACCATGCTGGATCGCTGGCACCAGAAGTACGAAGCGGGACGAGGCTTTGTGGCGGCGATGAAGAGCGTCGGGGTTTGCTGAGTACATCACGTGGCCAATGAAAAACAGCGGGCCCCGGTGGACCCGCTGTCGGCGTGCATCGATCGAATCCCTGCTTAGCTCAGGCCGCCCTTGAACTGGAACTGCTTGAACTTCTCGCGCTGGCGACGCAGCGCGGGGGTTTCCTTCATGATTTCCTCGGCGGTGCGGCCACCGAACTTGTCCTTGCCAAACTTGTCCTTGCCGCCCTTGCCGGGGCCGCCAGCACCCGCCGGCGCTTCGGGCACGGGCTTGAGGGCCTTGATGGACAGGCTGATGCGGCGGTTGGCCTTGTCGAGCTTGATGACCTTGGCGCGGATGATCTCGTCGACCTTCAGCGCGTCTTCGACGCGGGCGATGCGCTTGTAGTCGATCTCGCTGATGTGCACGAGGCCCTCGACGCCCGGCCCGATCTCGACGAACGCGCCGAACTCGGCAATCTTCGTGACCTTGCCGTTGACTTCGCTGCCTTCGACCAGTTCGCCCGTCGCCGTGGCGAACGGATCGCCCGCGACCTGCTTCAAGCCCAAGCCGATCTTGGGCTTGGAGCCTGGGTTCTCTTCGTCGCGATCGATCTTGAGCACCTTGACGTTGAGCTTCTGGCCTTCCTGCACGTACTTGGAGATGGCCTTCTCGCCGAAGCCGATTCGGTCAAACGTCAAGTCGCTGAAGTGGATCAAGCCGTCGATGCCGCCGATGTCGACGAACGCGCCGAAGGGCATGATCTTGCGGACGACGCCCTCGACCGTCTGGCCTTCGGTCAGGTTCGCGATGATCTTCTCGGCCTGTTCCTTGCGGTCCTGCGCGAGGATGTCGCGGCGGCTGAGCACGATGTTGCCGCGGCCCATGCGGTCCACGCGCGAGATCGCGCACTTGAGGCGCTCGCCCACGAACACGGACAGGTCTTCGATGCGATCAAAGCCGATCTGGCTGGCGGGCATGAAGGCCTTGTGACCGGCGACTTCGAGCTCCAGGCCCACTTGCTTCGCGTCCTTGCCCTTTGCGACGCCCGTGACCTTGGCCTCCACCACCTGCCCGACTTCGAGCATCTCCCAATCGGCCTTCTGGACCGAGCCGGGACGCGAGCAGATGAACAAGCCTTCGGCTGCCTCAAACTTGTCGATCACGACTTCAAAGTCCGCGCCCACCACCGGCAACTGCGTCTCGTCCGGGAACTGCACCCGGGGCAGCACGCCCAGTTCTTTGGGGCCAAACTCAATGAAGATGTCGGTCGGGCCAACGCTCACGACCTTGCCATGGCGGTGCTCGCGGCCCGCTTGCACCACGCGCGGCCCGCGGATCGCGGCGGGCTTGCTGGGCGCTGCGGCCTTCTGCGCCGCGGCCGCCGCCCCCGCGGCCTCCATGTCCTTCATCGCCGCGTCGATCTCGGCGTTGATTTCGGGGGAGAGTTCGTTGGAGGTGACGTTTTCGGGCGAGGAGGTCATGTGGGACTTTCGGTGCGGGACCAGTGAGGCGGGCCAAATGGTTCGTTGCCCAGGGATCGCGGCTGCGCTTCGGCAGGTACGCCCTGGCGATCATGCCAGGTCTTGGGCAACGTCCCCGACGGGCCACGGGCCTCCGGTGCGTCGGGGAACGGGGAGTATAGAACGGTCAGTGATTGATGGCGCGATGGGGGCGTGCGGCATCCGCCCAGACTTGCGCCCGGGGCCCGTAGGACTGCTGTGGTTCTCAGGCCTTGGGGGTTGCGGCGGGCGGCACAATGCTCGCGACGTGGACTTCCTTGAGCTGTTCCGGAGGTACAAAGCTGGGAGCCTTGGTCATCAGGTCGCTGCCGATCTGGGTCTTGGGGAAGGCGATGACGTCGCGGATGTTGTCGGTGCCGACGAAGTTCATGACCAGGCGGTCCAGGCCAAAGGCGATGCCGGCGTGGGGCGGGGCCCCATAAGACAACGCCTCCAGCAGGAAGCTGAACTTCTCCTTGGCCTGCTCGGGGGTCATGCCCAGCAGCTTGAAGACCTTGCTCTGCACGGCTTGGTCGTGGATGCGGACGCTGCCGCCAGCGATTTCCTGGCCATTGAGCACGATGTCGTAGCCGGCGCTGACGATGCCTTCGATTGTGACTTCATCGTCGGTATCGGCATTAAGGAACGCCTGCATCTGGTCGTCGCGCGGGCTGGTGAATGGATGGTGCATGGCGACCCACTTGCCCGTGTCCTTGTTCTTTTCGAACATGGGGAAGTCCACGACCCACAGGAAGTTCCAGGGGCCGCCCTCCGCGCCGGGCTTGGGCACGATGCCCATATCGCGCGCGACCTTCTGGCGCAGTTCGCCGATGGCTTTGGTCGCGATGCTGTAGGTGTCGGCGACGAACAGGACGGTGTCGCCGATCTGGCAGCCAAGTAGAGCGAGGAATTCGCCCTTGAGGGGCTCGAGGAACTTGGCGATGCCCGTGTCGAGCTTGGGCGAGCCGTCCTCACCCTTGATGACCTTGACGACTGCGACCCCGCCGGCCCCGAAGCCCTTGGCGAACTCGGTGTAGCCGTCGGTGATCTTGCGGGTGAGTTTCTCCGCACCGCCCGGGACGCGAAGAGCCTTGACCACACCCTTCTTGCTGTAGAACTTGGGGCGGTCCTTGCCCTTTTCGAGCACGGTCTTGAAGACGCCAAAGTCGAGCTTGCTTGCGAACTCGCTGATGTCCTTGATCCGCAGGTCGTAGCGCGTGTCGGGGCGGTCGATGCCGTAATCCTCCATCGCGGTGCGATAGTCCATCCGCTGAATGGGCGGCACGTCAAAGCCGGTTAGGTCCTTCCACAGGCGGCGGACGAAGCCCTCCATCATCTCCATGATCTGGTCGCGACGCACGAACGACATTTCCAAGTCGATCTGCGTGAATTCGGACTGGCGGTCGGCACGCGGGTCTTCGTCGCGGAAGCAGCGGCAGATCTGCATGTAGCGGTCGCAGCCGCTGACCATGAGGATCTGCTTGAAGAGCTGGGGCGATTGGGGCAGGGCGTAGAACGTGCCCGGAATGTGTCGATTGGGGACGAGGAATTCGCGTGCGCCTTCGGGCGTGCTCTTGTACAGCACGGGGGTTTCGATTTCGAGGAAGCCGTTTTCGTCGAAGTAGCGGCGCGTGGTCTGGTAGAGCTTGTGGCGTGTGGCGAGCGTGCGCTGCATGCTGGGGCGGCGCAGGTCGATGTACCGGTTTGTGAGGCGAAGTTCTTCGTTGGGCAGCGTGATCTTGCCGTCGGCGGTGGGGTCTTCGGGGAGGAAGGGCGGGTTGGCGGTCTTGTTGAGGACCTCCAGCTTCGTGACGACGACCTCGACCTTGCCGGTTGCGAGCTTGGGGTTCTCGCCGCCAATGCGGGTGCGCACGGTGCCCTCGATGGCGAGGACGTCCTCGTTGCGGAGCTTGTCGGCGTTGTCCATGATGTCGCGGGCGATGCCGGACTCTGGATCAAAGACCAACTGCGTGAGACCGAAGCGGTCACGCAGGTCGATGAAGATCAGTTCGCCGTGGTCGCGGTAGCTGTTGACCCATCCGGAAAGGCGGACGGTTTGACCAACGTGTTCGGTGCGCAGCTGACCGCAGGTGTGGGTACGAATGAGCATCTCATGGACTCCGATGGCCCAGTGGACAGCTGGGACCGGGGGTGTACGGAACGAGTGATTGCGAGTATAGCCGAGCGGCTCGGCTATTCAGCTACCATCCACGAGGTCCGCCACGTTCGCGAGGCGAAAGTCGAAAGCGCCTCAGCTGATGGAGTACTGGCCGATGTCAGAGCGCAATCAGCCTCAGTCAAGCGATTTGACACCCGAGTCGCTCCAGCAACTTGGAGAAGCCCTTGAGATAGAGTGGCCGGAGTGGTACTGCGAGTTAGTGAAGGAAGCCCGGTTGCTCGGACCCCAAGATGACCTGGGAGAACGCTGGCTGCCGATGAACTTGTACGGCGATGTCGAGCACATCAAGAGCGAAACGCAGCATGCTCGGAAGCACTGGTTAGGTCTGCAGTTTTCACATTGGCGAGGTGAGTTTCCGCCGCGCCGCTTCACTGACTCCTGCGTTTGCGTTGGCACCGATTATGAGTTCGGTAGAGTTGTGCTCGAAACGTCTGTGCCAGAAGCCAAACTGTGGCTGTATCGGCCAGACGAAGAACTTCGAGTCTGGGTTGACATTGAGCGGCACTTTCCGGATATCCGGGCCTTCGTATCGGCGTGTGCCGAAGCAGAGCGTCGCGCTAGCGAGGAACGACGTCGTAAGGCTGCAGAGCGCAGTCGCGCCGAAGGGAGGAAATGGAGCCCTTGAACCAATAGCTCACGTACGAAGCCAGAATTGGTGCGACTACCGCGGTTCGCGATCCGGACGAGGCCCATCCGGCCCCTTCGGCCCCGAATCACCAAACAGACCGCCCGGCATCTCGCCCTCCTGCACGCGTTCGACCATCTTGGTGACTGCCTCGTCTTTGCGCTCGCGGCGCTCGGCGAGCTCACGCTTGAGTTGCTCAAGCCGGCGCTCCAATCGCTTGGTTTCGTACTCCTGGATCGCGAGGCGCTGATCAAGAGCGGCGGCGACCGCGCTGCGGACCTGCGTCGTGGCGTCGGTCACGCGCTGGGTCTTGCCCGCGTCGGTTTCGGGGAGTTCCTGAGCGGCGCGATACGAGCGAATCGCGCGGAGCACGCCCACGCCCGAGCGAATTTCCTCGACGCGCAAGCGAAACAGTTCGGGTTCGCGCTCCCGCAGTTCCATCGCGTCGCGGAACCGCGGCGCGAGGCGGCGCGTCATGCCTTCGGCCATGCGGGGCGACTCCTTGCGGAGTTCGTCCAGCGCGTTGGCAACGTCGGGCAGTTCCTTGCGGAGGTTCTCGAGCGTGCGCTCGGCCTCGGCGGGCGACATTTGCAGCGGGCCACGCGGGCCCGGAGGGCCATCGGCAGGGCCGCGATCCAGATTTCGTTCCGGGCCCCGATCAGGACCTTCGCGTGGGCCACCCTCGCGCTGCCCGTCGCGACGTTCGCGAAGTCGATCGCCCGGCATCCGCTGTTCGCCATCATCGCCGCCTAGTCGGCGGAGATTGTCGGCCATCATGAAGCGCCGGGTCAATGGGTCCATGCGCTCGACGACGGCGGCGGGACGCTCGCCCGATTCGATGGCCTTGACTGCGGCTTCGAGTTGCTCCTGGAATCGCTTCGCGTCATCAAGGCTGCGGCGCAGCGCCTCGCGTATGCGCTGCTCGCGTTCCGAAGAGGCTGCAGGCGCGGGTTCGCCGCTCGGAGGCTGCGCGATGGCGAGCCCGGCGGAAGCCACCAGCGTACCAAGCACGAGCGCGGCGGTTGTCATACGAAAACGATGCGTTCCCGAGCCCACGATTGGCTTCATCACATCGCACCCCCTTGCATGCTGTCGGTGCTGCCGCCGCCCAGCAGGTCGTCCAGAGAGATGTCGGTGCTGGTGCTGACGTCAGACGCGTCGGCCCAGAGTTCTTCCGAAGAGGACTCGGCCCACAGCGCATCGATGAGAGCGAGGTCGGCGTCGTTGGGGTCCACGGGCTTGGTCGCTTGGGCGACGCGGTCGCCTGGCTGAGCGGGCGACGCGGGGTTCGAACCGCTCCGAGATGCGATGATGCCAGCGGCGATGGTCCCGATGATCGCGACCGCCGCGGCCATCCGCAGGGGCGAGAACCACGGCGTTCCTTTCACCGCCGTGGTTCCGCCTTGGCCGACATTGTGCGCTGCGAATGGCAGCACGTCTGGCTCGCGCTGCACCGCGGGTGCGTTCCATGATGCAAGCGCAATGCGATCGAGCATCGCGTTGGTCGCGAGCGATTGCTCTGTCTTGCCGAGGTGAGCCATCAATTGATCCAAGGCGACATCTTCCGCAGGGAGTCCGCCCGACTGGAAGTTCAAGTTCGTGTTGGGATCAAACGTGTTCATACGGGCCTTCCTTCAAGGTGCCCAACGCCTCAGTCGCGCGGGTATTGTGGGCAAGGAATCAGAATCGGGAGTCGCGAGGCGGTTTTTGTCAGGTGGGGCGGGGTCGGGGCGGGGGTGGTCGCGCGGACTGGGGCGATCCTGCCGTTTGTGCGGGCGACGCGGGGGATTGGTCGCCGGCCAGTTCGATGCCGACGTCAGCGAGCATTTCTCGGAGTTTCTGGATCGCTCGGTGATGGCGTGCGAGCAGGGTGCCGAGAGGCTCCCCTAACAGATCACTCATCTGCTTGAAGGAGAGGCCACCATGGTGGCGGAGTTCGATGATCTCGCGGTCGGCTTCGGGGAGTTGGTCGAGGGTCGCACGCAGGCGGGCGAGGTGCTGGGAGCGGTAATCATCTATCGGAGCGGTTTTCGCCGCGGCGTCGAGGTCATCCTCGGCGGGAAGTTGGTTGCCCAGGATGCGTTGCGTTCGTTGGCGCTGGCGGACCAGGTCGCGGACGCGGTTCATCGTGATTCGGAAGAGCCAGGATTCGAACCGACCTTTCTCCTCGTATTCGCCCGTGCCGAGTTTGGTGCAGACGGTGGCGAACACGCCCTGGGTGATCTCCTCAGCGATATGGTCGTTGCGGCAGCGACTGTTGGCCATCGCAAAGACTCGCGGGCCGTACAACCCGATCAACTCGCGCCAGGCGGCCTGATCGCGCGACGCCGCTCGGACCAGAAGCGCGGTGACGCGGGCTTCCTGGACGCTTTCCGACGTGGGCGAATTCGAATCGCTGGTGCTCATGCCTTGGGGGCATCCCGATACGAGGCCAACAGGACCCCAACGAAGGAGTTTCGGTTTGATTGCGGGGTGATCGGGAAAAGTGAATCACCGCAGCGGACGCGGAGGGCGCGGAGAAGACAGAAAGAGGGGCCGCAGATTTTTGCGGGGAGGCACGGATCAAGGCAAAGCCCCGTCTACATATCTGAGTTCATCCGCGAAGATCCGCGGCCAATCTTCTTCCCCTCCGCGCTCTCCGCGACCTCCGCGGTGCAATTCAAGGTGGTACGCTCGATCATGCCGCCCGCCGCATCCTTTCACTACGCCGTGACCGCGACGCTGCCTTCGCTTTCGGTCCGCGACGAGTACGTCGCTTGGCTCACGGGCGGAACCGCCGGTCACGGCCATATCGCAGACGTCATCGCCGCCGGGGCCACATCTGGCGAAGTCATCCTATTAGATGGTGAAGGCTCGCCCCGGGTCCAGGCACGCTACACGTTTGCGAACCGGGCCGCGTTTGATGCGTATGTGCGGGATCATGCCCCGCGGCTTCGCGCCGAGGGGCTGGCTCGCTTTGGTTCGTCGGGGATCACCTTCGATCGCACCGTGGGCGAAGCGGTCTACGCTGGCCCTTCCACTCGTTCGTCGTAGCGGGGATCGGAACCGTTCCAACACCCTGCGGTGCCGATAGTTCCGACAGTCCAATTCCGCCAGCGTGCCCCAACCACAGCCACCGATCTCCGACGAGGCTCTCTTTGAGCGATACCGCAAGGGCGATAACGCCTGCTTGCGGACGCTGATCGAGCGGCATCATGTCGACCTGCTGCGGTTCTTGTATCGATTGGTGGGGGACCAGGCAGGGGCGGAGGATGTTTTCCAGGAAACGTTCCTCCAGATCCACGTGTCCGCAGGCACATTTGACGCCACTCGCCGTTTTCGGCCCTGGCTTTTCACAATCGCAGCGAACAAGGCGCGGGACTACTTGCGTAGGAAGGGTCGTCGACGCATGCTCGAATTGTCCGCTCCGGTTTCTGGGGGAACTGGGGCAGGCGCGGGGGGCGAGGACGGGGGCGCGGCGTTCATAGACCTGATGGAGGTACGTGTTCCTGCTCCCAATGCGCGGCTCGACCAGTCGGAACTCAACAACCAAGTGCAACGGGCTCTGGCGACCCTGTCGCCCACGCTGCGGGAGATTCTGCTCCTGGCGTACTTCCAGCGACTCAGCTACGCCCAGATCGCCGAGGACCTTGGGATTCCGTTGGGGACTGTCAAGAGCAGACTGCACGCGGCGGTGGCGGGGTTTGGAAAGGCATGGAAGCAGCAGCAGGGCATCGCAGACGAACAAAGCGAAGCGGATGAGCCGGACGAACACAACGGCGACGCGGCACAAGACGGGGGCGATGGGACGGGGCGATAGGTAGAGGCGAGAGGTAGGGGTGAGAGGTAGGGGCAGTAGGTCGGGCAAGAGCAACGCGCGGCGACGCAAGCTTCGCACGGAATCGACTCCACAAGTATGGCAGATCAACACCACCAACCCGCCGATCCGCACGCCCAACGCAGCCACGATGATGTTGCACTGAGCGAGCAAGACCAACTCGCGGTTGATGCGTGGGTGGCTCGAGGCGGGATCGCTGGGTTGCACGAAGGCGACGCAAGTCTGGCCCATGACCCGGCCATGCAGCGACTGGCACGCGTCGGCTCGATCATGCGGCTGCTCGAAGTGGGTGGCCCGACACTCAACCCGGCCTTGATTGATCTCACGTTCGCGAGAGTTTTGCGAGGGCCCGGCAGCACTCATGACGGAGCCCAAGTTGATCCCCTCGAAGGGTCCAACGACGACGCTGTGCTGAGCCCCGACGATGAAGACGCGATGGAAGCGCTGGTCATGGCGGGGTTTGATCCGCAGCGCGTGACCAGTTCGCTGCGGCCCCGGGCCGCGCAACTGCTCGCAATAGGCGAGCTCGCTGCCAACGCGCCCGCCCCGCTCGCGGGCGGCCAACTGCTGATTGAACGCACATTCCAGAGCGCGGTGCGCGCCCGCGAGGCGCGCGGCTTTGAACCCTCCAACCCGCGCCGCAGCGCGTTGGCCTGGGCCGACATCATCTCCGTCGCGGCGGTCCTCCTGATTGCCACGAGCGTGATCTGGCCCATGGCCTCAACCTATCGCTCGCACTCGATCCGCCAAGCGTGCCTGGGCAACCTGGGCGGCCTCGCCAGCGCGTTCGGCACGTACGCAGGCGACTTCCGCGGCTCGATGCCGATGGCCTCGGCGAGCATGGGTGGCCAGCCGTGGTGGAACGTCGGCCAGAGCCCGGCTCAGTCCAATTCCGCCAACCTCTTCACGCTCGCGAGGTCCAACTACACCAATCTCGACCAACTCGCCTGCGACGGCAACGCGCTGTGCTCGCGCACCGTCGCCAAGGACGCGATGGACTGGCCCGCGCTGCCCAACGTGTCGTACTCGTACTTTGTCATGTTCGGACGCGCTCGCCCGTCCTTTGCAGGCAACGCGGAGATGGCCAGCGCGTCGCCCGCAACGACCGTTGTGCTCGCCGATGCTTCGCCCGTCATCCGCAGGGCCGTCGCCAAGCAGCGTGTGTATCCGCTCGAAAACTCCGCGAACCACGCCGGCACGGGCCAGACAGTGCTTCGCCTCGACGGCTCGGCTGTCTGGCTCAACACGCCCGTGCACGAAGGCGACAACATCTGGCTGCCTGCGGACGTTGAAGAAGTGCTCCGGGAGATTCAGCAGCAAGTAGCCCAAGGCCAGCAGCAGGGCGCGGTGCCCCTCCTTACTCGCCAAGACGCCGCTCGCCAGCGGGCCGTTCGCCTCGAAGGCACCGAATCCCCCGCATCCGTCCAAGACGCATTCGTTGGGCCATGACTCACGCCGTGGCATGGGCTTCCAGCCCGTGAGTCCACTGGCCTTCTAGGCCAGAGCGAACTGCCGGTTGCATGTCGTTCTGCTCAGACCCCCTCGGCCCGACTCGCTTACGCTCGGGGTTCGTATGCGGAATGCGTGCACCATTGGCACATTTGATGGCGTCCACATCGGCCACGCCGCGCTCATCGCGCGATGCCAAGAGTTCGCGCGAACTCGTGGCGGTAAGGCGATCGTGCTTGCGTTTGATCCACATCCGATGACACAACTCGCGCCTGCAGCGGCACCTGCGAGGCTCGTGGCGTGGGAGCGCAAACGCGACTTGCTGCTCGCGGCGGGCGCGGATGAGGTGGTACGACTCGAACCAACCGCCGAACTGCTCGCGAAAAGTGGCGATCAGTTCCTTGCATGGGTTTTCGAGCGCCACGAGCCGGGCCTGATCGTCGAAGGTGCCGACTTTCACTACGGCAAAGGCCGCGATGGCAACGTGCGCACGCTTGAAGCGTTCGCCAAGTCACACGGCTCGCTCGTCGAGGTGATCCCTGGCGTTGAAGTGACGCTGGGCGATCACCAGATCGCGCGAGCGAGCAGTTCGCTCATCCGCTGGCTGGTCGCCAACGGCCGCGTGAGCGACGCCGCTCGCGTGCTGGGCCGCTGGTACGAACTCGAAGGCACCGTCGTGCAAGGCGATCGCAAAGGCCGCACGATCGGCATTCCCACCTGCAACCTCGCGACGCCCTGCATGTTGCCGCTCGACGGCGTGTACGCCGGGCGAGCGATACTGCCCAGCGGCGAAACCTTCGGCGCGGCGGTGGCGGTGGGGGCCAGACCAACGGTGTCGGGATCGCAGCGTCGCGCTGAAGTGCACGTGCTTCGAGACGACTTGACCGCCGGAAACGGCGCGTGGGCTCCCCTGCCGGGCGTGGGGGAATATGGCTGGCACCTTCGGGTCGAACTGCACGCGTTCGTGCGGGATGAAGTGAAGTTCCCGAGTTGGGAACACCTCAAGGGCCAGATCGAGCGCGATGTCGCGCGGGTGCGGGCATTGTGCTGCGAGGCGGCGGGGAGTTGATCAGGGAAACCAGCTTCGTTCCCGCCTAGAATCTGATTACACCATCGGGGTGTAGCGCAGCTTGGTAGCGCGTTTCGTTCGGGACGAAAAGGTCGCAGGTTCAAATCCTGTCACCCCGACTTGTTTCAGAGTAAAGCCCTTCGATGAGCACATCGAAGGGCTTTCTCGTTGTGGGCAGCGAGACTTGCGCGACGTCCTGCCGGTTCAAGCGCCCGTGCCAAAGTGCTCGGAACTCCATGTTTTGAGCCCGACTGGTGCGAGGATTTGAACTTTCAACCCCAACTGTCACTTGTCTCAGCGCAATCGGTTCCCGAGCATCGATGGGCTGACCTGAATGAACGTCGAGCGTGGAGCACTCAAACTCCTACAATTGACTCGTGAGAAGTCCTCCTGGGATTCTGCGAACTGCCAGACAGACTCCCGCGACGACGGTGCCGTGTAACGGGCCGCGTGCAAAGGACCCTGCCGCGATCGCGATCCCGCAACTTGTCGAACTCCACGGCCCCAAGCTGTACAGTCTCGCCTCGCGTCTGTGCGGCAACATCTCCGATGCCGAGGACATGGTGCAGGAGGTTTTCCTGCAGGCCTTTCGCAAGTGGCACACGTTCAAAGGCGATGCCAACCCCGGGACGTGGCTCTATGCCATCGCCGCACGCTCATGCAAAGCCCGGCTGCGGCGCAAGGGTGGCATCGACAAGCGGATGCCCGCGGTGTCGCAACTGATGCCGTGGAATGAGACAAGGAACGTGGACTTGGAGGGCGCGTCCAGCGGCGGCGTGCATGGATGGGGGGGCGACGGCACCGGACCTCTAGCCGAAGCGATCGAGCATGAGTCGGTTCGCGCGGTGCATGATGCGATCCTGACGCTGCCCGAGCACTTCCGCGTGCCGCTGGTGCTCAAGGAGATGCTGGAGCTCTCGATTGAGGATGTGGCCAAGGCGCTGAACATCAAGCCCGAGACCGTGAAGACCCGCGTGCATCGGGCGCGGCTGCTGTTGCGGAAGGCGATCGTGGAGCGGCGCGGCATTCCCAAGCGGGCCGCGAAGGCACCGACGTACGAGAAGCAGGTCTGCCTGGATCTGCTCAAGGCCAAACTCGACGCGATGGACCACGGGCGGGGCTTCCCGATTGGCCAAGCCATCGTGTGCGAGCGATGCCAGGCGGTGTTTGCGGAGCTGGACCTCGCGCAGAACACCTGTGCGCGGCTTGCGGATGGAGAGATGCCAGCGCGGGTGCGGAAGGCGATTCTGAAAGCAATCTCGTCTTAGGGCGCTGCTGCACATGCCGATCCCATCGCCTCGGCCACATCCGCCTCGGCCCGTCAACCTACTGCTTGCAGTCGGTGTCCTCAACAGAGGCCAGCTTGTCGCCCGCCTTGACACGGTCGCCCTGATCGGCGGCGAACTTTGGGATAAGCCCCTCGACTTTGGCGCCGAAGACCGGGCTCACGCGGGCTTCGTGGCTGTGATGAGCACTGCGGGCATGGGCAGGAGGTATCGCGGATCGGTGTGGTTCGGGATGCGGTGGGCGGTGACCCTCTGACTCATGTGATCGCGGATGGCATCCAGCGCCGCGGGCGTCTGGGCCTTGAGCAGGCCCGACGTGCGGACACCCGCCTCCAGCATGACTTGGAAAAGAGCATCGGGCTCCGCAAGCGCGAGCGTGATGGGCAGCGCCCTGAATCCGACGTTGGTAAACCCCACATCGCTGAGCACGCGCATGGCCTCGTGAGAGTCCGCGAAGCGGAACATCGGCGGGCCGGGCGGCACCCCGATGTTGACTACGCCATGCTTCTCGACCGCCTCCAGCACGATGGCAAAGGGCACGGTCTGCGGCGGCGGCTCCCACACCGTGAACGCCACGCGTCCACCGGGACGCACCACTCGGAAGCACTCCGCAAGCGCCCGATCTGGATTCGCCAAATGGAGCACGCCGAAGTTCATCATGACCGCGTCAAACGATGCATCAGGCAGGGCAAGCTTCTCGGCGTCGCCTTCCAGAAACTCGACGCCCGGCCACTTGCGCTGTGCCAAAGCGACCATCTCGGCGGCGAAGTCCACGCCAAGCACACGTGCCCCACGGGCCGCGGCGGCGGCGGTCGCGTCGCCCGGCCCGCACGCGACATCGAGCAGTCGTACGCCCGGACCAGCACCGATGGCATCCAGCATGGGCGCGATCGATTGGCCGGTCGCGCCGACGAACGCGGCGTCGTACCGCTCGGCAACGGCCCGCCAGCCGCGGTGCTCAAAGTGCTTGAAGGGTTGGAACGCGGCCTCGGCGTTGTCAGGCATCAAAGCATCGTAAACCTTCGGCAATTCACTTGCTGATCCGGCATCGTGGACCTGCGCGGGCGGCGTGATTCCGGCAGCAACGGGGGAGTGCATGGATGGGTAGAGCCGGCCAGGTCGGGCGAGGTTCCCAATATGCTGCAACCAGACGCAAATAAAGGTCCGTTCGATGTGCCCTCGGGCCATCGCGTAGGTGGCCTGTGGCTCGCTCCCCCGGGTCTGAGCGCATTGGGGCGGTGTCGGTATTCGTGCTGGATAGGTTGGCATGCTCACCTGCGCCCTCGAGCCAGGGATTGCTCGCCGCATCGCTATGGTGACTCCTGAAGGGCTCAGCGAAGGCGGCACGCAGCGCGGACCGTGGGAACCACTTCTATCTCGAAGCGACCTTGCACGTCGAAATCTTGAACGGCATGTACGCCGGGCACATGCCCAGCGCGGCGGTGCCGAGCATGACGACGCCGACCACGGCGGCGACGATGCCCCACGCCGCCCCCGCCATCACGCCCAGCGTGGTGAACGCGAGCACGAGTGCGACGATGCCGATCACAGCGCGGACGGCGCGATCTGCGGTTCCAACGTTGGTGCAGTTGCCCATGGACGATACTCCTTGAATGAACGGACGAGTCTTGAAGAACGAATGACACGGTGCCTGACGCGCACCTCAGTGCGCGATCGGGTGGGCCGCGAAGTGCTCCAGCGCGGCGGCGACGATCGTGGTGTACGTGTACACCGGCCCGCCGCCCATCATGACCGCAACGCCCGCGGCGTCCATTACTTCTCTTGGCGTCGCCCCTGCCTTCAGGCACTTTTCGACATGCGTGAAGATGCACGGCTCGCAGCGGACGGCGATGCCGATGCCCAGCGCGATGAGCTCCTTGTGCTTGACGGCGAGGCCGCCGTCGGGAGTTGAGTCCTTCATGAGCCCCTGAAAGAACGGCCCAAAGGCCTTGCCGATGTCGCCGCCGCCCGGCGCGGCTTTCATGGCGTTCATCTTGGCGGGCCAGGATTCATAGAAGGCAGTGGCGGATTGCTGCATGGTGCTGCTCCGGAAAGGGGAGGAGAAGGCGGAAGGCTGCTTGGCGACAAACCAGGCCGAAGGCGTCGGCCTCAACGCCGCACCCACTCTTGAGAGGCGTGCCGAGGAGGTGAGGTTCCCGGGCGACAGAAGATTGTCCGCCGCCTGACGGTTGGCGCCGGGCCGATGATCGCATCTGACGACTCAATCGTCGCGTTGCGCACGCGGTCTACGGGCTGGCGCGGCCGATAGCCGTGGATGCCTAGTTGGTCCGCAGAGCTCCGCCCGCCGCTCACCCGCACGAGCCGGTCGTGCAACTCGCTCCGCTCTTGGCGGTCTTGTTCCACGGCATCCATCCGATCATCGTGGCCAGGGCGCAGGTGCCGCTTGCGCCGGCGAAGGTGAGGCCGGCGCCGAAGAAGGCGGGGATGGCGATCAGGCGTGGGTCGACGAACCAGGCCAGCGCGGATCCGGCGAGCACGCACAGGCCGATGACCAGTTGCACCTGGCGCATCACGCTGATGCCCGAGACCTTGGTGTTGAGTTCGACGGGGAGATTGTCTTTCTTCCACGCCTCGATGCCGCCCGCGAGGGTGAAGACCGGCTGGCCCGAAGCCGCGAGCGGCGCGGCGAGGCGGCAGGCGTCGGCGGAGCGGCGGCCGCTCTTGCACTGCATCACGATCCACTGACCCGGCTTGGCCTTTGACAGTGCCTGCGCGGGGTCGAAGCGCGAGAGCGGGAGGAGCGTGGCGCCGGCGATGTGCTCGCGGGCGAACTCGTCGGGCTCGCGCACGTCGATGAGGACCGCCTCGCCGGTGCGCAGCCACTGGCGGAGTTGCGCGGGCGTGGCCTCCTGGAACGGCGCGGACGCCGAGGGCGTGGACGCGGTCGTCTTGGTGCTGGTCGGGCTGGTGGTGGCGATCGAGGTCATGTGTGGTTCCTTGCGAGTTCCGCGCGGCGCGATGCCGGGCGGCGAGGGTGACAGATCGAAGTGGACGTTCTTTGGAGGCGAGCAGCCGGCTCAAGGTTCCAGATCGGGTTCAGCATTTGGAGAAGCGCCGGGGGCGACGGAAGCGGGGGGGCCGAAGACGCCCGGCATCACGCGTGGGGCCTGCCGGACCAGGATGTACCCGGCCATCACGACCAGGAAGACCGCAAAGATCCGCTTGAGCGTGTTCTGGTTGATTCGGCCCGCCAGGGCGTTTCCGATCAGGCTGCCCGCGATGCCGATGGCGATGAAGACGCCGATGATGTTCCAATCGACGTGCAGGACCGCGCCGCCGGGCCCGGTTTGATCGCCCAGCATCGAGAGGTACTTGAGGAATCCCGTCGTGGAGTTGACGGCGATGATCGCCAGACTGGTGCCGACCGCGGTGGGCATGGGGAGTTTGCGCAGCAGTACGAGGACGGGGACGATGAGGAAACCGCCGCCGACGCCGACCAGCCCCGTGGCGAGTCCGAGGCCGATGCCCTGCAGCGCGATCATCCAGAGCGGGCCGCGCGATGGGATTGCGGGAGATGAGGACGACTCGCTGGACGAAGCAGGCTGCGCGGGGCGCGACCTGAACATGAGTGTCGCCGCTGTCAGCATGAGCACCGAGAGCAGCACCAATTGCACTGCGCCGGGGATGAACTTGGCCGCGTGAGCACCTGCGTAGGTTCCGACGATGCCGGGCACGGCCAAGAGTGCGGCGCTGCGAAAGTCCACCCGCTTCTGCATCGCGGCCCGGATGACCCCGGCCACGGCGATGGCAGCAACGATCGCCAGCGACTCGGCGATCGCGATCTTCTCGTCGTGCCCGACGAGATAGACCAGGATCGGCACAGTGAGAATCGCCCCGCCGGAGCCAAGAAGGCCCAGCGAAAGCCCGACCGCCGCGGCTCCGATCCACGCCCAAATCATGCGACCACCCCTAGTTCTGCAACGTGTAGGCCCGCGATTGGCACAAGCGTCGTGGACTCATGCGGCCTCGGGAGAGTGGGTTGTGCCATCACACGCTCGTGAGGCCGCGGTTCAGTGTTCAACCGGCACCTTGGCCGCTTCCCAAGCGAGCATTCCGCCCGCGAGGTTGGTGACTTCGTAGCCGTGGCGTTGCAGGAGCGAGCAGGCCCGCGCCGACCGTGCTCCGCTGCGGCAGTTGACGAGAATGTGTCGGTCCTTGGGCACCTCGTCTAGGCGAGAGAGCAGCCGCGTGTGCGCGATGTTCGTTGCTCCAGCGATGTGCCCTTCGGCGAACTCGGTCTTGCGGCGTACGTCGAGGACGAAAGGTTTGGTCGTGTCGAGCAGGACACGGGCCTCGCCCACTGTGACCTCAGCGGTCGGCACGAGTGTTCCGCCTGCCGCGACGAACTGATCGAGCTTGCTCGCGTCGTACCAGCCGCAGAACTTGTCGAGTCCCACGCGGATCAGATCTCGCACGGCCTCGTCCACGCGCGACGGCTCGATGATGAGGTGGATCACATCGTGCTCGCCAATCAGCGAGCCCGCATCGGTGTTGAACGTGTTGTTCAGCGGCAGGTGCAACGCCCCAGGAAGATGACCCTGCTTGAACGCCGCCCACGAGCGGGTGTCAATGACCATCGCCTTCTTCTCGACGACTTTCTTCAGGTCGTCCACCGATAGTTCGCGTGGCGTTGGAACCCCGCCAAGCACTCTCGGACCCATCTTGTTGTCTCGCTTCATGCGCGCGAAATAGAGCGGTGGCTCGGGCTGGGCGTCGAGGATGAAGTCAACGAACCCCTGCTCGGTCTTGGCTGCCAGCACCGAGGCGTTGAACATCTTCTCGTAGCCAACGGTGCTCTGGGGCACCGCACCCAGCGCCTTGCCGCACGCGCTCCCCGCGCCGTGCGCGGGCCACACCTGCAAGTAGTCGGGCCAGTCCATGAACTTCCGCACGGTCTGATAGAGCCGATGGGCCGAGGGATCGGCCTTGCCCGCGAACCCCGCGGCGGACTCCAGCAGGTCGGGCCTTCCGAGATCGCCGACGAACACAAAGTCACCCGTCGCCACGCCCATGGGCTTGTCCGCGCCGCCGCCACGGTCGGTCACCATGAAGCAGAGGTGCTCGGGCGTGTGCCCGGGCGTGTGGACGGCCTTGAACTCGATGTTGCCGACCGTGAACGTGTCGCCGTTCTTGAGCAGGCGGTAGTTGTAGTCGCCGGCGCCCATCTTCTTGTCAAGCCACTGGTACTTCCAGTCAGCGTCCCCCTCGTCAGAGACAT